>NC_014364.1:2792382-3102646 GCF_000143985.1 Sediminispirochaeta smaragdinae DSM 11293 | reverse complement strand
GGAATGCCGTTTTCTGTTCCTCCCAATGCCAGGGCATGAATAAAGGAAAACACATAGGCAATACCCGAACCGGAGACTCCGGTAAATGCCGCGATAAGCGATTCGTCAAGCAATACGGCTTCTCCCAAAGATTTGGCAATGGTTTGCGCCTCTTCAAGAAAGTCGGGAGCGGTTCCCTCGGGAGCGGCAACGGCGACGATACTTTTGCCTATTTGGGCCGCGATATTCGGCATGAAACGGATCACCGAGCTTCCCGGAAAAAGAGGTTCTATCGTCTGAATCGATCGACCGGCCGCAATCGAGATGAGCCGAAGTCCTTCGCAATCCTTGCCGATTTCCTGTGCAAGGCCCTCAAGGTGCTGTGGCTTTACGGCGAGGACCATGGTTCCCGACTCTTGTTTGACTGTCTGAATTAAATCCTTTGGACTTTGGGCAAAGGTCCCGCCTATCTTTTCTGCCAGCGCCTGACCGGTCTTGCGGTTGATATCAAAGAGAACAATTCCGGTGGAGGGGTGGGCGGCATGAACTCCTGTTGCAATGGCTGTCCCCATAACCCCTGTACCGATAATTCCTATCGTATGCATCTTTTCTCTCCTTTCAGCTAAAGAGAGTACCATGCCGATTTATCAGTGAAAAGAGGTTAAACCAGTCCTCCTTTTTCCATGAGGCCGGGAAAATCGTGTTGCCGATGGACTTCATAGGCCATGATGGCGACGGCGTTTGAGAGGTTGAGTGATCGGGCCTCGGCTACCATGGGGATCCTGACTGTTGTGTCCCGATGCTTCCTCAGTAGTTCTTCGGGCAGCCCTGCCGTTTCTTTACCGAAAAGAAGAAAGAGTCGATCGGGATAGCTGATGTGATCGTAGCGTAAGGGGGCCTTTTTTGAAACAAAGTAAAGGTTTTCGTTTCCATAGTCGTTGAGAAAGGCTTGGAGGCTGTCGTGATGATGCACCTTTAAAAGATGCCAGTAATCGAGTCCCGCCCTTTTGAGATAGCGGTCCGATGTGGAAAATCCAAGGGGATGAACGAGATGAAGATCGGCCCCGAGAGCACCACAAGTGCGGGCGATGTTTCCTGTATTTTGTGGAATTTCCGGCTCCACCAGGACAATATGCAAATCCATGTCGCTCATTGTAACGAGCGGGGCTTCTTTCGTCCAGGAAATCGATTGCCCTCTTCTTTTTCGGTTGGTACTATAAGCCATGGAAGATATAAAGCGGTTTCGTGTAAAGAAGCAGGAAAAGGATGATGATGTCTATTTTTCCATTGCCTGGTCTCACCTCACCAAAGCCGAACGCTATACAATTTTAGGATCGGCTCCTTCCATGGCAGGGATCTATGAACTCTACTACCGGGAGCCGGGAGGGACTCTGAAGCAGGTTTTTTTCCAGATGGCATGGTATGGCGGTATTCGGGAACATCTGCGACGGGACATCGATCCCACACTCCTGGATGATGCCCCTATTCAAAAGGCAATTGTCGAGGGCCATTCCTGCTTTTTTCGTTATTCGCTTATCGAAAATATCCACGACATGGAGGATCTCTGCTTTTTCTTCTCCCGAAAAGCTCCTCCCGACAAAAAAGAACCGCCGAGTCACTCCGGTCGTTATCGCAGGATTTATGTGCGTGAGATAGATTCCGATCGCCTGGTTACCTTTTAGGTTGCTGTCGGTTTTTCTATGTTAATAGTGCTTCACGAGTCGCAGCCGTGCCACGCTGAAAAGGTCGCTTCTGTTTTTTTCCACGTTGCGTTTTTCCACCGAATTAGTGTAGCCGCTTGCTTCGAGCAGTAGAAACTCTTGTTCGCTTACCGCGATAATAAGCGCGACATGGGTGATTTTCCCCGTTTCCGACTGAAAGAAGGCAAGATCTCCGGGCATCGGATCGGAAACGGGACTGGAGTACTGGTGGGCAAGTTCCTGCGCATGTGCATCCTCAAAGGGGAGTTTGAATTCCGATGCCTCCACAGCCTTGGTGTAAAGATAGACGATAAGGCCGGAGCAATCGAAGGCGACAGGGCCCTTTGCTCCGAAACGATAGGGTGTACCGATCAGCGGGAGTCCCTGTTCCACCGCCGCCCTTCGTATTTCGGCAGGAGCATCCGAGGTTATCTCGATTGGGACCAGGTAGTCGATGATGATCATGATTACGGCGAAGATGAGAAGTCCGACTACCACCATGATGTGTCGCGAACGGTCCATAAATTCTGTATACCACAATTCTTCACCATGATACAATGGCGCCGATGAAGCGTTACTGCCTTGTTGTTCTGCTGTTTGAGCTTTCCTTTATTTCTTTATCGGGTCAAGATTGGGACCTCTCCTTGAAACTGGCTCCCAAAAATGCTCTTCTTCTTGCCGACGATGTACCTGTCTATCCTATTACGATCGAAATGCCTGAGGCGGTAAGGCTGTATCGCTTCACGACACAGTTCCCCGCGGTGTTGAAACTTTCCGCACCGGGATATCGTGATCGCCTGCTCCGCCATCCCTCGCTTTCCGGTCCTCTTAGCAGGTTGCGTCCCCGAATGGATCTCGAGGTCAAATTGGAACCTCGTTCTTCTTCGCTTGGCTTTATGGGTTTTATCCAGACGGGGAGTCAGCCGAAAAGTGTGCTTTTCGTGGAGGGGGGGAGTAGAATTGCCACGGCCCTTTTGGATGGTTCGGGAATAGAGGTTTTCGACAGCTCCAGCTTCGAAGCCGTTGCCGCCTCGTCTCCGGCCCTAAACGATGCCGATCGACTTGGTTTCGTAGAGATGGTGGAGCTACCCGAACGTCGTGAACTTTGGGTTTCACAGATGACGACCGGAAAGATTCACATCTTTGAAACCGGGACCTATCGTTTCAAGCAATCGATTTCCGCCGGAGGCAGCTGGCCGAAGGTCCTTATTACCAATCCTTCCCATAGTAGGGTCTATGTCTCTCATTGGATCGGCCAAAGCGTTGCCGAAATTGATGTTGCCACCCGCAGGGTCCTCCGCACCTTTTCCGTGGATGGTATTCCCCGTGGCATGGCGATCTCTCCTGACGGAAAAAAGCTCTATATTGCAAATTTCAGCGATGGAAATATTGCGGTCGTCGATCTTCGCACCGGGGAGGGGCACAGTATAGAAACGGGACCGGGCGCCATGCGCCATCTTGTTATCGATACCGCCGGGCGGCGCCTCTATTTTTCCGATATGTATCACGGCAGCGTCGGAAGCATCGACACGAGGACGGAACGGCTCCTCTGGCGACGGAGAATCGGGTCGAATGTAAATACCATTGCCTTAGATCCGCAGGAACGCTGTTTGTACGCCTCTGTTAGGGGAAAAAACGGGTCACGAGGCTATCTCTACGCTGGAGATGAGTTCGGATCTCTTGTCCGTCTTGATGCACGATCGGGCAGGGTTCTCGACATGGTGTGGGGAGGAAATCAGCCCACGGGACTCGACCTTTCACCCGATGGATCCCTGCTTGTCTTTAGTGATTTTCTCGATCATCGTCTTGAACTTTACCGGGTCGAAGAAAACGCGCCTTAATAATCTTGTTTCCCTTCTTGCGGATATTCAATACCGCCTCTTCCACCTGCTTTTTTCGTTCCCAGGGATCTTCAAAAAGGTCGGATTGGTTTGCCCCATGCTCGCTTAGACCGGAAACGCCGATGCCTATCAATCGGATATCCGATGTTCCGTCCCATCGCCACTGCAAAAGTTGCTGTGCCAATTCAAAGAGCTCCTCGGCCGAAGAGAGTGATCGTTTAAGGGTCTTTTGTGCGGTTGTCGTTTTAAAATCGGAAAAGCGCACCTTGATAAAGGCTGTGTATGCCTTTCCCTTCTCGGAGAGCAGGCGAAAGAAAACCTGATGGGAAAGATCCAGCAATACCGTGTGGATGAGTTCGTTGTCATGGGTGTCGTGGGGGAAGGTCGTTTCGTTGCTGATCGATCGGCTTTTGGGTTCGTCGGTGAAGATTCCCGGATCAATTCCACGACACGCACGGTAGAGAAAGGCTCCTGTTCCATCCCCCAAAAGCCGTTTCAGGTTCTGTTCCGAAAGACTCCTAAGCTCTTTGACTGAACGGATATTCAAATCGTTAAGCCTTTCCATGGTTTTTTTCCCCAATCCCCACAGCTCTCTCAGCGAGAGGGTATCGATAAATGCCTCTTCATCACCGGGGAGAATCCGTACCAAGCCGTCGGGTTTCCCAGCTTCCGAAGCAAGTTTCGCAAGGAAGCGGTTCTGGGCAATACCAATCGATATCGTGAGATCCGTAGTTTCCCGTACCAGTTCCTTGATGCTGCGCGCCACGACCTCAGGGGGGCCGAAAAGCCGCTCGGTACCTGTTAGATTGAGAAAAGCCTCATCGACAGAGATTTGTTGAATCTCCGGTGTGAATCGGGAAAACAGGGCCATGATGGTACGGCTTACCTCCTGATAACGTTTCATCCGTACCGGTAGATAATGGGCCTTGGGACAACGGCGGTAGGCTTCCGAGATGGGCATTGCGGAGTGGACACCGAAACGGCGGGCCTCGTAAGAGCAGGCGGAAACGACCCCTCGTCCACCCGGAGCGGCTCCAATGACTACTGGCTTTCCCTTTAGCTCCGGCTTATCCGCCTGTTCCACCGAGGCGTAGAAGGCATCCATATCAACATGAAAAAAGATCGGTTCACATCGCCTGCTCATTTGAGGGGCACCGACTGTCGAAGTATCGACGAAGCGTGAACATCAAAGCCATTTCTATCAAAATCGGGAAGCGGGAGTCTTGGTTCCGGATAGTAAAGTTCCAACTCCAGTGTTCCCGCAAAATTTCTGGGAAGGGTAACATCAAGAGTAAAAGGGAGAGAGGGAAAATTCTCTATAAGGAAACGAACCGATTTTCTGTCGGCCGCCATTGACCACTGCCTGGACGCATCGAGAACCGTAAATGGTTCTTTGCTTCGAATAACGGCTGTCAATGTGGCCGCCGGGCCCTCTCCCTTCATATCGATTGAATAGCTTTTTCTCGATAAGAAAGGCTCCGATTCGATCTCGACGGCGAGGGGAAAGGTTTCGACCGATTGTGTAATAACACCTTCAGTTCCTTCGATGGTATGGCCGTCGATCTGAAAAGCGGGTATGGGAATAGGGCTGGTAAAGATGAAATCGGCCCGTTCTTCGTTCGGCAAGATGTCCTGTTCGATATTCAAGGGTAGCTTACTATTATTGGGAAGAGGCGAGGCCTTAAGAATGTATATTCCGGAGGCAACGGCGGAACTCATTGCAACAAGTTCCAAACCGATTGTTATTGCTTTCGTGATCTTGGGTGAAGGATGATGAAAAAGGTAACGTATCCTGATAGTCATCAACAGATAGGGTAAAAGATGGACCGCCATAATGAGATTTCCTAAAAGCGGTGAGAGAAGAAGAAACCGTACGGCCCTGTAGGCTGGAAGCGTAAAAATACCGTAGAGTCCCCAGATCATGGGAAATAACGAAAGCAGCAGAAAGCAGAGTTTGAGCATTCTGTGACGGACGATGGTAAAGAAAAAGACGCAGACAAAGGTTGAGATGATAAAGGAGGTAAGGCCTATATCGAAGAATGAGATGATTATAATATCGGCCAGAAGAAAGAAAAGGGCCGATGCCGAATAAAAGCTTCCTCTTCGACTAAAAGGCAAGCGTCCAAAAAGGCGTTGATTGAGAAAAAACAAAAGGCTTGCGATCGAAATTTTAAACCAGAGAAAGGCTGATGGATGAACCCTCCAAAGCTGGTCATTGTCGCGAACTATTCCTGCGACTCCAAGAAGAAGCGTTGAAAAAAGCAAAAATACAAACAGGGCGGCGACCAAAAGAGGAATGGACCACACATGTCGCAAAAGGGTTTTTAGATACTTTTTGAAGCGGCCTACCGCTATGAAGGGATAGGTAAGAATACCGGCAAAAACAACAAGGAGAAAGAGCAGATAGTTTCGCTCCGAAATAATGAGGCTTTTATGACGATTCCCGAGTATGAGGTAGTGATTATCCTGATATGAAGGAATCGGCTCCTTCCCTATGAGAGAGCGGAGAAAAAGGGCTATTTTCCCCTCTTCCCAACGCCCTGTTCCCTTTCCCCGAATTTCGATGGCAGGGTAACCCGCCTGCAGATAGGGATCGATGGGGGAGGGCCCGTCCTGTAAGTCGAGGCGGTTGAGTCTCGTCTGTGCCTCGGCAAAATACCAGGAGGAAGCCGAATCATCCAGGGCCTTCTTGATCTTTGCATACAGCCATGAGGGGGAAGGCTTCCCCGAGCCTGCCGGTATAACGGCCAGCGTTGCCGGGGGCGTGGGAAAGGAGAGGTAGACGAACATGACCGGAACTTCTGGATAAAAGGTTTCGAGAAAGGTCAGAGAACCCGCAGGAAGGAATCCCTTCCCGTCGGGGCCAGGTTCTATCCCTTCGGCCGACCGCAAGAAAAGCTGGTCGGAAAGGAGATCAGGAGGAGGAAACTCTCCTCCGAGAAAAAGTACCTCGACACTTTTTGCCCCGGGCTTCGATGCCGCTTCTTTCACTATCGCCAGCCCCGCCTCTATACCCGCGGAATAATCTTGTTCCTGCGTTGCTCGATAGGGATGATTGAGGGGAACAAGAAAAATAACGGTTCCCAGTCGCGGTTCATTTCCCTGGATATGTACCGAAATCGAAACGCTTTGGGAAACAACAGGCCCCTCTTCCTGCATAAGCAACTTCGGATCTGTACCGTAGCTACGGAGAACCTCCAGCAGCGATGCGACGGCCCTTTTTTCTCCTTCGCTATTTTCATAGCGCGGAAAGATTGACATGTGATAAGATTGCACCGGAAAAGAGATGAGAAAAAAAAGAAAGGGCAAAAGAAGCTGCTTGCTTTTCATTTTTTCTAACCATACGGGGTTGATGCCTTGAGGTCAAGCGGATAGGATAGAAGATATGCAGGTGTTGCGGGAAATCGCAGAAAGACGGACAACAACGGGTTTTATTGATGAGGTGCTGGATCAGGAGACCATAGATAGAATCCTTGAAGCCGGCAGACGGGCTCCATCAGCAAAAAACCGGCAACCGTGGCGTTTTATTGTCGTACGTTCCCAAGCCGTACGGGAAAAGCTCTACGATGCCGCCTACCAGCAGGATCATGTCGGTGAGGCACCGGTTATTATCGCACTCTGTTCCACCAATATAGACTACAGGATGCCCAACGGCCACGATTCCTATCCCATGGATATCGCCATTGCCGCGTCGTTCATGATGGTTCAGGCCGAGGCCGAGAATGTGGGAAGCCACGCTCTAGGGACCTACAATGAGACCCTTGTTAAGGAAATCCTTTCGGTCCCCTATTCCATGCGGGTGCCCCTTCTTTTGCTTCTGGGAAAGAGTCGCCACCGCCCCCCCCTCGGAGAGCGGAAGCCCCTGTCGCAGATTGTTGCCTACGACCACTGGTAGGATTTTGCCCCTCGTATCTTGTGACGATCGACGGCAAGGTCCAGTAATTTTGTCAGTAACTCTCCATAGGCAACGCCCCCGTTTTCACACAGTTTGGGGAACATGCTGATCTTCGTAAAACCTGGTATGGTGTTGATCTCATTGAGAAGGACCTTACCTGTTGCCTCTTCATAAAAGCAGTCTACCCGTGCAAAGCCCTCGGCCTCCGCGACCCGATAGGCCCGTGCACTAATCTGCCTCACCATTTTTTGCTGCTCCTCGTTGAGAGAGGATGGAATGAGCAGGTTTGCGCCGTCCGGATCAATATACTTGGCATCGTAGTCGTAGAAGTCGTGAGACGGAACAATCTCTCCCGGAGCAAAGGTCGTAAGTTCCTGATTGCCGATAACCGAACACTCAATCTCCTTCGCCTGCACCGCCGGTTCGATCAAAAGCTTGTCGTCGAAGGAGAAGGCGTCTTCTATTGCTGCATACAGACCCTCTTCGGTTTCGCAGCGGGAAACCCCGACCGAGGAGCCTGCCCTTGAGGGTTTGACAAAAAGCGGAAAGGAGAATCGATCGACGGCCCTGCGAACGGACGCTGCCGCACCTTTCGAGCGCTTCCAGCTGACCTCCCGCAGCTCTTCAAAGGGTACCACCGGTAAGCCGGCCTGAATCCATATACGTTTGACTGCGGCTTTATCCATACAAAGACTGCTTCCCAGCACTCCCGCTCCCGCATAAGGAAGATCGCAGAGTTCCAGAAGCCCCTGGACGGTTCCATCTTCTCCGAAGGTCCCGTGTAGGACAGGAAAGACAAGCTCAATATCCAGCGGCTTCGCCATCGTACGAAGGCCGCCTGCGGGAACGGCATATACCCTGTTTTCTTCTTTTCGTTCTACCACGAAACCGCCCTCTTTCTCGTCATACAGAGGCTGAGGTTGGAGAAACCACGCCCCATCCTTGTCCACGGCAATGAGAGCCACATCGAACCGTTCTTTATCTATATGTTTGAAGACCGATGCCGCCGATACCAGGGAAACCTCATGTTCTCCCGATTTTCCACCGAACAGCAGCGCAACTTTGATCCTTTTCATGGCATTGACATTCCTTTTCTTTGTGTATGACTATTAGGTAGGATGAATCGTCAAAAAAAGCAAGGGGGCTGCATGGCTGAACCAACCGATCGTTATCTAGTTCGTGTAAAAAAAAGAAGGGCCAAACCGAAAACCGCTTTCGATCCTGCCGGTTTGGCAATCTTAGCCTACTTCCTTCTCTTCTGTCTTGCCTATATCTTAAGTCCGACCATTACCGGGGCTCTGACCCTTGGGTGGTACCTCTCCCTTATTATTGAGGTACCGGCCCGGGGATTGTATAAGATCAAGATTTTCCCTTACCGCCTTGCCATTACCCTTTCTTCCGTCATCATATTTTCGATTCTCATTTTCGGCATAAGCGGGATTATTCCCATCATCCTTGATGAAGGGCGCAAGCTCTTTCCCGTTCTTCGGGATTCTTTTCTCTCCCTTTCCGTTCCTGATGCTCTTCGGCAAAACCCCTTTGGCCAGGAGCTAATGGACGGCATCCGACAGGCTGTTTCCAGCTTAATGCAGAAAACCGCGGAGTTTGGGGTGATTATCGTCAATGATATCTTTCAACGCCTGCCGGGAATCTCAACTTCGCTTATCATTTTCGTCATTACCGCAGCCTACTTTACCTCCCTCTTACCGGTTTTTAAGAAGAACCTTTGGCGTTTTTTACCCGCCTCGGGTAGGGAGCGTGCCCGCTCCTTCCTCTCCGAAGTGTACGGGGATATCCGTCATTTTATTGCAGGACAGATGATTGTCGCCCTTTTTGTCGGTGTAGCCGTCTGGCTGGGAATGCTTCTTGTAGGGATCCCCTATGCGATGTTTATTGGATTCCTTTCCGCTCTTACCAATTTTATTCCATATATGGGGATCATTGTGGCTGCAGTACCCTCTCTTATTCTTGGCCTCAGCCACGGTGGATTGATCGGGCTTTTAAAGGTTACGCTGGTTCTCGTGGCGGTCAATCAGTTTGAAGGATGGGTTCTGAGCCCGAAGATTCAGGGCAGCAGGATGAAGCTCAACTGGTTTGCCATCATCCTGGCGATTCTGCTTAGTGGAACCCTACTCGGCGTCGTCGGTATTCTGATTGCGATCCCTTTGGTCGTCTTTTTTAAACGTTTCTGGATTTGGTATGTCCAAGAGGCTTTACAGAACGTATGACCGGCCTATTCTCTTTTCCCGGTAAGCTCTCGTAGGAGTATTCTTGCCATTTCTTCCTCGTCCCAGGGAACCGGGCCATTGGCATAGATGATGGAGCCTTCATGTCCCTTTCCCAGAAGAAGGATGCAGTCATCCTTCTTCATCATGGAAAAGGCGTGGCGCATCGCCTCTTTTCTATTCTCGATCAAAAAGAGGCTCTTGCCCTTCGTTTTATTGCGGCAACCCGAGGCAACTTCCTCTAAAAGTGCCATCGGATTTTCCCCCCTCGGATCTTCGTCGGCCAGGACGATGACATCGCAGTATTCGTCGGCTATGGAACCGAGAACGGGCCGCTTCTCCAGATCACGTTCTCCGGCCGAAGAGAACAGGGCAAAGAGTCGGCCCCTGACAAGGGGCCGAATGGCTGGAAATAAGCGCCGAAATGCTCCTGGTGTATGGGCATAATCGACGATGACCTGAAAGGCTTGACCCTCGTCCACCGGGACCATTCGCCCTTTCACCGCTTTGAGTCCCGGAAAAAGCGGCTCCAGTGTTTTGGGCTCAACCCCTTCCAGCTCGCAGACGGCAGCGCTTGCCGCAAGAATGTTGTCCACATTAAACCGTCCCGCCACGTTGAGATCTACTCGTGCCTCGCCTTTCGGAGAGTCAAGGGTAAAGGCAATGGATGCCGGGGTCTCTTCGATCCCACGGGCCCTGTAATCGGCCTTCTGTGCTCCTGTTGCGCTGTAGAAGGAGATCGACCTGCAGCCGGATGCAGTCCCGGCAAAAAGATTGTGGTTTTTATCGTCGATATTAATAACGGCTATACCCCGGTTTTGTCCCGTCATGCGGAAAAGGTTGGCCTTGTCGTCCATATATTGTTCCATGGTCCCGTGAAATTCCAGGTGTTCATGGCTGATGTTCGTGATCACCGCCGCATCATAACAGATGTCGCCCAAGCGATTGTTTTTCGGAGAAAGGCCGTGGCTGGTGGATTCAATGACCGCGTGGCTGCAGCCTGCCTCCACCATGGCCCTGAGGGTCTTGTGGATCTCGGTGGCCTCGGGAGTCGACTGCCGAAAATGGTTCTTTACCGATTCTCCCCCCGTATTGAACTGGACCGTGGACAGGAACCCGCATTTCAGCCCCATGCCTGTCAAGAGTTGATGAAGAAAAGAGACGGTTGAACTCTTTCCGTCGGTACCGGTAACTCCAATCACCTTTAGAACCCTCGACGGATGATCGTAGAAGGCCGCCGCTACCGGGCTCATAGAAATTCTGCTGTTCGTCACCTGCAGATATGCGATTTCAGGGTGGTAGAGCGAAAGGGGAACCTGATGGATCACCGCCCTTGCCCCGGCGGCAATTGCCTGTTCTACAAAGGCATGACCATCCGCATGCAGACCGGGAAGGGCAAAGTAAAGGTCTCCCCGGCAGGTTGTTCTGCTGTCGTAACTCAGCCCGCTGATAAGGGCGTCGGTTTTACCGTTTCGTGCTTCTATGTTGATATCACCTGTGATTGCTGATAGGCTCTTTTCCATATCGGCATCCTATCAGCTGCTTGTGCTTTGAGCAAGAATGGGGGAGTGAGTGTGCACGAGGCTTATGTAACAGATCAGCTTATTGCCTACATCGGAAACAAACGGCGCCTTCTTCCTTTTTTTAATGATGTATTTGCAGAGCTCGAGGAGCTTACCCCTATTAGGAACTTTCTCGATCCCTTTGCCGGTAGCGGAGCGGTGAGCCGGCTTGCAAAAAGCAGGGGCTACCGCGTCTTTGCCGGCGATCTTGAGGAGTATTCAAGGCTCCTCGTTTCTGCCTCCGTAATCCCATCTCCTGAAGAGGCCGAAAAGGTGCTTGTCCCCTTCGGCGGACTTTCATTATACTCGACGCTTCAGCGGATTGGTGAACAGGAAAGCCCTGCTTTGCAGCCCTACATCAGCCGCTATTATGCTCCCGCGTCGACAGAACATGCCGATTATCGTCGCGAACGGCTTTTCTATACCAAAGAGAACGCCCTTTTCATCGATAGGGTTCGCGAGCATATCGAAACCCTGATCCCTGGCAATCCTACCGAGCCAAACCTACGTCTGGCCAAGGATCTGATGATTGCCCCGCTCTTGTACGAGGCCGCTACCAAGGTCAATACATCGGGGGTGTTTAAGGCGTGTCATAAGGGTTTCGGAGGCCATGGCCGGGATGCCCTGAAGCGTATTACCTCTCCGTTACGCCTCTCCGTCCCCCCACTTATCAACGGCCCTTCCGGCTCGGCTGCCTTTCGCTGTGATGCCGCAAGGCTTCTATCCGAACATCCCTTTGATCTCTGCTACATTGACCCTCCCTACAATCAACATCAGTACGGAAGCAACTATCATCTGCTCAATACCATTGCCCTCTGGGATAAACCCCCGATCGGAAACGAGTTGGATGCAACGGGGCATCTTATTCATAAGGCGGGAATCCGTTCCGACTGGAAGGCAACCCGTTCAGCCTTTTGTTCGAAATCCACGGTGGCAGGGGCTTTTCGGGAACTTATGGAACTATCACATGGCCGTCTGATGGCTTTCAGTTACAGCAGTGATGGAATTTTTCCCCTTGAAGAACTCTTCGATCTCTTGAGTCAATATGGATCGGTATCGGTCTACAGCAGCGATTACACCGTTTACAGGGGAGGGCGACAAAGTCCGACAAAGTCAAATCGAAATATCGAGCTCCTCTTTGTCGTCGATCGAAGCTTAAGCGGATCTCAACACCCTTCAGGACATAGACTGTTACAACGTCTTCTTCTTCTCCGGAAGATCGAATCCCTATTGTCCGAGGCTTTTGTTCCTCAGCGGCTTATCTCCTGTTTTCGTACTTCATTGGATCGGGTGGAACTGCGTTCGGGGCTCTCGATGAAAAGCGATCGTCTTTACCGCTTCACCTCTTTCCCCGGTGAGACGCTGGACCGCCTTACGGATGATGATCTGAGGCAGATAGCAAAAGGACTGGATGCGGCTCGGTGCAGAGACAGGGCGGAAGAAGCGGGCGTGCTCCGTCGGCTGATTAGTGAGCAGCCGAAACGGGGAGATGAGCGCCGGCTTATTTCCTGCCTGAGAAAAATGGCACACAAAAAGTATCGGGCGCTCTGGAAAGAGGAAGTGGCCAAAACAAAAGGGCTTATCGCCGAAGATCCGATTCGCTTTTCCTCCTTGGAGAGGGAGCTTTCGGCTCTCGAGGCTCTTGCCCATCGCCGGTTCTCCGGCTGATCACCAGGATTCGGAACACTATGGGGAGCACAAAAAAACCGGCGGCAAAAGCCGCCGGTTCTACCCTGTGTTCCGAAAGCGACTCTATCGTCCGTCCTCGTTGTAAAGGTAATTGAAGTATTCCATATCTGTGCTGAGTGTCTTCTTGAATTTCGGAAGGGTCTTTCGATAGCTTTCGATGCTTCTCCAGAAATTAAAAAAATCAGGGTCGGTCTCATAAGCATCTGCATAGATCGTCGTTGCCGTTGCGTCTGCGGCACCCTTAATGGTCTCCGCCTCTTCGTAGGCCTTGGAAAGGATCTGTTTTTTCTCGTTTTCAAGACGTCCCAGCAGGATCGCTTTCTGCCCTTCACCGTAGGAGCGGTAGGCTTCGGCAATCTGGTTTCGTTCTTTTTTCATTCGTTCATAGACGCTGTTGGTCAACTCGTCGGAATATCGTATCTGACGAAGTACCACATCTATCAACTCTATCCCGAATTGAGGCATAAGTTCCGCCGTCGCACTGAACATATCCCGGCTGAGCTGTTCTCTTCCCCGGCCTACTTCATCGTAATTTTGATTCGTAAAGGTAAGTTTTTTCAACTCTTCAAGGTTAACTTCATCCTGGCTGACCGCACTATCTCCCTGGCCAATAGTGGGAACGCGGTCGATATCGTTGATGATATTGCTGTTTCGCACAGCTTCCCGTAGGTTGTTCTGACTGATAACGGTACGTACCGAGGAGTCGATGATGCCGTCAAGCCTGGAGTATCCGCCCTCAAGGGTGGAAAGTGATTCGTAGAATTTTTTGGGATCATTGATACGCCATCGGGCGGTGGTGTCGACCCAAATAAACTGATTCTCTTTTGTGGGGATCCGCTGTGCGTCTCCATCCCAGCCAAGTATTCGTTTCGGATACTTAACCACGGTGTCGATCAGAGGAACCTTAAATTTCAGGCCCGCATTCTGTTCCACATCCACAATGGCTCCGAATCGAGTGACTACAGCCTGTTCCCCTTCGTTGATCACATAAAAGGGGCCGATGAGCACGAAAATGATAAAGGCGATAAATACGACGACCAAAACTGTTACAAGCTTTTTCACTGCTGACCTCCCGCCTGCTGGAGGCTCTTTAAAGGAATGAAGTTTTGGAGATGCTTATCAATCAGGTCGGTACCCTCGGCATCGGCAAAGGTATCTTCCATCATTTCGATGTAAAGTCGCCGTTTGGTAATTTCAGGACTCTTTCTGTATTCACGCTCTACCGAGAGGAATCGGGCAACATCACCGTTTGCCTGGTTCTCGCGTTCCGCCGCATAACCGTGGGCTTCCTGGGTGATTCGCTGTGCCTGGCCTCGTGCCTTGGGAATCTCTTTGTTGTACTGCTCTTTTCCTTCGTTGATAAAGCGTTCCATGTCCTGAACCGCTGCATTCACATCCTCAAAGGCTTCCTGAACCTCTCCCTCCGGGGGTACGGTATTTTGCAGTTTGACCGTGGTCACCGTTATGCCGAGGCCGTACTGATCATACTTCTGCTGCATCAGCTCTTGGGCCTGAATTTCGATATTACTCCGTTCCGAACCGATGACATCAAGGATGGCTCGGTCTCCCACAAGCTGGTTGATTATCGATTGACTGATATCCCGAATCGTCTGGTTTTGATCGTTTACGTTGAACAGCCACGCCTTGGGATCGGAAATGCGGTACTGGATGATCCATTCGACATCGATGATGTTAAGATCCCCGGTAAGCATGATCGATTCTTCTGGAAAGTCTCCAGAGGCATAGATTGTATCGATTCCCGACCGCTGCGTTCGGAAACCGAACTCTTTTTTCTGGACAACCTGGGTCGGCACATTATAGTTATGTTCGATTCCGAAAGGCATTTTAAACTGGAGCCCCGGCCCTACAATCCTATTAAATTTACCGAGCCTTAAAACGACAGATTGTTCGCTTCCGTCGACTTTGAAAAAGCTCGACATAACGCTGCCTACAACGGCGATCACAATGATCGCAATAATCACCAGACGGGGACTGAGAGTGATTTGCGGCCCCTTGCCTGGCGTAACATCGCGTTCTGGCATACTACCTCCTTTGGTCAGAGTATTCCTTTTTACAAGGTAGCTTCTCATAAGGTCATAGTCAAGGAAAGCTCTGCAATATTGCGTTTGTCCTTCCTGGGCGATATTGCATAGCATGCCTTCATCGCGCTATAGTTTTGCTACTATGAAGAAGAAACGACTGATTACCTCGGCTCTCCCGTACGTAAACAATATTCCTCATCTTGGAAACCTCATTCAGGTTCTCTCTGCAGATGTTTTTTCGCGTTTTTGCCGCTTAAAAGGCTATGAAACCCTTTATGTCTGCGGTACCGATGAATATGGGACCGCTACGGAAACAAGAGCACTTGAAGAGGGTGTTTCCCCGAAAGAGCTCTGTGACCGTTATTACAAAATCCATTCGGAGATCTATTCCTGGTTTAATATTGCCTTCGATCACTTTGGAAGGACATCGACCCAATGGCAGACCGATATTGTCCAGGATATTTTTAAAAAGGTCGATGCCGCCGGCTATATTACCGAACAGACCATCGAGCAGCTCTACTGTGAATCCTGCGACCGGTTTCTTGCCGATCGCTTTGTCCGGGGAACATGCCCCCATTGCGGTTATGAAGATGCACGTGGTGATCAGTGTGAAAACTGCGGCAAGCTGTTGGATCCCACAGACCTCATCGATCCACGCTGCGGCTTATGCGGCCAGACACCGAAACTCAGATCGACCAGCCATCTCTATCTTGATCTGCCGAAGATCAGGCCGAGACTTGAGGAATGGATCGATAAGGCGTCGGTCGAGGGCTTTTGGGCCCGTAATGCCATTCAGATGACTCGCAGCTGGATACGGGACGGCCTCAAGGAGCGTTGTATCACTCGTGACCTGAAGTGGGGAATTCCCGTGCCGAAGCCCGGCTACGAGGGAAAGGTTTTTTACGTCTGGTTCGATGCCCCTATCGGATATATCTCCATTACCGCAAACCTTACCGACGAGTGGGAAACGTGGTGGAAAAATCCCGATGAGGTTGATCTGTTTCAGTTCATAGGAAAGGACAATATCCCTTTTCATACCGTTATTTTTCCCTCATCACTCATTGCCAGTGGAGACAACTGGACCCTTCTGCACCACATGAGCAGTACCGAATATCTCAATTATGAGAGCGGAAAATTTTCCAAGAGTAAGGGGATCGGCGTATTCGGAACCGATGCCCGGGATACCGGTATTCCTGCGGATGTATGGCGTTTCTACATTTTTTACAACCGCCCGGAGAAGTCAGACGCTCTCTTTACCTGGAGTGATTTTCAGGAAAAGGTGAACGGTGAATTGATTGGCAATCTGGGGAACCTGGTCAACAGAACCTTGACCTTTGTCAGTCGTTTTTACGATGGGAAGCTTCCCGAGGCTGCAATAGATGCGGATATGGCAGCCTGGATACGTGAACGTGAGGCCGAAATTACCGAGCACTTTGAGCGGGCCGAACTTCGTGATGCATTTCGGAAGATCTTTGCTCTCTCTTCGTATGGAAACAAGGCATTCCAGGAGGGTGAGCCTTGGAAGCTTCGCAAGGAAAATCCAGAGGCGGCAGCTACGCTCCTTTCTACCCTTGTTTATCTGGTGCGGGATCTCGGCGTGTTGGTGGAGCCCTTCATTCCTGAAACGAGTGGCCGTATGCTCTCCTTTTTCGGTATCGGCAAGGCCGATTGGGAAATCCTCGGTGATTTTAAGGGCATTAGCTCCATTGAGAAGCCTGAGATTCTTTTCGAACGGTTGGAGGATGAGCGTATCGCATCTTTGCGGGAGCGCTTTTCCGGAAGTCAAAAAGAACGTGAAGCACGGGAGAAGGAGAAAGAGATGGAAGAAAAAGCGGAGCAGGAGAAGCCTCTTGCCGAACGATTTGCCGAGGCTGTCGATATCAGAGTGGCGAAGATTATCGAGATTGAACGCCATCCCGAGGCCGACAAACTCTATATTGAAAAGATCGATTTGGGTTACGAACAGCGTACCATCGTAAGCGGATTGGTCCCGTACTACAAGGAAGAGGAGCTTCTTGGCCATAACATCCTTCTTGTCTATAACCTTAAGCCTGCAAAGCTGCGGGGAGTGAAGAGCGAAGGAATGCTTCTTGCCGCCGATGATGAAACTGCTCCCGAAGAAGAGCGTTCCATCGAGGTCCTTTTTGCCGACTGGGCGGAGCCCGGTAGTCGGATTTCGCTTGCCGGCCTGGGCACATCTGAAGGTGACGGCCCGAAACGGATATCTGCCAATACCTTTTTCTCCATGCCCATTGGTGTGGAAGAGTGGAGCGTCAAGGTCGATGGTAAGAATCTCGAAGTTGCCGGAAAGGCAATCAAAACGAATAAGGTCAAAAAGGGAAGCGTCGGCTGATCTTTATGTCCGTTAACACAGATACTATAGAAGTTCGTCCGATCCCCCTTGACTCCTTTGAGGGGGATCGGCTTTTGCAGAGCCGTTTCTGGGCTCGTCTTAAAGGCCTTTATGGATGGAAGGCTTTCACATTCCGGGTAACAACTGTTTCATGGAAGGCTCCGGTATCAATCCTTGTGCTGTACCGTCATTTTATGCCGGGAGCTGCAATCGCCTACGCTCCGCATCCTTCCCTTCCTTCGGGATCAGGGGCGTTGTTGGCCCCGCTTTCCAGGGCCCTAAAGGAATATCTTCCTTACGACACGCTCCTTCTTCGCTGGGACCTCCCCTGGCCCCTGGATACAGACTCCGGATCGGCGGCAATAGAGGGGCTGCTTCCCGCTCCTGTCGATATACAGCCCCCGAATACGGTGCTTATCGATCTTCATCCGGATGAAGATCAGCTTTTATCCGAGATGAAGTCGAAGACCCGCTACAATGTTCGTCTTGCTTCCAGAAAGGGGGTTGAGGTTTCTTCCGAAGGGGTAGGCGGCCTTAGCACCTGGTACGATCTCTATCGGGAGACAGCCGAGCGGGACCGCATCGCCATCCATCCCGAGTCCTACTATCGAAGCCTCTTTCGCCTCGTAAAGGAGCATCCCCAGGATGGTGTGGAGCTTGAGCTTCTCATGGCACGGACCGAGGGGCGGGCCATCGCCGGCATCATTGTCTCTCGATTCGCCGGAAAAGCAACCTATCTTTATGGGGCTTCCTCAAATAGAGACCGTAATCTCATGCCTGCATATGCCCTCCAGTGGCGGGCAATGACCGATGCAAAGGCCTCAGGCTGTGTCAGTTACGACCTGTTCGGAATCCCTCCTGCGGACGATCCTTCTCATCCCATGCATGGCCTTTATCGTTTTAAAACCGGGTTTGGAGGAACAATCCTTCATCGCCTTGGTCCCTGGGATTATCCTTTGCGCTCCATTCGTGCCGGAGGGTATCGAAGTCTCGAACGACTTCGGCGCTGGTATTTTCTTGAATACAAAAAGCGAAAATAGGCCGTAGAGCGGCTGTCTAAAGTGAGCCGACAAGAGCCCTGAATTGATCTCCCCTGTCAAATTCATTTAGAAACATCCCGAAGGAGGTTGCGCCCGGAGAAAATAGTACTATATCGCCGGGAGAGGCCTCTTTCTCGGCACATTGGACAGCCTCTTTGAGGGAAGCAAAGGGACCTGAGAAGGGTAGGTTCCTGCTTTCTAGAATATCGGCCATCTTATCCGAGGCGCTTCCTTCCAAAAGGATCATCTTTTTCGGGACGGCAGCATAGCTTTCGAGGGGAGAAAAATCGATGTTTTTATCGGTTCCCCCGGTGATAAGGATCAAGGGGGCGGAAAAGCTCTTCACCGCCACGGCCGTGGCTTCGGGGATGGTTGATGCGCTGTCGTTATACCACCGAACCTGCCGCTTTTCCGTAAGCAGTTCAAGCCTGTGGGGTATACCCCGAAAATCTGCCAACCTTTGCTTTACATCGCTGCCTGCTGTACCGAAAAGTTTCAGCACCAACGCCGCGGATAGAAGATTTAGCCTGTTGTGTTCCCCGCAAATGGCTATGTGCGCAGGCAGAATCTCTTCTTCACCCGATGCATCCCTGTACCAGCCGCTTCCGTCTTCGGCAAGCCAGGCCGAGATTCCCCTTGCAGAGCCCTCGTCTCGAAAAAAAGGGATTGACTTTGCAGGGGTTTCGGAAGCAAATTCTGCAGACCACGGGTCGTCTCCGTTTATTACGGTATAGGCCTCCTTGGTCTGGTCCGCATAGATGATCTTTTTGTCGGCAACATAGGCCTCCATGCTGTCGTAGCTGTTTTGATGATCATGCATGATATTGGTGATGAGCGAAACTGCGGGCTTCAAAAGTCTCTTCCCCCGCAGATCTGCAAGTTGCCAACTCGAAAGTTCAAGGATAACAGGCGCGGCGCTTTCGGCTCTGCATTCGTCGATAAAGGTGAGGGGGCTGACGGTGATATTTCCGCCAAGCCGGGCCTCAGGATAACGAAGCTGTATGGCATGGAACATTGCGGAGACCACCGTCGATTTTCCCTTGCTGCCGGTTACCGCGATGATGGGTCGATTGTTGTGGCGCAGGAAAATTGAAATATCGCTTTCCACCCGTGCCGCCGCTTTCAGGTAGGGACTCGAAGCAGGAACAGCCGGATTTTTGACAACGATATCGGCTTTCGAGAAATCACTCATTTCGTGTCGGCCAAGGACAAAACGAACGGGGAAAGAGGCGAGCTTCCTGATACTTGGGCCGAGAATTTTTTCGTCCCGAAGGTCTGTGACCGTTACCTCTGCCCCTTCCTCTATGAAAAATCGGGCTGAAGCAAGGCCTCCTCCGTGGAGCCCAAGTCCCATAATGGTGACCTTCATTCCCTCGTATTCAGTCATTGAACTCAACCAGGAACTCCTTCATATCGTGCTCATTAAGATAGGGTTTTACTATAAGGGGTTCCCATATTTTGTTCCAGTACTCCGGAATCTGCTCCTTAATCTGATTGAATTGCGGCAGGTTAACGGAAAAGGTTTTTCGTTTTAGGGTTTCCTGCATCGTCTCAATGTGTTGAGTCAAAAAGGATCTTGCCTGAACGGCGATGTGAAGATGGCGTTTTCTCCCCTCAGGTGAAAGATTGAGCACGGAATGGCAGATCGATCGGTGCTTGCAGTTGAAAGGGTAGTAGGGATAACTTTTTTTGCCGCTCGGAAGCATCAGTTTGGAAAAGAATTTCGTAAGATCATGATCCATCCATATTCCTTGAACGATGTAGCCTCTGCCGCTTTCGCCTATCCATGTTTGGCTGACCGATTGCTCTATACTACAACCGACTACCTTTCCCTCTTCTGTTGTCAAGCCGGAAAGGGGAATTAGGTTACACTCCAGAAAAAGTTTCCATGACTGGAAGCAGTGGCTTAGGTCGTTGTCTCCCTGTTCCACAATGGTGGACTCACTTGGGCGGTAACGAAGATCAAGTTGGACGAGGTAGAGATAATATGTCTTTTTTATTTGGTAGATCTGAAAAAACAGGGGACGAAAAATCTCCGCAGGATCGAAGATATAACTCAGATGTTCAAAGACCGAAGGGCAAAGCGGCAAAATCTGTTCTAAAAGGCCAATCACTGCATTCCTATAGCTATCCGAAGGCTCCGGATTGTCGACATCGTGATGGATGGGAAATTGCGGTACCTTGAAAGGACTTTGAAGCTTGAGAAAGAATTCTTCATTCTGGTTGAAATGAAGCGTGTAAGCTACTTCCTCCGATGAGATACTTTTTAGCATGTTGTTTATCTGGGGATCGGCCCAGCCGAATGTGAATTCCCCCGGTGCCCCTTGCATCAGTCCTATCATACGATACGCTTTAAACCATTGCAACGTGTTATGAAGCGTTGCCTCCCCTTGACGAGTTCGGAGTCAATGGTCATAATTGTCAAAGGACTACAGGAAAGGAGTGTGACGAGGTGCCCTGCGGAAGAAAACGTAAACGACATAAAATCGCCACCCATAAGCGCAAAAAGAAATTGCGCAAGAATCGGCATAAGAAAAAATAGGGACACGGCGTGACCGGGTACGGAAGATTACGTTCAAGTTTTGATCGGTTTATTCTCATACTTTTGTTTGGACCGATGGTGCTTGGTGCCGAGTCTCTCTGGAAACCCGGTTTTCCCGGATACGCCGCTGCTGGCGGCGGTCACGGGATGGGGGACCTTATCTCGGTTCTTCTGGATGCCGATACCGTACTTTCTCTCAATTCGGTTCAAACTTCCGACGATACAACGCAGCTGAGCTTTTCCGGCGGAGACGCCGGAGAGCTTACTTCGTTTTTGCCGTCTGCCGATTCTTCATCGAATCGGTCGGTGGAGGCGAAGCATGATCTTTCCTTCTCAACCTCCCTTGCAGCAAGGGTTATCGGGAAGGATGATAGTGGTGCGCTTCTGATCAGCGGTCGACGGCAGATACTCATTAATGGCACAAGGGAGGAGGTTTCGATCGAAGGATCGGTTGCTCCCGATGCAGTCGTAGAGGGGGTCGTTCGATTCGAGGATATAGCCGATGCCAAGCTTGTCTATCTCACGAATGCTTTTCCTTCCGGAGAGGTATTGGGTGAGAATGATCTTCGATATGACACTGTTCCTCCTGTTGTCCCTTCTGATGGGGCTCAAGGGGCGGTGGATCAATCCGTCTCTGGTGAGAATTCCCGTCCTGCCCTTAGTCAGCAGCGGCAAAGAGAACTTCTCCGTGCATATATGAACCGTTTTCTGCAGCTTCTCTTCCCCGTCGACACTCCCTCTTCTGTTCCCTGATTTTGTTTTGTTTTCTCAGGAGGTTATTTGCCTTATGCGGGCCGAACAAAACGGCTATCTTCATACTATTCACTCGCCGGACGATCTTAAACGACTGCCTTCGGGTTCGCTTCCTTTTCTTGCAAAGGAAATCCGTGAGCGTATCATTCATGTTGTTCAGAAGAACGGCGGCCATCTTGCATCCAACCTTGGGGTGGTTGAGTTGACCATTGCCCTCCATAGGGTTTTTTCTACACCGAAGGATAAGATCATCTGGGATGTCGGCCATCAATGTTATACTCACAAGCTGCTTACCGGCCGTGAGGATCGTTTCGATACCATTCGGAAGAAGGATGGTTTAAGCGGTTTTCCAAAACGGAGTGAAAGTATTCACGACGCCATGGATACCGGCCACTCCTCGACCTCGATTTCGGCGGGTTTAGGCATCCTTACCGGCATGCGGCTTTCCGGTGATTCCGAAGGAAAGGTTGTTGCTGTTATCGGTGACGGTGCAATGACCGGCGGCATGGCATTTGAGGCGCTGAACCACGCAGGGGACCTTGCAAAAGATCTTATTGTTATCTTTAACGATAACAACTGGTCGATCAGCCCTAATGTCGGGGGCCTTTCGGTTAATTCAAATCTCAGTAAACTATCCGCATTGGTTTCCAAATTAACGACAACAAGGTTTTATCAGTCCCTTCGCAAATACATTGACCGCGGATTACGGGGAATCCCTTTTCTCGGCTACAAGCTTTACGAACTTTTTATACGGTTTAAGAAAGCCTTAAAAGCTGTTGTCTTTAAAGAGACGATTTTTTCCGAACTCGGCTTTGAATATGTTGGGCCCATAGATGGCCATTCGATCAGCAGGCTTACCGAGGTTTTTGAGGCTGTTCGTCATCTGCATAAGCCGGTGATTGTGCATGTGATTACGCAGAAAGGACGGGGCCACTCTCTTGCCGAGGTAAATCCCACGGCCTATCATGGGGTCTCTCCCATGGTTGCGGTGGACGGAAAGATCGAGCGAAAGAGCGTTATGACCTTCACCGAGGTTTTTGCCGAATCCTTGATGCGTGAGGCTGAACAACGATCCGAAATTGTCTCAATTACAGCCGCCATGTCTGAAGGAACCGGGCTTTCTGCTTTTCGTGAAACCTATCCTGATCGTTTTTTCGATGTCGGAATCAGTGAACAGCATGCTGTTACCTTTGCAGCGGGACTTGCAGCATCGGGAATGCGACCTGTTGTGGCCATCTATTCCACCTTCATGCAAAGGGCCGTGGACCAGGTGATCCACGACGTAGCACTCCCCTCACTTCCTGTGCTTTTCTGCCTCGATAGATCGGGGCTTGTAGGTGCCGACGGTGAGACTCATCAGGGGCTTTATGACCTTTCGCTTTTTCTCTCGGTTCCCGGGATGACACTCCTTGCCCCTGCAGGAAAGGAGGAACTCCCTCACATGCTTGCATATGCCCTCACCCTTGACGGCCCCTGTATGATACGGTACCCCAAAGACGCCTGTCTTCCTCTTGGAGAGGCCTGTTCCCGTCCTATTGAAAAGGGTCGCGGAGTATTTCTGCGAGAGGAAGGTGGAGACGTGCTTATTCTATCCTACGGCGCGATCTGTGCACAGTGTGTCGGAGCCGCCGATCTTCTGGAACGAGAGGGGGTTGGGGCCGATGTTTGTAACATACGTTTTGCCAAGCCCATTGATGAAGAGTGGCTACTTGATAGTTGCTCCGGCTATCGTACACTCATTATTGTAGAAGAGGCTTCAGCAATCGGAGGCATCGGTGAGTACCTGATTGCGCTTATATCAAGATATCATACCGATATTGATCTTTTCCACTTTGGAGTTCCCGATCGTTTTCTGCCGCATGCCTCACGGAAAGAACTGTTGACTTCCGTTGGCCTTGATGCCGAGGCAATAGCCGGAAGGGTTCGACTCTGTCTCGCCGAACGGGAGACGTTCGGCAGTAAATCCGAAAGCTGGGGCTATCGAGGCAAGGAATAGACAACGGTGAATTCTCACTTGATTATCATTCCTCTCATAGTATATAGTAGTCCAGAGACTCACAAGGAGGAACGTCATGGCTTACAAAATTACCGATGACTGCACCAATTGTGGTGCTTGCGAAGCCGAATGTCCTGTTGAAGCTATCAGCGAAAAGGACGATCATCGTTGGATTGATCCCGATCAGTGTACGAGTTGCGGCACCTGTGCGGAAGTTTGCCCCGTTGAGGCTATTCTCGCCGACTAATTGACGTGATTCGATAAGGGAAAAGGGGGGTCTCTGAAGAGAGACCCCTTTTTTAGTTGTCGCAGTTTTATTTTCTTAGTGTTCGGAATCCTGGTGATGCACATGCCGTTTAGCAGGTAGATATCTTCCCTTTATGCCGGTGCATACGTTTTCCCATGGTTTGGCTTTCAATTGACGGAGAGAAAAGGAATTGTCTCCTTTTAACCACCAGGATTCCGAACACTATATTTAAATTTAATTGGAAAGCCTTCGAAAAAAGCAGCTTTTTGCCCCGGTATGACAAGCCGGCCCCGTCTGTTCCACTATGTAGAGGATGGTATCCCCATCGCAGTCGATGAGAATTTCCCTGATTTTTTGGATATGACCACTTGTTTCTCCCTTTTTCCACAACTTGTTCCTGCTTCTCGAGTAGTAATGGGCATATCCCGTTTCCATCGATAAAAAGAGGGCCTCTTTGTTTACCCAGGCAAGCATCAGCACCATCCCTGTTCCCCATTCCTGTACGACCGCCGGGACTAAGCCGCCTCCCTTTTCGAAATCGATTGCTTCTTTTGGACCTGCTCCCGAAAGGGGAGGATGAAATTCCCTAGGGTTGTATTGTTTTTCCATAATGATGTCTATGTCTCCTCTTGCGGTATCCACCTGCCGTTTTTCAGTGTAAGCCCATAGTTTGATGAAAGGCCTCTGCAAAGCCCGGCATTCAGCACCTTCCCAAGCTCTCTCAATGAGCTTGACCCCTTTGAAATATCGGGAAAATTGGGATCATCTAACCCAATCCCGCTGGTAAGAAGACTTTCGGTGAGAAGCTTTGCCGCAAGAAAGCGTTCGCTTTTTTTCACTCCGAAAATCAAGGGATGATCGAGCATACCGATTACTTCCCAGGTTACTTGCTCCGCCTGGCTATAGCAGCCCGCATCTTTCTTCTGGTCGGAGAAGCGTAGCGGAAGCTCTTTGATAATGGAGTCCAGACGGGAACAAAGCCTCTTTAGGTCGAAAAGGGCGCTGGCACAGTTGAATAGTATTGGTTTCCCCGTAGCTTCCACCCTTTGGAGCTCTGCGGGTGATATCGCCGGCCCGATATCGGCACAGTTTAACCGATCCTGTTCATCACGAATAAGTATGCCGCCTTTGACATCTACGGCGGTCTTGAAGGAGAATTCGAAGGCAGCCTGGGCATCGCTTAAAGCAAAGAAGCCGAGTTGCAGAGGATCGGGACTGGCACCAAGGTTATCGACATTTCCAAGCCATGCAAAGCGGTATCCCCTTGCCAGAAGGGAGTTGTACACCTCTTTTAATGCAATAAAATTTTGTCCATGTCCACCGGGAAGGGGGAGCAGTCTATCCTTTTCTCCGAAGGCTTGGGTGAAAAGTCCCTTGGGTCTGCCCTGATCACTATGGGTATAAGCGGCAATCAGCGGCTGTATCCCCGACAGTGCCTTGGTTCCGTCTATTCCCGTCTCCTCGATGAGCGACGTCAAAAACGGACTGTTTCGATATTCCTCATAGGCGGCGAGAATCTGATCATTGTTGTATCTACTTGTCATCTGGAAAAGCGGCAAGGGGATTGCATGTTTGTCACCTGTGCTTTGCCTGTAGGCCCGGGCACCGAGCAGCAAGGCCCGCATCTTCAATTCCATGAAACTTGGACCCGAGCTACCGTCCGGATGAATGAATGCGGGGGTTATCCCCTTAGCCTTGCCCGCGGCGTTGGGGGCTATCCTTTCGAAGATGGTGCGATACCATTCAAACAGGGAGGGAGCGAAGTCCCGGTTCTTGTTTTCATCAACATAACTTGTGGCCGATCCTCCGTTGAGAACACCAAAGGCACTCTTGGCGTACAGTACGATCCCAATCCGCTCGAGTTCTTCTCGAGAAAAGGTAAGCATTCCCTTCCTGTCTGCGTTATCCGGAATATATTCCTTATAACGAGGCCCTATGAGAGATTCCAGCCGTTTTTCGGCTGTTTTTCGAGGAACGGAGAGACTTACATGCTCTTTTCCACTCATATCGACAATACGCTTTCCATCCGGTTCGGGAATGGAGCGGACCTTTGCGGGGATGAAGTGGTCAAAATCGCCCCGATTGAACCCATCTAAAATGGAAAGAGTAAGGGATCGATCTATGGAGTGGATACGAAACTGTTCTTCGATGCGGCTTGAGAATTGCTGTTCCATGCAAAAAGTATACTATGTATCGTTACTTTCCATAAAGAGGTATTTAAACTCCTCGGAGCTGATTTGGTCCACGTCGCCGTCGGCTTCCGGAACGATATCCGTGGAAGCAAGAAGCACTGCAGCTTCATTTTTCTTTTTTAATCCGAGTTCCTGAAAATAGTCGGAGTGTGGGGATAAACCTATTTGGGAACCTAACGTGCCGTCGGCAATTGCATTCACAAGTTCCGAGAAGGCAATCTGGGTCTTGTAAAGGAATCGGATATAGCGATTTCGATCAAGGAGAAAGGTACTTGAAAGAAGAGCGGAAGATAATCCCGAAAGCCGCTCATCGAGAAACCGTATCTCATCGAGTACCTTTTCGGAGAAATAGGCTGCGTCAACCTCAAGTGCAAGGTTTCGCTTCAAAAGATGGATGGTATCCATCAAAAAGAAAATGTCTGCCTCATAGTGGATCCATTGTCCCATACTCCTCTCTTCGGCAGAATCAGGGCTTATCTTGACATCGGATAGCCATTATGATAATCTCCCATGACCTCTTTATCCGTCCGAGAAGAGACGGATCAGTATGTCCATAAGGAGGATACATGAGAACATACGAGCTGACTACTATCTTTAAAATGTCGGACGAGGAGTTCTCCAAGGGCAAGGAATTTGTGTCCGCCGAGCTTGAAAAGGCTGGCGCCACGATAAAAAGCCAGGAGGACAAGGGCATTCGCGAGTTTGCGTACCCCATTAAGAAAGAAAAGCGGGGTAGATATCTCTATCTTGAAACCGAACTTAATCCCGCAAAGGTTATTGATCTTGAGCGGGCTTTCTTGCTCTCCGATTCCGTACTGAAGTTTCTCTTTGTAAAAAAAGAATCTTAGGCGATTGTCATGGCCAACGATATTAATTCAGTAATTCTTGTCGGGCGGCTTACCCGGGATGCCGAGATGCGTTACACCAATAGTGGTATGGCGATTTGTAAATTCTCTGTTGCTGTGAACCGAAGAAAGAGGTCCGGTGATCAGTGGACGGATGAGGTGAATTTCTTTGACATCACCCTGTTTGGGAAAAGTGCAGAGGGGGTTCATCAATATCTCGTAAAAGGGAAACAGGTGGCCATACAGGGAGAGCTGCGTCAGAATCGCTGGGAGCAGGACGGACAGACGAGAAGTAAAGTGGAAATCGTTGCACAGAATTTGGAGCTTTTGGGCGGGGGAGGGTCTTCTCCTTCAGGAGGAGGATCTGTTCGCCAGGGAACAAAGCCTTTTGAGCAGTACAATTCAGGTCCTGGGCCGGAAGATTTTGATGACGATATACCCTTTTAAGTTGTTAGAAACGAGGAGAATAGTTCATGGCTGACGAGAATAATAGAGATTATAGATCCAAGGATCGGGATGATAGCCGCGATTCCGGCAACAGGGGCGGTAGGTCTTCCTTTCGTGGTGGTAAACGTCCCTTTTTCAAGAAGAAAGTGTGCAGATTTTGTACCGGTAATATGGTGGCGGATTATAAGGACCCCGATGCTCTCGGTCGCTTTGTAACCGAACGGGGAAAAATTCTTCCCAGAAGAATTACCGGCACATGTGCCAAACATCAACGACTTCTTGCGAAGGAGATAAAGCGGGCCCGTGTGCTTGCCTATCTTCCTTTTGTGAAAAAATAATACGTCGGATATGGTACGGGAAAAGTATTTAGCGGTAAGAAGCGACATAGTAAAAGGAGCAATCACGCTTGTGGTCTCTTTTGTTCTGTTTCAGTTTCGTGCCGTTTTTTTCCTTTTTCTGATACCACCGTTTTTATACGGTATGAGGCGTAGTTGGGAGAAAACTGCACTTGTACTGTTGCTTTTGTGGACCGCGCTGTTCGTGCAAACGATGGTCCTGACTGCGGGAATCGATGTGCCGGGAATCGACAGAAAACTGCTTGTGTTGGTTGATTTGTCCTACCCTTCATTCCTTCTCGCAGGTATTCTCGGCTTTTTCTTGTTGAAAGGAAGGGCCCTGAAACGATTTTTGATTGTTTCGGTTGCGGCCGGTTGCGTAAGTGTTCCTGTCATTCTTGCCGTTGCGGCAAATCAGAGCTTTACCGGCTTGCTTCGGGAACAGATCATCGCAATAACGGAGTTGTTACGCCAGCCCCTATCTGATAGCGGAAGCTTTGAATCTTCGCTTTTAATGGCGCAACTGGATCCTCAGACGATGGTGGAAACGACGAAGGACCTTTTCTTCAGATTTTCCCTTGCCGCTTACTGTGGAATACTTGTCTTTGGTTATGCTGTTGCCAGGGGAATACGGGCCCGGTTCCTTGGGGAAGCGCCTATTGATGTGGCTGCCTTTCGGGTGCCGGATCGATGCATCTGGGGACTTTTGGTGGTTTTGCCAATAGTGGCCCTGGATCTTTTTGTTGATATTGGCTTTTGGGCCTATCCTTTCTGGAATGCCGCTACGGTGCTGCTGCTGATCTATGCATTCCAGGGGTTTGGGATCATTCGGTACCGAATGCTTCGTTCTCCACGTCTTAGGAGAGCAAGGTTTTTTCTGACCGTATTGTTCCTGATGCTGTTGTTTCTGCCCGGGGCGAACATTGTCGCGTTATTGGCGATCCCCCTCCTCGGAGTTTCCGAGTTGTGGGTTCGGTATCGAGAAGTTTAGTAAGGAGAATAAAATATGAGCGGAACAAAGGTTATTCTGAACCAAGATGTCTACAACCTCGGAGAAGAGGGGGATGTCTGTGAAGTTGCCAAGGGATACGCCCGGAATTACCTTATCCCCAAAAAGCTTGCCGTTCCCTATAGTAAAGAAACGGTAGCGATTTTTGAAAGTCGCAGAGAGGCAATTGAGAAGCGAAAGGAAGAGAAACGACGGAGCGCTCTCGGCCTGAAGGGGCAGCTTGAGGGCGCCAGCATTGTTCTTTCTATGACTGCCGGTGATTCCGGAAAGCTCTTTGGTTCGGTAACCAACACCATGGTGGTGGAAGAGCTGAAAAAGATGGGAATTGAGGTTGAAAAGAAAAAGGTTGAGGTTCCCAGCAGTGCAATCAAGATGCTTGGTGACTATACCATTCGTGTGAAGCTCTATGAAAATGAGGTCGCCGAAGTAAAGTTGACTGTCAAAGATGTTCATGCCAAGAAAGAGGAGGCCGAGGCAGAAGAGGCGGCCGCCCGGAAAGCTGTTCAAGAAGTCTTTGAGGAAAGCGAAATCGAAGATGAGGACAGCGTAGAAGATGAAGTTGATGAGGAAGAGGAAGTTTCCGACGAGGAAGAATGAACTCTCCATCGTTAAAAGATAAGGTACCGCCTCATAATAGTGAGGCGGAGGCTGCTACACTCGGGGCAATGCTTCTTGATCCCGAGGCAGTCGGTATTGTCCTCCGGCATTTACGGCCGGAGGATTTTTATTCTGGCTATAATCGTAACATCTACTCGGCAATCCTTTCGCTCTTTAATAAAGGGCAAGAGGTTGATTTGATCACCCTTACCGATGAGCTTCGGGCCACGGGGAAGCTTGAGGCAAGTGGGGGGGCGTCCTATGCTACAACCCTTACCTCAGTGGTTCCGACCAGTGCGAACGTCGAATACTATGCGAAAATTGTCAAGGATTCTAGTATCCGTCGCTCGCTTTTAAAGATTGCCGCCGAGCTTACCTCTCAGAGCCACGATGAATCGATAGACAGCCGGGAACTGATTGAAGAGGCCGAACGAAAGATTTTCGACATTACCGATAATCAGCAAACAGGAAGTTATCGCGGAGCCAATGAGATCATTAACGAAACGATTGCCGCAATTGAGAAACTTTATCACACAAAAAACAGCTATACCGGTATTCCCAGCGGATTTCCGGATCTTGATAATATGACAAGTGGCTTTCAACGAGCCGAGTTTATTGTGATAGGGGCCCGTCCCTCGGTAGGAAAGACCGCCTTTGCCCTTTCCATGGCGGCGAATATGAGCATAAAGAAAAGCGTTCCCATCGGCTTTTTTACCCTTGAGATGTCGGCGCAGGCCCTTATGCAGCGCCTTGTTTCGAGTGAGGCAAGGATCAATTCCCGGAACCTGCGTACCGGTTTTCTCAAGCCTTCCGATTTCTATAACCTTACCGAGGCTGCCGGGCGAATCTATGAGGCTCCGCTTTTTATCGATGATACACCTAATATCAAGTTGCTTGATCTACGGGCTCAGGCGCGAAGAATGCGAAGCAAAGAAGGTGTTGAAGCACTTTTTATCGATTACATTGGCCTGATTGAGCCGGAAAACAAGGGAAATGTTCCCCGTCATGAACAGGTGGCTGAGATTTCTCGTTCTCTCAAATCCCTGGCTCGGGAACTCGATATTCCCATTATCTCTCTTTCCCAGGTGGGGCGGCAGTCAGAAGGAAAGGCTCCGACCCTTGCCGATCTCCGCGAATCCGGTTCAATAGAGCAGGATGCCGATGTCGTTATGTTTCTGCACCGGGAACGGGAAAGCGGCAAGGATGGAGAGCAGCAAACCAGTGTCAAAACCGAGCTTATTGTTGCAAAACAGCGAAACGGACCTGTCGGTACTATCGAAATTGCTTTTATTCCCCATTATACTAAATTTGAATCCCTTGCAAGGGAATGATTCGTTTTATGTTAATTAGGAGGATTGCCGATGAGTTTGAAAGAACGATACAACTTTGAATATCTTGCGAATGAGGCCGAGCGGCTGGTCCTTGAGAAGCTGGAGTACTATTTGAGCAGCGAAGAATTTTCTTCGGTGTGTAAATGTCAGGATTGTGTTTTGGATATGGCAGCTTACGCCTTAAATAATGTCAGACCTCTTTACCGTGTTTCTCTTATGGGGACGCTTTATGCCCACAATGTCGACGACACCGACTATTCCCGTGATGTCGAAAAGAGTGTTCTTGAGGCAATTCGAAGGATTTCGGCAAATCCATCTCACGATTAACACGTATTTTTACATGGTGTTGCATTGTGGAATCGGATCGGGAATAGTGGCCCTTTTACCACCAATATTCCTAACACCATGTTACAAAGAAAAGCCGCAACCAGGCATGTCAATCGATATCGTACTGGTTGCGGTTTTTTATTACTTTGTATGCAAAAGCTTCTTTGCTTCAGGCGATGAAAAGGTGGCGCCATCTTCATAAACAGCAGCCCAATTACTATCATCGAAGAGATAAAATGTCAGAAGTGCCCTGCCGTCATTCTTTGACCACATCGAAATTGAGTAATCTCGGTTCAGGGAGAAAAGTAGGTTTTTATGTAGGGCAAGCCTTCTGGGAATGTGCTCGATTCGTTCAAGAGAGGTAAAACCGTCCCACTTAAGCAGCAGGACCCCTGAGTATCCGAGGGACGTGTAAAGGTCGGTACCGTTGGGATCGGCTACGAAGGAAGCATCGGGATCTTCTCCTGGATAGGTAAGAAGGGTGGATTCCCTCTCGAAGGCGTGACCGCCATGACTTTTCAGCACTGTACGAAGTTGCCCCCGTCGTTCCTCATATCCTAATGTGTAGAGACTCTTTGTTATATCGTTGTACGTGGTTCGAAAGACAAGGATATCTCTGTTTGTAACGGGAACAGTCTCCCCCGTTTGCATGTCGATTTTTAAAAGGGAAGAAGAGAGGGTTCCGGTATTGCTGCGGCCGGCAATGATATTTGTATCAGATACTTTTGCAGCCGATCGTATTCCGAAGGAACTTTGCGAAAGGTTTTTTCTTCCTGAAGGAGACAAAATGGAAACTGTCCCTGACGCCTCCACCAGTATGATATTTCCTTCCTGATCGGCATTACCCGCCTCGACAACGGGGTTTTGCACCTCTCCGATCCTGGTAAAAGTCCCGAGAGAGGGATCGAGGCGAAAAAGCGGTGCCGGAGCGCTTGCGGTTGGGAAGACCAGAAACGATCCGTCCTTCAGGACAACGGCCCCGGCAGCTGTGTTGTAGGGTGCGTTAAAACTCTTTGTACGGAAAAAACTTGCCTGATTACCGTTTGTTGAAAAAAGATCAGATTCGATAAGAACCATTTCGCCGCTTTTAAGGCTTAGTAACATTCCTCGTTCTGAAAAATCGAAATCGGCTATGGCAGCGATTCTCGGTCGCGCAAAGACAACGGTTTCTCCCGAATAGAGCTGGTGGAGCAGGATTTCTCCCTCGTTATCACCGGAGAAAAGCATCTCATCCCGAAAAGAGATGATGTGGGGGATGTAGCGTCCCGTTTTAATCGGCAGATTGCGCTTTTCAAAACGGAGTGAGCCACTATCCCTGATAATACTGAAAATGCTGAGCTCCGTTTCCGTTGCCTGCTGAGAAAGCACCGCGATATTTGAACTATCCGGATCATAGGAGATCGACAGAAGCCCCTTAATATCCTGTTTTGAAACAATCGACCCGTTTACAAGGCTTACAGCATAGAGGGTATTTCCCTCTATGCCGAAGAGAAAGAGCCCATCGTCGGTGAACTGTACCTGATTGAGCCCACTTTTTGTTCTTATGGGATTTGCCTTTGCCTCTCCTGTAGAGAGATCAAAATATCGCAGGGTTCCCGAGGGAGTGTAAGCAAGCAGCGTTTTTTCCGAGGCCGTTATAAAGACGGCGGAGACAATGCCGAAGCCTTCCTTGATTTTATGCTCTTCGAACCCCTTTTCGGCGTTGAGAAAGATAAGGCTTTGCCAATCGGTTTCTGCATATATGAGAAGAGAACCGGAGGGAGAGAATGCTATAAACAGAGGGATCTCCTCGATTTTCTTTGAGAATATCTGTTCCTTTGTTTCCCAATCCCACAACTCTACTCTGAAGGTGTTGATTCCATCGGTCGTCACCAGTGCAACTCTCGGAAGCTTCGGATGGATGGCAAGTTTTGGGATCGCCAGATGACTTGCCTGGATGGAAGATACCAAAAACCCCTCACGAGTGTTCCATATCTTGACCGATCCGTCTTCCGACGCCGTGGCAAGAAGATTATCATCCATCCGTCGCTCCATCGAGCTTATACTGGCGGTATGGCTGCTGCGAACGGTCACTTCTGCAGGAAGCTGCAAGATCGATCCGAGGATGAGAACAAGAGTGAGGAAAAGAAAAGGGGATATTCTGCGGATCACGATGCCACCTCCATGCTGATTTTCGTTACTGACACATATGGCGGTTCTAGTATTTCACGAAAGGGGTCCTCTTTCAACCTCTTGGGAATATCGGCCTCGACTTTTTGGTACAAGGCCCAGGGAATCTTGCTTATACCGATTTTATCGCTTCTCAAGCCATGGATATGGAATTCGATCGTTCCCTTTTCCGTTTGGGAAAAAAAGATACGTACACCGTCAGTTGCTTCCATCTTCTCCAAAAGGAGATATTTCAGGACTTCAACGGCACGATCGTCAAGTTTCGCCTTGTACAAGGCAACTTTTTCCATGAGTTCTGCCATACCGATGGCAATACGGCCACCCGAGTACGATCGCTTTCCCAATAGATAGGCATCACGTTCAAGCTCCGGAACGAACTGAATGTCGGTGTAGCCGCACCGGCTGGCGGAAAAACCGATGATTCTGACGGGAAACTCGGGCTTTAAGAGCGTTCCGCACTTGGGGCATCGGATCGACAAAAAACTGCCGTTTAGAATGCTCTCTTCGATATCGCTGGTTCTAGAAATATCGTAGCTATCCGGAATATCGGCTTCAAACATATGCTCACAGTGACAAGTCAATGAACGTTTCATCCTCTTTTACTCCTTCATCAAAAAGGTGATATCACCAAACGTTGCAAAAATCAGGATCATAAGGATAATCACGAAACCGATCGATTGATACCTGTAGTAGGCGCGAGGAGAAACATGAATTCCCTTGAAAAATTCAACGGCAGTGATGAGAATAAGGCCTCCATCAAGGGCTGGAATGGGTAGAAGGTTTCCAAAACAGAGCGCGATACTGATGAAACTCAGAAAGCGGAATAGGGTGGTGATTCCCGTGGCAAAGCCCTCGCTGAAACCTCTGCCCGCGACCTCACCCACAAGATAGGTGATACGTACCGGGCCCGATACGGCATCTCTGACCCGTACTCCGGAAAAAAGACTCTTAAGTCCTTTGATAGTGAGAAAGAAGGTTGAGATAGCCTCTCCCGATCCCTTTTTTATGGCCCCTATGGGAGAGTAATTCGGAGAGTGTACGGTGATTCCGGAGAAGGCGAGGCCGAGGTGGGCGTTTCCGCTTTCGTCGTAGGACGGGATAAGAACGGTTGTTGTATCCTGTCCGTCACGAATAAAGGAGAGCGTGACTTTTCCGGGAGAGGTTTCAAGAACGTTGAGCAGATCAAGGGTATGGCGGACCGGCTGTCCGTCGATGGCCGTAATGGTGTCGCCCTCTCTCAGACCTGCAAGAGAGGCACTCGATTCCGGAGCAACATCCGACACAACGGGATCGATCCAAGCCGAAACTCCGATCATACCGATTCCGCTTGCCTTATCCAGCTCCGGGGTGATCGGCATACTCTTTTCGATACCTTCTCGCAAAACGGTGACGGAGGTTTTTTCTCCTGCAAGGGGAGCAACCGCTTCCTGTAGTTCTGAGTAGTTGGTAACAGGTCTTCCTCCAATTGCGACAATAAGGTCTCCGGTTTGAAGCCCAGCCCTTTCCGCTGGCGTTTCTCCCTTGTGAAAGAAGGCGGGGTAGTCGGAAAGCATGATGACTTTGTTATTGAAGGTATGGATCGTAAATCCCGCATACCAAAGAATTGAGAGAACGATCATAGCAAAAAGGAGATTGGCCAAGGGGCCTGCTGCATAGGTTATGATACGCCGCAGCGGGGATACGGAAAAGAGCGAACCCTTTTCCGTAGGTATCCGATCTGCCTTCTCTTCAAGAGCTTTTTTGAAAGGCTCTTCTCCCTTCATCTTGCAATAACCACCGATCGGAAAGATACCGATTCGGTATTCTGTTTTGCCTATTTTCTTTCCGACTAAGGGGCGTCCCCAGCCTATGGAAAATGCCTCCACCTCGACTCCAACTGCTTTGGCCGCAAGAAAATGGCCTAGCTCGTGGACAAACACTACGATACCAAGGCCGAAGAGACCTAGTAGTATACCCATTATCTTCCTCCGAAATCTTTCAGAATCTCTCTGGTAATAGTTCTCGCCTGCTGGTCCGTTTCGAGAACCTCCTCGAGAGATACCGGGCTACTGCTCCAATCCCTTTCGAGCAGCTGTCGTACCACCTCGCTGATTGCACAATAGCCTATCTGATGTTCTACAAAGGCCTGCACCGCAAGTTCATCGGCCGCGTTGTATGCAATGGGATAAGCTCCTCCTGCCTTTAGCGCATCTATGGCGATGAAAAGCAACGGATATCGCTTTTCTTGCGGCTCATGAAACGAAAAACTGGTCCCTGCCAACTCAAGCCTGCCGAATGGGCAAGAAATAAGTTGGGGATAGGAGAGTGCATTCTGAATTGGAATACGCATGTCCGGCCTACTGATTTGAGCGAACAGCGAACCGTCTGTGGTCCGTATCAATGAATGAACCATGCTTTGTGGATGGATGACCACCTTGATATGATCGGGATCCACGTCGAAAAGGTAGTGAGCCTCTATAAACTCAAGGCCCTTGTTTGCCATGGTTGCCGAGTCGATGGTGATTTTCCCACCCATGTTCCATGTGGGGTGTTTGAGGGCCTCCTCGGGACGTATGGAGGAAAAAGTTTTCAGGGGACGATGGAGGAAAGGCCCTCCACTCGCTGTGATAACGAGTTCCTCGACAAATTCCGGCTTCTGGTGCTCAAGGAGGTGAAAGATGGCCGAATGCTCGGAATCGACGGGTAGGATTTTTCTCTGCAATTTCTTTGCCTCGTGCCTGATCAAAGGACCTGAGGTGACGATGGTTTCCTTATTTGCAAGGGCAAGATCCTTTCCCGATCGTATTGCACGCCAGGAGGGTTCGAGCCCCGCCGCCCCGGCAATTCCGTTTACCACGATGTCGGCATCGACTTCTTCTATCATCTTGAACAATCCTTCGCGTCCTTGATAGAAACGAAGGGTTGGAAAGCTTTCGGAGAGGTCGAGGTTCCGAACGGGGCCTGAAAGCGTAGCTGCCTTCGGGCCGAACTCACGAACCACGGCCTCGAGAGCTGCCTCGGAACTATGTGCGGAAGCAGCGACAAGGGTATAAAGATCGGGATGTGATCGGAGAATATCGAGCGTTGCGGAACCAATCGATCCAGTGGCTCCGAGTAGCATAACCTTTTTTGTGTGCATACGTTAATCCTCAGCGGCAGAATAGAAGGACAATATAATAAAAAAACGGTGCACTGAAAAGGACGGAATCTGTAGAGTCGAGAACGCCTCCTCTGCCAAGCATGAAACGTCCCGAATCTTTTACGCCTGCCGCACGCTTGCATGCGGACTCGACAAGATCACCGAGATTTGCCGTGCACGCGATCAGGAAGAAAAAAGGCAGGGCAGCCGGAAGGGAAAAGGGTAGGGAGTCGGGCACCAGGAAGAGGAATAGGGAACCTGCTGCTGCCGAACCGATGAAGCCGCCGATGAAACCTGCGACGGTTTTATTTGGACTGACGGCAAATGGGTGGCGGGAACGTTTGCCGAAGCTTCTGCCCGCAAGATAGGCGAAGGTGTCGTTGCTAAAGATGAGGGTGAGGAAGAGAAGAATCTTCAATCGTGGATATTGTAGAGAGGAAATTTTAACAAGAAAGGTCAAAAACATGCCGGGATAAGCCAACAGTGCGATCCTCGATACTATTCCTGCAATCAATGATGGAAGGTCTTTGAGGCCTGCTAAGGCAACGGGGATAAGGAGAAAAACCAGAAGGACGATGAGCGTGGGAATGACGAACTCGAAGGCCGGAAAAATCAGTTCAAAAAAAGCCGATGCCGTCAAAAGGGCAATGGTGAGTCCAGAGAGGATTACCTCTTGCTTTTTCAAATCGGAGCGAAAAAGTAAGGCTGCTTCCGCTCCTGCAAGGCCGGAAAAAATAACGACAAGAAGGTTCCAAAGCGGAAGCGGCTGATTCGGAAAAAGCAGAATCGAGGCCAAAAGCGCCGGAATCCCAATGAAAAATAGGATCACTCGTTGTACGAAATTATTCACCCGACACCGCCGTATTTTCGTTTTCTGCCGCGATAGAATTCGATGGCCTTCGACAACTCCTCTCCGTCAAAATCGGGCCATAGTACCTCACTGAAATAGTATTCCGAATAGGCACTTTCCCATAACAAAAAATTGCTCATCCGCTGTTCTCCTGCCGTCCTGATAATAAGATCGGGAGAAGGAGCCTCCGGCAGATCGAGATAGGTGGAAAACTCTTCGGAGGTGGGAGCGGACGAGATGGTTTCTCCCTTTTCGAGTGTAGCCGTAACCCAACGTTGAAAGCTTCGAAGAATTTCGTCTCTGCCTCCATAATTGATGGCAAGAGCGAGATGAAGGCGATCATAGTGACTGGTTGCCTCACTTGCTTCTACAATTTCGCGACGAATTTCTTCCGGGAGCCGTTCGGGATCTCCCAGATGATGCAAACGGATCTTGTTTTTATGGTAAAAGGGGGCCTCTGACTTCATGTATCGCCGAATAAGTTCCATGAGAAAACGAACCTCGCGCTCCGGGCGTTTCCAGTTTTCGGTGGAAAAAACATAAAGGGTGAGCCATTCGATTCCCATTTCAATGGCACTTGTTATGACCTTTTTGGCGGTATCTGTTCCGCTCTTATGGCCGAAGGAGCGGGGTTTACCCCGACGTTCCGCCCATCGGCCGTTCCCATCCATAATGATCCCAATATGTTTGGGAATCGGACGCAACTGATCCACTATACCTCCATGATCTCCTGCTCTTTTGCTTCAAGCAGTTTTCCCGCCTCTTCAACATGTTTGTCGGTAAGCTTCTGGATTTCATCGGCACCACGCTTTTCTTCGTCTTCGCTGATATCACCGCTTTTCTGGATCTTTTTTAGCTCTTCATTTGCATCCCTGCGGATGTTTCTGATGGCAACCTTACACTGTTCGGCCTGATTCTTGGCAACCTTGACCAGTTCCTTGCGCCGCTCCTCTGTTAGCGGTGGAATGTTAATTCTGATCACTTTCCCATCGTTATTGGGGTTTACCGAAAGTTCCGATTTCTGGATCGCACGCTCAATCTCTCCGAGAAGTCCCTTGTCCCAAGGTTGAATAACAACCAACCTGGCTTCGGGTACCGATATTGTTGCGGCTTGTGAGAGGGGAGTGCTTTGGCCGTAATAATCAACCTTGATCTTATCGAAGAGGGCGGCCGAAGCGCGGCCTGTTCTCAGACCGTTAAAATCATCGCCAAGGGCCGAAATACTCTTCTTCATTCGTGATTCAGCGTCTTTCAATACTTTATCCATGGCATTATCCTCCTGGAGCATGAAAAGGACCACTGCCTTTTTAAGGCAATGGTCCTGCTTTCGGATTAGTTTTCGTCGCCGACTCGGTAGTAACGAAAATCGACAATCTCAAGCTTGCCGCCAAGCTCTTTTGAGAGTTGGGCAAGAACCTTGCTTACGCTCTGTTTTTCGTCTTTTACAAATCCCTGGTCAAGTAGACAGATCTCGGAATAGTGCTTGTTAAGCTTTCCCTGGACGATACCTGCAAGCACCTTTTCGGGCTTTCCAAGATGCTCCGCCTGTTTGCGGAAGATCTCTTCCTGCTCCTTTCGGTAGTCTTCATCAACCTTCGCCCTATCGAGGTAGAGGGGATTGAATGCTGCAATGTGCAATGCCGTATCAAAGGCAAACGTCTTTACGGAATCCTCACCGAGAAGCTCCGGCTTTTCAGCCCTTAATTTGACCAGCACACCGATACCGCCCTCTCCGTGAATATAGTCGGTCACCATTTCGTTGTCGGCGATCTCAAGGCTTGTGAAACGCTTGATGCTCATGTTTTCCTTGATGGTGCTGATGGTGTCCTTTACCCGTTCTTCAAGCTCGGCGTTGATTTCGGTATAGCCTTTGCTGATGACAAGGCCCAGGAGTTCCTCGCCAAGCTTGATGAAATCTTTATTTCTTGCGACAAAGTCGGTTTCGCAGGCAAGTTCGAGAAGCCCTGCTCGCTTATCCTCAACCTTGGAAAATACCCGACCTTCGTTGGTTGCCCGGCCGCTTCGCTTTGCCGCTGCGGCAAGGCCAAGCTCTTTGAGATGTTTTTCTGCTTTGGCAAAATCGCCACCGCTTTCGGTAAGTGCCTTTTTGCAGTCCATCATGCCGGCACCAGTTTTGTCTCTCAGTTTCTTAACATCGGCTGCTTTGATTTCCACGCTGCTACTCCTTACTCATCTTCATCTTCAATACCATACTCGGAAGAATAGGCGACCTCTTCATCGTCCTCTTTTTCTTCTGCCGATTCTTCGACTTCGACGTTTCCTAGGCCCGCTTCGCTGTCATATTCGGCAGCTACATCGTCTTCTTCCGTTTCTTCCGCTTCTTCACCTTTTTCAGCTGCCCCATTCTCTTCTTCGTCCTGGAGAGAATCAATGATTTCAATACCAATTTCGTTGTCGGCATCGATGACTGCATCGGAGATTACTTTGGTGAAAAGAGTAATGGCCCTGATGGCATCATCGTTTCCGGGAATCGGAAAATCGACTACATCGGGATTACAGTTCGTATCTACCACGGCTATGATGGGGATGCCCATTCTGCGGGCTTCCGCAACGGCGATAGATTCTTTTCTCGTGTCGATGATAAAGATGGCACCGGGAAGATCCTTCATTTCCTTGATTCCACCGAGGTTCTTTTCAAGGCGGGAGCGTTCCTTATTTAACTTTGCGATCTCTTTTTTTGTGAGGCTTTCAAAGGTGCCGTCGACCTCCATCTTTTCAATTTTCTTGAGACGGTGGATCGATTTTTTTATGGTGGTAAAATTGGTGAGCATACCACCGAGCCAACGGTTGTTGACATAGAACATGCCGCAACGCTTGGCCTCGCTTTCGATTGCCTGCTGGGCCTGCTTTTTCGTGCCTACAAAAAGGATGGAACGGCCTTCTTTAACCTGTTCCCTAACCATGTCGTAGGCCTCTTTAATTTTGACAATGGTCTTCTGAAGATCGATGATATGGATCCCGTTTCGTTCGGCAAAGATATACTTCTTCATTCGGGGATCCCAGCGCTTGGTCTGGTGGCCGAAATGCACACCTGATTCAAGCAGACTCTTCATGCTTACTACAGACAATGTGTTCCTCCTGCATTGCCGCTGAGTTTGCGGCGCCTTCTCTTATGTCTCATTCCTTATGAAATAAGGAACGGAAATTACGGATTGGAAAATACATCCGGTACCGTATCACGAAGCATGCCATAAACAAGCCGTAAAGGCAAGCCCATCACATTATAGAAACAGCCTCGGATCTCTTCAATGAGAAGAGCCCCCTGCTCCTGGATGCGATAGGCCCCGGCAACGTCCTGCCATTCTCCGGTCTTTATGTACCAATCGACCTCTGCTTTTGTGAGCTCGGCAAAGCGGACCTCGGTTACAGCGCTTTTGATGATGGGCGACTGTCCCTCAAGGCCGAGAGCAAGGGCTGTGATGACCCTGTGCCATCTTCCCGAGAGCTGGAACAACATCTTTTCCGCCTCTGCTTCGTTCGACGGCTTGCCGAGAATCCGGCCATCTATATCGACACAGGTATCGGCGCAGAGTATCGGGCGTTTCGTTGTCGGGTATGCGCTGCGGAAGGCTTTCAGCTTTGCAAGTGCCAGTCGAACGACCTGCTCCGACGGCGGGGATTGATCAAGCGGTTCCGGGGTATCTAAGGCCTTTACCTCAAAAGGAATGCCCAAACGAGAGAGAAGCTCTTTTCTTCTGGGGGAGGCTGAGGCGAGAATAAGAGAGGAATTGGAGGGGGAAATTGGGGGCATCTATGTTTCTCCTTATATTTTACTGAAAAGAAGCCATCCCATGGCCAAGCCTATGAAAGTTCCCGGGTTGATGCTGAGCCACATCTGGAGAGCTCCCACGTCGAAACCAATGGGGCCTGCCGTCAGATCAAGGGCAATTCCCATGATCTTCAGAAAGCGCATGGATAGTTCCCAGAAAAGTGTTCCGGCCAGAGCAGCGAAAAGCAGGAGTTTTACAAAAACAGGACCATTCTTTTTGTTGAATTTCATCTTTATTCAGGGCTCATATACACTTAGCGTTTCGGCCGTCTCTTCCCATTTTTGTGAGAAGAGCTGCAATTCCCGGTCGTTTTTTTCTATAAGAGCCTGGACATCCCGCACGCTGACCGGGTCGCTATACACTTCGGGGCGTTCCAGCCTGGACTTCAGCTCTCCCGCCTTGGATTCAAGCCTTTCAATTTCGGACAAAAGACGCTCTTCTTCCCTTCTTAGTTCCTTTACCATATTTTTTATGCGTTTTTCCTCTTCCCAGCTCAGCTTTCCTTCCCGGGGAATCTCTTCTTCTTGTTTAGAAAACGGAGGAGAATCGTCATGCTGTGCGGCAGTTTCCCCATCGGCAGTTTCCTGCTCTTTACGCCAGAGGTAGTATTCATAGTCCCCTGGGAAATTCCTTGCACGCTCTCCCGCTGAAAGTTCGATGACCCTTGTTGCAAGGTGTTCGATAAATCCCCGGTCGTGAGAGACGAAGATGACCGTTCCCTCATATTGCCTAAGGGCATCAAGAAGAACATCTTTGGAATGAAGGTCGAGATGGTTGGTAGGTTCGTCGAGAATGAGCAGATTATGGGGTTGCAGTAGGAGTTTCATGAGAGAGAGCCTGCTCTTTTCTCCGCCGCTAAGAACCTCGATTCGTTTGTAGATATCGTCACCCCGGAAAAGGAAGGCTCCCAACAGATTTCGTAGCTGTGGAATGATGGGGCTAGGCGCGCTGGCCTCCATCTCTTCTATTACCGTGGCCGTCGACCCTGCAAATTCCTCGCGATCCTGGGCAAAATAACCGATGCTTACATCGGTCCCGTACTCGACCGATCCCTCGTAATGGTGGTCGATCCCTGCAAGGATACGCAAAAGCGTACTTTTTCCTGCTCCGTTAGGACCTGCGATGACCACCTTTTCTCCCCGTAAAAGCAGTAGATCGAGTTGCTTAACGACAAGATGCTCTCCGTACCCCTTATTGAGCCCTCCGATCCGTAACATTTCCTTACCCGAGTGGGGAGGAGGGGGAAAGGAGAAATGTATCTTTTTAAGGGTTTCCGGGATCGTTATACGGTTAATTTTCTCAAGCTGCTTGACGCGGCTCTGGACCAACTTCGCCTTGCTTGCATTGTAGCGAAACCTGGCGATAAACTCTTCCAGCTTTGCAATCTCTTCTTGCTGCTTTTCCCAGGCAGCCATCAACGATACCAACTCTTCCTTTCTGACCGTTTCGTATTCGCTGTAGTTGCCTCGGTAACGCTTTAAGCTTCCGTCGAACACCTCTACGACCTCCTTGACCGTGGCATCAAGGAAATAGCGGTCGTGACTGACCAAAAGAACTCCACCTGGGTAATCTTTCAGGAATTGCTCCAACCATCCCCGTGCTTCAAGGTCCAGATAGTTTGTCGGCTCGTCAAGAAGTACTATATGGGGACGCCCGAGCAGCACTTTCGCGAGGGCTATACGCATCTGCCATCCGCCGGAAAAGGTTTCGCAGGGCGCATCAAACTGATCCCGTGAAAATCCGAGACCGATCAGGACCCGCTCGATGGCTTCGAAACGACGGTCGTAATCTTCTCTGATAAGTTCTTCGACAATTGCGTGGTGCTCTTCCAAAATCGTTTTCAGGCCGGGATCGCTCTCATCCGATGAGGCAAGGAGTTCTTCCAGCTCTTCTTTTCGATGGATTTGAACAAGATGACGTTCAAAGGCCGTCTCCGCTTCATCGATAAGGTTTCTTCCTTTATAGAGAAGCCCCGATTGCGGCAGATAGCCGATTCGCATGCCCCTTGAAGCAATGACTCGACCGCCGTCTGGGGTGATGTCGCCGCAAATGATCTTCATGAGCGTTGACTTTCCGCTACCGTTCGCTCCCGTAAGAGCGGTACGGCTGTATCCGTCGAGGGTGAGAGTCACATCCCGAAGGATATCCCTATCGCCAAAGGCAAGGGATATCTCCGAGAGTTGAAGAGAAATCATATTACTCCTGTTCCTTGAAAAAAGCCATCACCAGCGGAGAGAAGGAGACTTTTTGGACGATGTTTTTCTCTACACTTCGCTGGTCGATGGTGGTAAGTCTGAGCCCCGATTCATTGAGGGTGTAGAAAAAGAGCAGATTTTGTCCCTGATCAAAGGTGAGGTTGATAACGCCGTCATACTTCGATGCCACCTGAGATCCTAGGAAATAGTCGAAGGAAAAGGTCCCTTTGTCACCGCTGTCTGCCGGTATCACTTCGGGACTCAGGCGCTGCTTTCCCGTCCATTCAAAGGTCGAGTCTTCATGAAACTTGAGGGTTCCATAGGCTGAACTGCGATATTGAATCGGATACTCTGCTTTGGCGAAACGGAGGACCTCATCGGCTCTGCGCTGTCGTTCGTTTTCTATGGCTGTGGTGATATCGTCTTCCGGAATAAAGACAAAACGTTCACTGCTGTTGTTACCGTCAACCGGGAATGTAGCGGCAAAGCTATTCTCTCCAAAGAAGTTGGCCGATAGGCCGCTTCCTGTGAAGACATAGCTACCTCCTTCGGTATATTCGATAGATTCATAGGAGAATGTTCTGTTTCCGCTTGGAAGCCTCATTTCTATACTCTTTTGGGCAAGATCCGGGAAAAAGCCGAAGCGGGGAGAAAATCTTTCGAGAACAATTTTGTTGCTTCTCATCATTTCCCTGAAATACTCGGGACGATAGGCTCTCGAAAGGGCTTCTTTTACAAAGGCAAGTTCCGGCGACACTTTCTGACTCGGCCCCGTTCTTCCGTCGTATGCCTCAAGATAATGGTCGAAGCAGTATCCCATGGTGCCGTCGTCGGTAAGTACCTTGTACCAGTGGCCCTCGTACTGGCCCACGCTATCCTGTTGATTCTCCTGATCGATGATTTTCATCTCCTGGCCCAACCGAAGTACATAAGCCCTCTCCGACTCGATATCCGGCTCCTGTCTGATTGCAAGTCTGTCCCGCTGACTGACGGCAAAGAGATGAATGAATGGTTCGTAACGACCTTCTTCGGCAAGGGCTTCATCTTTTTTCTCAAAAAAGCCGATTCGCCATTCGTCGGTGCTCCATCCTTCCTTGTGTCCATCTACTTCGAGTGTATAACTCTTTTCGATGTTTGATTGTCTCAGAATGGGGAGCATGCTCCCGTTCGGGACCAGACTTTCGTCGGGACTCCAATATACAACGCCATAACCAATATAATTACTTCCGCACCCGCTCAAGAAGAGCAGTGCGAACAGGAACGAAAGGGCCGTACCGATGACGACCCGTTTTCTTAACGTACAGTTTCTCATGCAGGTGATAGTAAACGGAGAGTGGGCTTACGTCAATGTTCGTTGCAAATAACGGCAATTCTTCCCTTTTCGATCAAGCCGATATTATGGTCGTTTGAAAGTATTTGCCCCGAAGCCTCGGAGGTAACGAGCATATCCGTCGTATATCTGCCGTACAACTCTCTTGCAGTGATTCTCAACGGGGTCTGGCCGACCCTGCTTTGGGCCTCTTTCATTCGTTCGGGCGGAAGGTAGAGCACCATTCCCTGGGTGGAAAGAATACCGGGATCGACCATCGAGCGATCGATGACAGGGTTCATCTCTTCGTCGAAGATCCTTGGAAAGAGCCCTCTGCGGAGGCTTGATGCGGTAAATAGCCCGTGGACCGGCAGCCTGTCTTCAACATAGATGAGAATTCCGGTATATTGAGCGCCCGGATCGAGGCTTATTTTTCGATTCGGGGGATAGGCGACAGTGTGGTTGATAAAAAGCCTTGCAATCTCGGGATATACGTGAAGCTCGAAACTGCATCTCCATGAGGAGAGATCGGTGGTATAATGACTTTCCTGCCGTTCGGCTGTTTGTGCCAGTGCGGTCAATTCACTTCTCAAACCGGGATTTTCTTCTATTGCATCCCCTATTGTGGTACTGCTGTCGATGGTTATCGAAAGCAGTGTATCAAGAAAAATAGAGGGGAAGGCCCTGTCTATTTCCCGTTCCATCTGTTTTCTTGTTGAAGGAAGAAGGGGATCCTGTTCACCTATCGGCAGCTCGATTTTCCATTGAAGAATCCCAAGGCCCCAGTCGTTTGTGAAGGTCCAGCTGCCGGGAAAGGAAGCCGAGCTTGTTACGGGGGCCGCAAAAATCGAGACGGGAAGTATGCACAAGAGGGATAGAAATGCCTTGATCAACAGTTCTCTCACCTGTTGCAACTCCTTAATTGATCTCGGGGACAAGAAGTCTGTGTCCGGGATAGATTGTATCGGTCATCACTATACCGTTCTTCTGCGCGATAGCCTCCGGTGTGGTCCCGTATCGTTTTGCGATTGCCCAGAGCGTTTCCCCCTGATCCACGGTATGGACACCGGTAAAGTCGGCCAGTTCCTCTTCGGATACCATTGACCGGCTGCTTTTGTACGGCCCTGTTTCCCGTATTACCGGAACAATAAGGCGGGAACCGATGCGAAGGCGTTCGGGCACAATCCCCGGATTGCTTGCTATGATGGCGGAAATTGGAATCCCGAAATGGGCGGAGATGGCATAGAGTGTGTCTCCATCCCCGATGCTAAGCACTGTATAGTGCATCAGTTCCGCAGCATCCCTTCGGGTCAGCGCCTTTTTTACTATATCGGCCTGATCAGCCGGAACCTTCAGTGCATAATCTCCTCGAGAGGGGGGTGTCACCCCATAAAGGAGTTCGGCATTGCCCCTTTCAAGCAGATCCAGCTCTATCCCTGTACTTTCGGCAAGCAGTGGGAGGGAAATCTGGCCGCTGATAGGTACTTTACTCCATTCTATCGGTTCATCCCATGAAATTCGAAAACCGTAACGACCCGGATGCGAGGCGATCGCCGCCACGGCAAGAAATTTCGGTACATAGCGGATTGTTTGGCGCGGAAGCAGGCCCCGGCGGGATAGTTCCCAAAAATCAGAGGTTCCCGCCGCAGCAATGGTTCGCTGTACCTTTCCTAAACCGCAGTTGTAGGCGGCGAGGGCCAGGAGCCAGTCATTACCGAGTATCCGATAGTTATAGCTAAGCTTATCCAATGCCGCATCGGTACTTTTCCAGAAATCCCGCCGGTCGTCACGCCACTCGTCTACGACGATAGGGTAGGGCTCGATGCTGTTGAGCATGAATTGCCACAGGCCGACGGCCCCGGAACTACTAACGGCCCTTTCCCGGAAGGCCGATTCGACAACCGGCAGATAGAGCAACTCGGGAGGTAGACCCTTTTCCTCTATTCTCTTTGCGATGTGAGCCCGGAAGGGAAGGGCACGATTCAGCACCCGATTGAGAAAATCTCGTCCCTCATCCTTTGTGTAATAGGCGATATACTCTCCTACTAGTTTCCTCTTACCGATATCCAGGGTGAAACATTCCTCTGAACGGTGCCCTTGACGCGGCGGGGGGATGAGAGACCTCGCTTCATCGATGTTTTGAATGACATTGATTTTACCGTTACGCGGGGGAAGAAAGGGCGCTTCCTCTGCAGCCGTAAATGCAAAAGAAGAAAGGAAAAAAGGAGGAAGAAGAAAGAGGAAAAGAGGAATTGGCCCCCTTCTCCGGTAATCGCCGTTTTTATCCCGTTCCATCATCATTCCGCACCGCCGATCCCGTAAAGGGTTTATCGCCGAAATAAATTCCGGCCCATTCCCATCTGCCATGAATTTCGGGATCGGCCGGAAAATGGATCTTGCGAAAGTAAAGATACCAGGTTCGGATTCGATAAGACCATCCGCTGGTCCAGAGATAGGCCTCCTGACTGTTTGAATCGGCGTCAAGCTTTGTTTCGTAGTGTATTCTTTGCGTCATAAAACCGCCGAGTCCCGCCAGAAACTCTGTATCGGCAGGAACCTTTTCCTGCTCCCAGCTGACGGCAAAAAAATCTACCTTTGCCCTGTATTTCGCAAGAAGCCTCGGATTACGGACCCTGATGGCGTAGGTCACCTTTTCAACCAAATCGTCCAGGGTTTCTGCGGTCCAATCCTTATTTTTGTATTCGTAAAATTCGACGATGGGCCGGACCTTTGCAATTGCATTGGGAACACCGGGAACCTGACTCTCCGGGTATTGAAGAAACTGGCGGTAGGCCTGCATGGAGAGGTCCCATTCTCCCAGCTCTTCATATGCCTTTGCCAAATAATAATAGATGGGGCCCTTATCGATCTCTTTTTCAAATCTGCTGAGCAGCTCCTTATAATAGGATACCATGGCATCGGCTGATCCGCCGATTTCGATCAGGTTCGTGAGGCAAAGGTAGTGGACCGATTTTCCGCGTACCAGGAGATCGGAATAGTTTCTGAGGATTCGTTCATAATAGTGGGCGGCAAAGGGTGTGGCCCCGTTTTGTTTATACTGTTGTGCTACAATAAGAAGATAGTAAGCATTGAAGGGATCTTTGGGATGTTTTTCGACGTAGGTCGTTAAAAAAAGGTTGAGCAATTCCCGATGAGGGGTACTGTTCATCACCTTAACAATCTCCTGGATGAGAATGAATCTGTTTTCCGGCGATTCTTCATCTTCCAATGCCGTGAACAACTGTTTCAGTTCATCTTTCTGATCCTCGGAACCTGTCAGATAATGGTACCATGCAGGTTTGTGGAAGAGCGAGGAAACAATATCGCCGTAAACCGTGCCGGTAGGAATGCCGATGATGAGGACAGAAATTAGGAAAACTAGCGGCCTTTTCATTTCGGGACAATGGTACCATGTTCCAGTCGGGGTTTGCAAGTCGCAGGGCTTCTGGTAAACTTGTCGATACAATTCTTGGAGGCGTGAATGGAAGAAAAGATTACTATGTCCGATGGAACATTGCAGGTTCCCGATTTCCCTGTTATTCCCTTTATCGAAGGAGATGGAATCGGTCCTGATATATGGAAGGCTTCGGTCCGTGTGTTCGACGCTGCAGTTGAAAAAAGCTATGGATCAAAACGTTCGGTCATATGGAAAGAGGTTCTTGCGGGAGAAAAGGCTTTTAACAATAACGGCCAGTGGCTTCCTCCTGAGACGGAGGCTGCATTGCGGGAGTATCTTGTAGGCATTAAGGGGCCCCTTACCACCCCTGTTGGGGGCGGTTTCCGTAGTCTTAACGTAGCGATTCGTCAGCGGCTTGATCTTTATGTCTGTCTTCGTCCTGTGAAACATTTCCCGGGGATTCCTTCTCCCGTAAAGCGTCCCGAATTGATCGATATGGTGGTGTTTCGCGAGAACACCGAAGATGTATATGCCGGTTTGGAGTTGAAGGCGGGCGAAGAAAAAACGAGCGAACTGATTTCGTTTTTGAAAGAGCATTACGGTTGGAATATTCGTAGCGATTCTGGAATTGGTATTAAACCGATTAGCAAGACGGGTTCAAGACGGCTCATTCGTGCTGCCATCACCTATGCCCTGGAGCAGGGGTTGCCGACGGTTACCCTTGTACACAAGGGTAACATCATGAAATTTACCGAGGGAGCTTTTCGTGAGTGGGGCTATGAGCTGGCTCGGGAAGAGTTTGCGGATCGTATTGTCACCTGGGATGATATCCCCGACGGCAAGGTCCCTGCAGGAAAGGTACTGGTCAAGGATGTTATTGCAGATGCTTTTCTCCAGCAAATCCTGACGCGACCGGCCGAATACGACGTCATCGCCACAATGAACCTCAACGGTGATTATATGTCGGATGCCCTTGCCGCTCAGGTCGGAGGGATCGGGATTGCGCCGGGAGCAAACATCAATTACGAAACCGGTAATGCCGTCTTTGAGGCAACACACGGCACGGCACCCAAGTATGCCGGCATGGATAAGGTAAATCCCTGTTCACTCATGCTCTCCGGTAAGCTGATGTTTGAGTATATGGGGTGGAAAGAAGCTGCCGAACTCATCGATAAGGGAATCACAGGGGCCATCATGGCCAAAACAGTCACATACGATTTTGCACGATTGATGGAAGGGGCCGTCGAAGTGTCGACCTCTCTTTTCGCCGATAATGTTATTAAGCATATGAACGACTAAGTTCGGGACTACAGGGGTGCGCGTACGGCTTTTGGGAAAAAGCGGTTTTTACTTTTGGGCGGTTCTATCTTTACCGCTGCTTTTTGTTGTCTCCTGCCAGAGTTCTTCTCCGTCGGTGAGAAACACTGCTTCTGTTCCTCCCGATGGCAGGGAAGAGCTTCTTGATCAACTGCGACAGCAGGTTCGAATCGCTTCTCCCGATTCTTTACGCGCGGTCCTCTCTCGCATCAGAACAGAAGGGCTCGATCGAAGCAGTGCAGGCGTTGAGCTGTTTTATATCACCGATCGTCTGTATCGCGCCGCCTATCCCATGGAGGAGCAGCAAGCATCGCTTCCCGCCGAACCGGAAAACAGTGATTTTCCACGGCTTTTTTCAGAGGCCCTATCGGGGGCCTACCCAGTAGTCGATGAAGCGCATGCTTCTTTCATTTCTCTTATGGTCTCGACGCTTTCCCTGTTGAAGGCCCCGGTATCTTATCAGGATAGTTCCATGCCCGAGGGAGGAGAGCGTGCCGCCGTAACCGCCGAACAGCTTATCAAGTTGAATAGTGAGACGGTTTTACCTCGCTATCTGTTGGGGCGTTATGAAGAGGCTAATAAGGAGTTCGACAAGGCGGAGTCGTACTATCGGGCTACCCTGGAAAAGGATGCCGGTTGCTATCCGGCATCCGAGGCGCTCGGTCGAATCGCTTTTTCCCGGGGAGAGTATGAGATAAGTGCGGGATATCGAAGGGATCTTTTGCAACGCTTTCCCGGACAGTTGATCCTTGAATTGCAAACCCTTGAATCTTATCTTGCCGCGGGCATGGTCGAAGATGCCGATATCCTGCTTGCGGATATGATTCGTCGCTATCCCGATAATGCCGTGGTGGTTTGTAAGCGTCCCCTTTTGTTGGAACTCTACGGCAGATACGAACAATCCAGTCGCCTTGCCGATGCCTTGGAACGAAGTTACGGAGAAACCCAGGATCTTCTCCTTGCCAGGGCCCGCCTGCTTCTTCAGCGAAACAAAAACGAGGATGCCATTAAGCTTCTGGCGGAGGGGAAAGATCGCTATGGAACAGACCCCTTTTTCAATGCCATGTATGAGCTGACCCTTTTGGAAAGCGGAAGTGCCGACACCGCTCGCCAGCTGCTTGATGAGAATCGTGGAGGGCAAACCTCTATTGCAGCCCTTGTTGCTCTTCTTAAACAGGCAATGGAGCAGGGACAGTGGCAAGCCGCCGACGGTTATCTTACCGCATTGTTTCGTGCCAACGGGCGGAAGGCCGAATATCTGCGTTTCGGCGTACAGATTGCAAGTGCATTGGGAAAGGGTACGGTCGCAATCACTTATGCTAGGGAACTTTCCGCAAAGGATGATGCCCTAGTTGGCGATCGCCTGTTATTGGCTCAATCCTTGCTCTCTTTCGGGACGGCTGGAGAACAGAGAGAGGCGTCCGGACTTATTGAAACCCTTTTGGCAAAAGAGGGTACTCTTAATTCCGGAGATCGCAGTCGCTTACTGTATTTAAAGAGCGTGGTGACAGATAATCCGTCGCAAAAGCTCGATCTTCTACGTTCTGCTCTTCTCGAGGACCTTCAGAATTTTGACGCCTTGCTTGCCATTGCACGCCTCTATCGGGAAAGGGGGGAGCTGAAAAAGGCCTATCGTTATTTCAGTCAGGCTGCAGCGCTCCGGCCCGAAGACCTGACGGTTGCCGGGGAACTGGAAGAGGTCGAGACCAAGCTCGGGGAAGCGGATGGTCCGGTGGGTTACGGTATGCTACGTTTCGGAGAATAACATGAATCTACTGTGCAAAAAAACTTTGTGTAGGGCCCTTGTGCCTCTTGTCTTGTGCCTGGGGGGAACCTTATTCGCTGAAGTCCCCATTTCCGGAAGGATCGACGAAAACTCGGCGTTCGGGAAAGGGGTATTACAAGCAATGGAACCGGCTCTTACCCTTTTAGGGCGGTTTCCTGCAGAGGCCTTTGAATCGGCCGGTATGCCCGATCTGCTTCAACCCTTTCGTGGGGTATCTGAGGATCAGGATGATGTGGTCAGTTCCTATACAAACGGTGTTTCACTTTTCTTTTTCGAAAATCGCGTGTGGCAGGTCCGCATTCAGCCGCCTTGTTCCCTTCCCTCGGCCATTGCCTTCGGCATGGAGAAAGAGGCGCTCTGTAACCTGCTGGGGATTCCCTTTGCCGAGGACGAGGATTCGACGATCTATATGCTTCCCGACCGAGGTTATCCTGTTCGTATTCGTTTTTTCTTCGACGGGAAGGGATTAAACGACATCTACATCTACCGAGCCGACTATTGAGACTATTGGAAGGAGAAAAAGAGTGCGGGCGCTTGTTATAACCGAAAAAAGCGTTAAGGCAGCTAAAGCGTTGCTTGCAACATATCGATCCATAGTGGAGTGTGCCGAAATCCGTTTCGACCACCTTGTGCCGGAAGAACGGGAAAAGGCCTTGATTCTTCCCTCGTGCAGTGATTTGCCCCTTATTGCCACTGCCCGATTGCCGAAAGACGGAGGCGTTTGGAAGGAAGGAGAAGAAGAGCGTATCGATCTCCTTCGCAAGGCAGCCGAAAGCGGTTTTGCTTTTGTCGACCTGGAGGCGGATCAGCCGCGATCCCTTTTGCGAAGTTTCGTTGAGCTTCTCTCCGGTTATGGTGGGCGCCTTATCGCCTCGTTCCATGATTTTACTTCCTTTACCGATGAACGCACTCTTTTTTCCATGGTGGAGGAGGCGGAAGGCTTGGGCGCCATTCCGAAAGCGGCAGTAATGATCGACGGCAGCGTCTCTTTGCTTGCCTTTACGCGTGCTGCCTTGAAGCTGAAAGAGCGGCCTGCGGAACGCATCCTCGTGGCAATGGGGAGTTTCGGCGTCCCCGTCAGAATAGCGTATCGTCATTTTGGTTCGATGCTCACCTTTTGTGCTCCCGCCGAGAAAATCGCCGCTCCTGGACAGCTTTCGGCCGAGGCGCTCGCTTTCCCCTATGCTCTTTCTCGCATTAGCGATAAAAGCCGCCTCTTTGGAATCATCGGCAATCCTGTACTTCATACGCGATCCCCCGAAATCCATAACAGCGCCTTTCGGTCCATCGGCTTCGACGGACTCTATCTTCCCTTTCCGACCGACGATACGGTCGCTTTCATGGAAATTGCCCGGCTGCTGGAGATTGGCGGATTCAGTGTAACGGTCCCCTTCAAGGAGGAGATTATCGGACGACTTCATGAGGTTGATGAAAATGTTCGTGCAATCGGCTCCTGCAATACCGTATTTCGGCGCGGTCATGAATTCCATGGAACCAATACCGATTACGATGGTTTTCTGGCGCCTCTCAAGATTCGACTCGGAAAGAGGGGCGGTCGTGCCTTAATGATTGGTTCAGGTGGTGCCGCGCGGAGCGTCGCGGTTGCTCTTCGTTCACTTTTCGATTCTGTTGTTGTTGCCAATCGCACCCACTCCCGGGCACAGCGTCTGAGTGAGGCGCTTTTAGGTGAAAAGGGCCATGTTTGTTCGCCGGAGGAAGCAGGCTCCCTTGGGCCTTATCGGGTGATCGTTCAGACGACATCGGTGGGAATGAGCCCGCATATCGATGACGATCCGCTTCCATCCTACTGTTTTACCGGAGATGAGTTGGTCTACGATATCATCTATATACCGGAAAAAACACACTTTTTACAGCGTGCGGAAGCCTCCGGCTGCGATATCATCGGCGGCAAGGAGATGCTGCTTGGGCAGGCAGAAAGGCAGTTTGAGCTATTTACCGGTTTGCGGTATCCGAAAGATCCGGAGCATAGAGAGAACTTTTAAGCTTGCGTACCAGGGAGATTCTGCGAACGGTAACGGTCACCATCTCTTCTTCGGGGAGGGATCGCCCCAGCAAAAGCAAATCGGTACCTGTCTTTCGAAGATCCTCCGGCTTCATAAGGACCCTTCTCGGGGAGCCCCCTCTGGTCCGTTCGACAAGTTCCAGGAGGGCATTCGATTCCGACAGGGCCCGTTCTATTAAGCGTACCTTACCGGTGTAGTCGAGTCCCTTTGCCTCGTTTTTTTCTTTTTCACCGATACCGGGAATCAATTGTTCGGGGAACAGTATCAGCTTTTTATTAATCCTCGCAGAAAGTTCTTCCTGCTCTTCCCCTGAAAAGCTGTTTTTTTTCAACTCCTGTTCAAGCTTTTGCACCAGTCGTGTACCCTGGCTCGAGCCATTATGGGGCCTACCTTTTTTATGAAAATAGTTTTGTTGCCTAGGGATCTCTGTTATCGCTTTCGGCCTGGGAAAACTAAAAGGGGTCTCTTCCTCTTCATGATCCCGGGAGAGTTCCATGATTGGAGGAAGGGGAGTGATTCCTGCTTGCTCAAGAGCTTTTCTCCACTCCTGCTCCTGTGCCGGGTCGAGGAGGTAGATTCCCGGTGCATAACGGCGATGCAGAAAACCCGCCACTTCGGGATTGTGTTCCACCAGATGCCTACGCTCTTCGTCTACCACAAGTATGATCCCTCTTGTCAAGGTGACATTATGAAATTCATTTTCCCAGTTTTCCAGTATTGTCATGATATTGCCGGGTAACATGGGGCAATGCTCCGCCAATAGTGTTGCCAAAGAGACGCCGGGAAGACGGGAACACCCCCGCTGAAAAGAGGCACGGTTCAATTCGTAGTTTGTGTACAGATCAAATCGCTTAAGTTCGAGGAATGCCGTTATTGTTACCATGAGATCGAGAGGCAGACCCGGGTGCATCGTTATGCTAAAGTCGGGCTGGACAATGAGCAGGAGCCCTTCTTCACGGGGTAGCTCCTCTTGAGACGAGGCTGCCCGTCTCCAGCGGGAGTTTTCAGGAAGAAGCAGACCTGTTTCCGTGAGAAGGCCGGGCAGTCTAAGGGGCTCTTCTTCAGAATAGCCGTTTTTCAAGGCAACACTCAGGAAAAGAGCCCGAAGGGCTGCCGAGTCGTAGCTTCTTTCCGGATCAAGAACCGATACATATTGAACGGCACGTTCACCCATTGCCTTGCATTCATGTATGGAGGCATGAAACTCTCCGTCGGCCGCCAAGGCAACCGCACCCTGAAGCAGGATCGCACGCTCCTGTCTTTCCAGCTCGGCAAAGGCATTAATCTTATCTTCCGCAGGAAAGAGAATAAACTGAGAATCGTTTTTCAGGCAACCGAGAATAACCGATGCCCTCAAAAAAAGGAGAAAGTGTTCTCGTGAGATTCCCGGAAATCGGACCGTAATATCTTCGAGAACCTTTTTCCGCAAAGTTCCGTCTTGTTTAAGTATCTGGCCTCGGTGTTCCACTACAAAGGCAATAAGAGCACTCAAAAGCCGGTCGGAAGGCCATGGAGCGGGTACAGGTCTCGACAGAGCAGGGGCCGAGGGAAATATAAGCTCTGTGTCGATGATTTGCTTTTCGATGATCTCGAGGAAAAGGGGGCTGATTTGAATTTGCTCTTCCCTGTCTCGATAGATGAGTAACCTCTCTTCAAGATTCAAAAGCAGATGCTGCAACTCTAAATATGAGAAACGAGACTCCAGCAATTTTTGCAAAGTCCTGGGAGGCGGACCATCCAAGATCTTAATGGCCGTCAAGACAAGGGCGTCATCCTCGTCGATGAGAGAGAGCATTCTTTCAATTGTCTCTTCTCTGGCGAAAAAGCCCGCCAAAGATTCTATGAGGGCCGGTTTATGGAAGGGCGTTTCGAGTTTTCCAAGATAGTTTTTTACTATCGGGAAAAAAACCTTGTCGGGTAGCGAGATCATGATTTTTTTCCACTCATCCAAGGGGCTCATCGTTTAATCGACCTCCCATAGCTCAATCTGATACTTATACCCCTGTTCGGTGAGAAACTTCTGCCTATTGGCCGCAAACTCTTCTTCTGTAGTGTATCTGCTGACAAGTGAATAAAAGGTAGAGCCCCTTTCCTTGGGACGGAGGATACGCCCGAGTCGTTGCGCCTCTTCCTGTCGGCTGCCAAAGGTACCGCTTACTTGGATCGCAACATTCGCATCCGGAAGATCTATAGCAAAGTTGGCCACCTTCGAGACAACAATGACTCGTGTTTTCCCCTCTCTGAAGGACTCATAAATTTCTTCTCGTTCCTTATTCGGCGTTTTCCCTGTTATAAGAGGGGCCGAAATTGCAGCGGCAATCTCCTTGAGTTGGTTCAGATATTGACCAATGATCAATATGTGATCATCGGTATGATTCAAGATCAACTCTTTTGTTATCTCTATCTTAACAGGATTTTCCGATGCAATACGATATTTGCCCCGTTTGTCCGCAACCGCATACCCTATCTTGAGTGAATCGGGAAGGGGAACTCGTATTTCATGACAGTGTGCCTCGGCAATCCACCCTTTCTGTTCGAGCTCCCGCCAGGGGACATCATAACGTTTGGGGCCGACCAGGGAAAACACATCGTCCTCCCGTCCGTCTTCCCTGACCAACGTTGCCGTTAATCCTACTCTTCTCAGCGCCTGAATTTCCGCCGTGACCCTGAATACCGGTGCGGGCAGCAGGTGTACCTCATCATATATGATCAATCCCCATTTATACTTTCTGAGGAGATCAAAATGGGGGAAATCAGCCTCTTTATCCGGACGCCATGTCAAAATCTGGTATGTTCCAACGGTAACCGGGCAGATTAATTTTCGGTCTCCGGTATATTCCCCGATTTGCTCCTCTGTAAGAGATGTTTTATCCAACAACTCATCTATCCATTGATGGACGGCGGCCACGTTGGTCGTAAGAATAAGGGTATTTGTCTGCATCAAACGCATCACTTCCATACCAACGATCGTTTTTCCCGAGCCACAGGGTAAAACAATGGTACCGAAGCCGCTTCCCGCCTTACCATCGCCGTACAAGGCCCTTGCCGCCTCTTTCTGGTAGTCGCGTACGACAAAAGAGTAGCCGGAAAGACTTTTCTCTCTGAAGCTAATCGGTAAGGGATCGCCCTTCGAAAGGGGGGCTTCGTCCTTAACCGGGTAGCCAAGTTTGATAAGTGCCTGTTTGACCGTTCCCCTATCTACCAGTCGGATAATGAAAGCGTCTTCGGTTGGTATCAGGTAGCGCTCGAGAGATTTCTGTCCCGCAAGTTCGGCCCGGATAGTAGAATCCGCAACGGTAAGCAAAAGCGTGTCCGAGCTTTTCGAGGGACGCAAAATCAGTTTTCCAAACCGTTCTATTGTGTCGCCTATCAAAAAGCGTACATTGTCCGGTACGGGAAAACGGGTCCAACGTTCCAACCTATCGAGAACATCGTCTTTTCCGATTCCGGCAGAAGCGGCGTTCCAAAGACTCAATGGTGTAATCCGATATGTGTGAATATGTTCCGGAGATTTTTCTAGCTCGGCAAAGGGAGCTATGGCTTCTCTGCAACCTTCAAAGCCCGGATTGTGTACATCTATCAGTAAGCTACCGTCGCTTTGGACGATAAGTGGGCGGTCTGTTTCTCCTGCTATCATCCTTACAAGGGTATCGATATCACCTTTTATGTGCAAGTAGTGTTCGGAATCGTGGTGGTGCTTTTAAGCCCATGCATAAGAAAGAAGATAGTCAATCGTCCACCGTAAGGCCGGGGAAATGCACCTGATCCACAGCCCCCTTCCACTCCGATTCATGGGCCGATCCCGTAGGAAAAACCTACTGTCCGGTAGATCTCAAGCCGTTCCAGCATGTTCACCACGATTCCGGACAGCAGGTTCGTGTTGCCCCCTATCGTACTTCCGAGTACTATAACCCTATCTTCTTCCTTGGACGGTACCAATGACCTTTCCTTCGGATTCTTTTCAGACAATTCCAGTCTCATGCAATAAAGATTGTGGTGGGGGATGCCCACTCGTAGCGGAAATCTCCAACGGGAGGGTGGTAAGAATCAGGGACAATCCGGATCGGCCTCACTATATGCAGGGGTGTCTGAAGGGGTATCGTATGGCCGACGTCTTATATCACCCCGATCGTATCCTCCATCCTCTCGTCCGTTGTGGTAAGCGGGGGAGTGCGTCCTTTCGTAAAGCTTCCTGGTCCGAGGCTCTCGACCTAATTGCGGAGAAACTCACAGAGGTTAAGGCAAAAAAAGGCGTGCATTCGATCATCCGTCTAGGAGGTTCGGGCTCTTGCAGGGGGGCTCTGCACCATACTGCGCGCCTTACCAGCCGCTTTTTATCTCTTTTCGGAGGCTACACCGATACTGCAGGCAATTACAGTAGCGAGGCTAGTGATTTTGTCAAACCCTTTATGTATGGAACCGATCGTGTGGGAATTGACGTTGAATCGTTGGAGGATGCCAGGGCCATTGTGCTCTGGGGCTTTAATCCTTTCTATACCCGATTCGGCTCTGAAACTCAGCAGTTTCTTCTTGCGCTTTCAAAGCGAGGTATTCCCTTTATTGTCATCGATCCGAGGCGGACGGCATCGGTGAGGAAGCTTGGTGCAAAATGGTTTCCAATAAGACCGGGAAGCGATGGCGTGCTTTTGTCGGCATTAATCCATCATCTGGCATGCGGAGATGCCCGCGATCGTTTCGACCGGAGTCTGCTGGAGCGTTATACTGTCGGTTTCGATCGTTTGGAGGCGCATCTTTCCGGAGCAGTCGACGGTGTTGTCAGAGATATTGAGTGGGCGGCCCCCTTGTGCGGGCTTTCCACCGATGATATCCGCTTTCTTGCCGATTTTTTTGCCGATACTAAGCCTCTTGCCTTGCTATCTGGACTCTCGGTGCAAAGGACTCTTGGCGGCGAGGAGGCGGACCGTCTTGCCGGGATACTTCAGCTTGTTTCCGGAAATGCCTGGCTTCCGGGGGGGAATCTTGGGTGTGGCCAATGGAATATGCTTCCAAAGCCGCGATGTGGGAAGATCTCGGTTCCTCAAACGGGGGATGTTGTTTCCGTTCCTGTCTATCTTTGGCCCGATGCGATACTTGAGGGAAGAGCCGGAGGCTTTCCCTCTTCTCCTTCTTTTATCTACTGTGTGGGGGGAAACTATCTGGGCCAGGGAAGTGACCTTAACAAAAGTCGTAGGGCCTTTGATAAGGCGGAGTTTTCCGTGGTTCATGACTATTTTCTCACGGAAACTGCCTCCTGGGCGGATATCGTCTTGCCGGCAACCACGTTTCTGGAGCGGGAAGATATCTGTTTTGTTCCGGGAAATTATCTGTTTTATTCGGCTCAGGCGGTTCCTCCCCAAGGTGAGGCAAAAAACGATTATGAGATTTTTTCACTTTTGGCCGAACGTTTGGGCTTTGCCGAAGAATTCACCGCCGGCTTGAGCGAGGCTCAATGGATCGAGAAGTTCCTTGATGAAAGCGTTGTAGATGATCAAAAGGCGTTTCGTGACTGCGGTATCTGGTTCGGGAAGGAGCACCGGCGTCGTACTCTTGCTGGTTTCTTTGCCGATCCCGAGGGCAAGAAATTGTCGACTCCTTCCGGAAAGATCGAGATTGTTTCTCAGGCCTATGAGGCCGCAGGAGGACCGCTTTGGCCCGTCGCGCACATTCCCGAGCCCCCTGACGGTTATCCTCTTATGTTGATTACCCCCCATGAGAGGTATCGCACTCACAGTCAATTTGATAATCTCTCCGTTTTCCGTCGGCTCTGTTTTGATAAGATGATGATGCACCCGGAGGATGCGCTTTTGCGTGGGATAGGAGAAGGGGATAAGGTTGTGGTGAAAAATGAGGTCGGCTCCATGGTGATGCAGGTGGCGATCAGCAATGATATTGCCCGGGGGGTAGTTTCGGCCAATCAGGGTACCTGGCCGCGGATTGACGCTGAATCAGGGCTTCCGACGGGAAATGTCAACGTTTTGACCTCAACCGAGCCGACCCTACCGAGCCGAGGCTCGAGAACCCATTCCGTCTTTGTCGAGGTTTCACCCTGGCTCCCTGATTAAGCTATTCGTTCTATCATCTCGGCCAGTAGTTTTCTGTCGATGGGCTTGGACAGATAGCCATTGCATCCTGCCTCGATAAATCGTTCTTCATCGCCCTTCATTGCACTGGCTGTTAGGGCAATAACGGGCAGATCGGAGAGTGCCGGACTTTTTCGTATGTTCTCGATGGTTTCCAGCCCGTCCATAACCGGCATATGCATATCGAGAAGCAGCAGATCAAATTTTTCTTTTTCTAAAAGCGTGATGGCCTCCAGACCGTTGCCGACCACGATACAGTGATGACCCATGCTTCGGATTAATAGTTTCATCAACTCTTGGTTCAAACCGTTGTCTTCGGCTACCAAAATCGTTTTGGGAGATGAAGGGGATGAGTGTACCCTCTTGTCCCCACTTACGGAGGCTTGCCGAGGGCTGGGGCCGTGTATCGCAGATGTCCTTGTTGTAGTGGGCAGCGGCAGTTCGATGGTGAAGGTCGATCCTCTTCCTGCTTTACTCTCAAGGGTGATATTTCCACCCATAAGATGAACCAATCTCCTCGTAATTGATAGCCCAAGCCCTGTACCGCTGAATTTGCGTTTGGCAGAGCCGTCCAGCTGTTCGAAGGGGTGAAAAATCTGTTTGCGGGATTCTTCCGGGATACCTATTCCCGTATCGGAGACGCTGAAGCGCATGATCCCTGTGTTTTCGTAATGGGCCCGAAGGGATACAGAACCCACTTCGGTAAATTTCATGGCATTGCTTAAAAGATTCATGAGAATTTGGCGTATTCGATATTGATCCCCGAGGAGTTCGGGTAGCGGAACATCGTGCTCAACGGTAAAATCAAGACCTTTCCGCTTAGCTTCCAGGGAGAACATCCCCTTGATATTTTGAAGCAGGGCCTTAGGGTCAAACACATCAATCTCAAGATCGAGTTTGTTGGCTTCGATCTTGGAAAAATCAAGGATATCATTTATCAATTCGAGTAGATTCTTTCCGGAGTCCTTGATAAGGTGCAGATGGTCCCGTTTCTTGGCATCTTCCGTCTCATCGAGAAGCAGATCGGTAAAACCAAGGATGACATTAAGGGGGGTTCTGATTTCATGGCTCATGTTGGCCAAGAATTCACTTTTCAATCTGCTTGCCTCTTCGGCTACCTCTTTTGCCTGTTCCAGTTCCTGCTGATAAGCCAGTTCTTTCGTTATATCTTCCTTGACTGCAACGAAATTGATGATGGTTCCGGCGTCGTTCTTGATGGGGCTTATCAGGGCCTTTTCCCAGTAGGTGGAGCCGTCTTTTCGTTTATTATGAAACTTCCCTTCCCAAACATTACCCGAGCTTATTGTCTCCCATAAATTCTTGTAAACCTCCTCGGAAAGGTAGTCTGTTTTGAGTATCCTCGGATTTTGGCCAATTGCCTCTTGTCTGCCGTAGCCAGTAGACCGTTCAAAGGCCCTATTGACGAACTCCATATTGCCTTCGAGATCGGTTATGACGATGACATTGGCACTCTGCTCTACGGCTTGAGTAAGTTTCAGGATCTGCTGCTCCCGAAAACTTTGATCTGTTTGGTCGGTTAGAAGGCCGGTAATGGAGAACGGCATTCCGTGCTGGGTAACGATACGGCTTGATGTCCTGACCTGTCGGGTTTTTCCCTCTGCATTGGTTACCCTGAGAAGAGAGGTTGCCTGGCGTTCGCTTATCAGCTTATTCATTTGCTGTCGCAGATAATCGTGATCCTCTCTGTCGATCAGGTCAAATACCGATTTTCCGATGATATTTCGCGGGAAGAAACCGTAGCGTTCTGCTGCGGAGGAGATATAGACGACATTCCCTTTCAGATCGATGGTATATACCACATCATTCAGATTGTTGATGATCTCTCTTCCGTTCATCCGCTCCCGAATAAAACTCTGAAGCAGCGTTGTGTGACGACTTGCTGCCTGCAGTATCGAGGAGAAGGCTTCCGGTGAAAAGTCCGATTCTATGATTGCAAAGGCGTCTGGCGGCGGCGTTGCAGGGAATTGTTGCTTCTCTCTGAACAGAATGACCGGCGGCAGCGCTCTTCCTATGATCTGGGTAAGACCGGGAAGCTCGATATCTGCAAGAATGATAGGCGGTTCTTCCTCACTGAAGGAGGGCTCACAATAAAATTGGGGGTAAGCGATACGAAGTTGGCTTATGTTTGAGAAGGTAAGACGAGGATCGGTGCCGAGTCGACGACACATGCTGAGGGTTCTTTGTACTAATCCCTTGGCCGGATCACCTATAAGTAACACATATAACCTATTTTTCACTGTGGATAGCATAGAGAAAAACGCTTGGGAAAACAACCGGTGGAAGGTAATGGTGTTACCACTTTTTTTGAGGGAAAACGATATAAACCTTCGTTCCGTCTTTGCTTGAGATACTTAGTTTGCCGCCGAGCTGTTCGGTCAGGGTTGATATGAGGACAAATCCTAATGTCTTTCCGCTGCCCTCAGGGAAGACACCTTCAGGTAAACCCTTCCCGTTATCACTGACCGAAAGATGAAATTCTCCGTTTCGATGATGAAGGGTGATATATATTTTTCCTGATTTCGCCTCGTCGAATGCATAGCGGAGACTATTGGTGACCAATTCGTTTACGATGAGCCCAAGGGGAACGGCGATTTCAATTGGGAAGGTTGCATCGTCGATCTCCGATTCTATGGTCACGGCAGAGGCCTGGTCGTTGAATAGATAATAGCTTTCTTTCAATTCTGCCGTCAGCTCATCAATGTAATGATCGAAGGGAATGGAGCTGAGGTCTTCGGTGTTGTACAGCTGTTCATGTACCAGCGCCATAGAGTTTATCCTGTTCTTCATCTTTTCCATCGGGGTTGTACACTCTTCACAGGTTTCGATTCCTATTTGAAGATTTAGGAGACTTGTTATGATCTGCAGATTGTTTTTTACCCTGTGGTGTACCTCCTTCAGAAGCTGTTCTTTTTCCCGCAGGGAATCCTGCAGCTCAGCGGTCCGTATCGCAATCTCCGTTTCCAGATTCTGCTGATAGCGTCGGTTCTGAAGAACCAGATTCCGTTTTTCAAGGGCCCTTTGTATGCTGTAGAGGAGAACGCGCAGATCGGTTATCGGTTTTAGAATGTAATCCCAGGTACCAAGTTGAATGGCCTTCACGACATCCGAGATGTCCCCGGTTCCCGAAACAACAATGATAGGGGTATCCGGAGCCTCTTGCACAACCGTCTTAACGACCTCGTGGCCGCTTATTCCCGGCATCATGATATCCGTTATCACGACATCCGGTTCGCGGCTGTGAAAAATTTTGATTCCATCTTCCCCGTTTTCAGCTTCTATGACGATATAGCCATAATTATTCAAGAAAGCAGCTATGCTCTTTCGTACAGCCCTGCTGTCTTCCACAAGGAGGATCGTCGTCTCGTGGACTTTGGTCATACTTATATCCTAAACAAGCATTCCCCTGCCCGCAAGCCAAACAGGAGTATACTATTATACCATATGAGGGATTGTAAAATATCTGTCCCTCTGCTATTATTGGTAAGACGTATGAAGAGTGAGGTGTGATATGTCGAGGCGCCGGTCGCTTCTTTTGGAAGCAAAAGAGCTCTTTATGGACGAGCTTACACAGGGAAAGATTCCCATTCAGGGTAATAAACTTCCTTCTGAAGAAGAGCTTGCGCGTAACCTTGACGTCAGCAGGACCACCATGCGGGAACTCCTTGCTGCTCTCCATAAAGAAGGAGTGATCACGAAACGGCACGGACTGGGGAATTTCATCCATTTCAGTGCCCTTGAGCAGGGATATCGTATCGATCGGACCAGAGACTTCGGTTCATTGATAGCCCTCGGCGGTAAGCGTCCCGGCTACAGCATCTCTTCTCGATCACTTACCGATGATACGGATGAAGAAAAACTCAGGAAGGCCTTTTCCCTGCCTCTATCTGATGCAGGACGTTATGTTTCCACTCGTTGCACCTTTTTTGCCGACGGCGAAGCTGCTATCCACTGTCTGGTTTTTGTTCCTGAGAAACTTCTTACAAGTCGGCCCACGGATGTCGGAGAAGAAAATGTCTATGCGTTTTTGCGCAAATATTGCGGCCAAGAGGTGGAGCACACCCTGATCTGGTTTGAACCTACATCGTGTGATACCGACCTCTCTTCCTGCTTCGGGATCCCGGAGGGTACCCCGATCATCGAATGGAAAGAGCAATTCTACAATATCTATGATGAGGTTATCTGTTATTCGCTTACCTGGTTTCATCCTGTTTCCATGAAGCTTTCCATGCTAAGAAAAACATGGGAAGATTTTTCACTTCGTTAAGCGTTAGGAGGAGTGCATGTTCAGTATCAATCAACGGGCGGTACGGGTTGTAAAGGAGGAGATCCTTCCCCAAGCCGAAGAGCTCAATTGCCGGTGTCATATCCTTTCCAACGGAGCCACTGTTGTCGACATGGGAGTCGATGCACCTGGGGGGTATTCCGCCGCATTGCTTTTCATCAAGGCGACCATCGGCGCCATGGGGCACGCCGTTTACGGACGCTTTCGGGAAGATGGGCTTGATCTCCCCTCTATTGACGTCTATATCGACCACCCCCAGGAGGCATGCCTCTCATCTCAGTTTTCGGGATGGAAACTTCCTGCTAACGATGCACCTTCGGGTATCAATCCCATCGGATCAGGTCCTGCTAGGGCGATTGCCAGGAATGATATCTTTTCGCAGGCATGGTCCTACAAGGATAATCACCACGAAACGGTATTTGCTGCTCAAACCCAGCGCCTTCCCGACGAGGCAGTAGCAGAGGATGTTGCAGCGGCTTGCGGTGTCTCTCTCGAAAACGTCTATATCCTTGCAGCAAGGACCGGCAGCCTTGCCGGCTGTATACAGGTGTGTTCGAGAACCGTCGAGGCTTCTATTTGGCGGCTTGAACGGAAAGGCTTTGATATTTCCAAGATTATCAGCGGTATGGGGACCTGTCCCATTGCTCCGCCGATAGCCGATGAGTGTATCGCCATGGATAGGGTCAATACGGCCTTACTCTATGGTGTTACGGTACGATACGTGGTGAATTGCAAGGATGAAGAGATTGAAGCGGTAATAGATAAGGTTCCCTTTAACGCATCTCGACGTTATGGAGAGCGTTTTGCCGATATCTTTGAAGAAGGTCATCGTGATTTCTATCTTGTCGATAAGGATATTCACACGGTAGCCAGATATGAAATCGTCAACTATGCGAGCGGAAACCAGTTTTCGGCCGGAGAAATTCGGGTTGATATGCTGCGGGAATCTTTCGGACTTCGGGGATAACGAAGATGCTGGTCATCGGTGGGGATATCAATGTCGGCATCGAGGGGATAGGGGACATCTTCGACCGGCGGGATGAGGCAGCACTGATATCGCTTGCCCGAAGGCAGGTTGAGTTTGGCGCCTCTGCCGTCGGTATCAACCTTGCGGGAAGAGGCGATGAAGTAGCCGATCTCCTTTGGGCCTCTAAGATTATTCAGGCCGCATGTTCGGTTCCCCTTGCCTTTGACTGTCCCGATCTTGAGCATATCGAGGCAGGTCTCTCTGTCTACGAGGAGAAGTGGGGGGCTGCCGTTCTGAATTCCACCACCGCAGAAGCGGCGAAACTTAAAGCCTCATGCCGTCTTGCCGCCGATCGGGGGATGATCCTGATTGCTCTCCCCACCACCGGAGTGGGCCTTGAGAAATCGGGGGATCAGTTCCTTGAACTGAGTGGGCGCATCGTCGACGCCGCTCTCTCGGCAGGCCTCACCCCCTCCCGCCTCTACATCGATCCGATGCTTAAGCCTGTTGCAGTTTCTGATCTCAGTGGTTGTCAGTTTCTTGACCGGCTTCACATCGTGCGGAAAGCTTTTCCCGAGGTCGGTACGATATGCGGAATAGATAATATATCGCACGGCCTCCCTGCCAGAGCGTTGCTTTCTTCTATGTTTCTTGCAATGGCCATGGCCGAGGGGCTTAGCGGGGTCATCATGAGAAGCGGCGAGTTGCATTATGGAGCCTTGCGAGCCGGGGCTGCGCTTCTTGGATGTGATCAATTCTGCAGTACCTATATTGCCTCATGGAGAAGCGGCGCCTGGGACAACATCGTTCGGATAGAGTGAATCGTCTTTAACAAAGAGGATGGTATCGGTATAATGGGAAAAAATAGGTCTGATGATATGAGCTATGGTGCCGGAAAAGTAGCCGATAGGTGGAAGGTCGACTCTGTTCCGCTCTATGTAAAGGTAAAAGAACGCATCATTGAGATGATAGAGGATGGAGAGTTTGTCGGTAATCGGCTTCCTCCCGAAAACATGTTGTCCGAGCGCCTGAGTGTCAGCAGGGCAAGCATTAGGGAGGCCCTGGCCGCCTTGAGTCGGGAGGGTATCGTATCGAAACGGCATGGAATCGGCAATTTGATTCATCGGAGTACCCTCCGGTCTCGTATGAGGATCGACCGGTATGTGGATTTTTCTGAGATATTACGGGATGCCGGGCACCGGGTTCGGTTTGAACGTACCGCTTACCATTGGTTACCGGGGGAGGAGACCCTGTGCATTGAGGCGTGCTATATTGCAGATGAAAAACCCGCAATCATGGTAAAGGTCCTTGTTCCTTCAGAGATGCTTGCTTCCGATCCTCTTAAGGATGATTGCCTTTACAACACACTTCCTGATTTTCTCAATACCTATGCATGCGAACCTGTTTCGCATTCTCTCTGTTATTTCAAACCTGCCGCAGCATCGGATGCGACTTCCCGTCAATTAGACGTGCCGCCCGGCGCTCCGATCCTCGAGTGGAAGGAATCTTTTTACAGCATCTTTGACAAGATTCTTGCAAAAACGACCATTCACTTCAATCCGGAGATTGTGTCGTTTTCCCTCTTACGAAAATGGGAGTAATCGATGATCTACGATTGTCATTTACATCTAACCGACCCGGTCGATCTTATAGTTCGTGAGATGGATCGTTTCGGTGTGGATCGGGGCATTGTCTGCCCCTCCGGTATCGCACGCGGCGAGGAGGTCTTCGATCTGAAAGGTGCTTCGGCAATGATGGAGGCCATTGCCCGCTCTCGCGACCGTGCCGCCTCTCTCGCCTCCGAAACGGTGAGCAGGTGGAACCGTCAAAGTGCAGAGGTCATTAGAAGGCATAGCGATCGTCTTATAGGTTTTGCCAAACTTGACCTCCGTCTTCCCCAATCCCTCCTGACAAGCCTCATGGAAGAGGCCGTTGACCTGGGCTTTGTCGGTTTTGGTGAGATACTGGGTGCCGAGACCTTGTCCGAACGTTTCGCTTTTCTCCTTGCAAAATCGGCGGACTTGGGTGGTCTTCCGATATTCGTTCACGGTGATTACCCTGTTACTGCCGATGCCATTGTGCAGATTGCCTCTCTTGTTTCCTCGGTGCCTGATACTCCGGTGATTCTCGGTCATCTTGGGGGCGATTTCTGGATCACGGCAATAGAGGCGGCACGAGAAACCGCAAATCTCTATCTCGATAGTTCGGAGGTCGTCAATCTGGTGGCACTTCGCGCCGCCGCAGGAGAGGTTCCCGATAAACTTTTTTATGGAAGCGATTTTCCCTGGGAAACTATGGGAGTCGGCTTATGCAGGATCAATCAGTTGGGCCTTTCGGAAGAAAAACGTCAGGGGATTCTCTCACGGAACATAGAGAGAGTGCTCAGTGGTTCGGCCGTTGGGGATGGAGAGGCTCTATGAAGCGCCATGCCGAGGTCGTTGTGGTCGGTGCAGGGGTTGTCGGACTCTCCGTGGCCTATCATCTTGCCGTCCGGGGACGAAGGGTCCTTCTTCTGGATGCCTGCGCTCCGGGATATGGGGCATCGGGGGGGAATCTCGGCCAGATTTCGGTGATGGATCGGGAACCTGCGATTCAGCTTGCCTGGACCAATGAAACCCTTTCCCTCTACCGGAGGCTGGAAGAGGAGGAAGGACTTGATTTCGAGGCGAATTACTCCGGTGGACTCTTACTCTTTTGTTCGGCTGAACAAAAAGAACAGGGCCTGGCTCTGATGGAGCGGCAGCGGCGGCGAGGGGTTCCGATAGAGCTGGTCGAAGGTTCCGCCTTAAAGGGAATCGAACCGCATCTTGATACCGGCAGGCTCCTCGGCGCTCTTTACTCTTCCCGGGAAGGGAGTATTATGCCCTTAAAGGTTGTGTCGGGACTGACGGAGGCCTCCCGCAGGCATGGTGTCGAGATTTGTGCACCTTGCCGCGTGACAGGGTTTCGAGTGGATTCCGGAAGGGTGAAGAGTGTTGTTACGAAAAAGGAAGAGATTGAAACCGATTGCGTCGTATTGGCCGCAGGGGCGTGGAGTCGTGAGGTTGCTGCCTTTCTCGGTATGGAACTTCCTGTCTATTACCACAAGGGAACGGCTTTTGTTACCCGTCCGATTCCTCCTCTTGTACGAACGGTTGTCGTGAGTGGTGGTTTCCTTACCAATAGGCCGCTTACCAATCGCATTGTAGGCCTAGGTGTCGCTCAGCATCCGAATGGTTCGCTGATCATCGGCCAGGCAACCGAACCCGGAAGGGATTACGAGAGAGATCTGAGCGTAGAGGGGGTATACGAGACGGTACGTAATTTTCTTCGCTATTTCCCCGATCTCGGCAGCCTTGAAATTATTCGATCCTGGGCGGCCAATACGACCTTTACTCCCGACGGGCTGCCTGTTTTCGGTTTTTCTCCGGAGTTTGGCAATCTCTTTGTTGCCTCCGGCCTAAAAGGCGCCTTTTCCACCGCCCCTGCGGCAGGGAACATGGCTGCCACAATGATCTGCCGTGGCGGTGGCTCGGCGCTATCTCCGGCGGAATGGAACGATATCTTGCAAGAGTGGAAGCTTGATCCTTGTGATCTTGATTCGATACGTCCGAACAGGAGGCTTGTACCCCATGGCTAATCCGACCAGTTACAAACCGGGAAACTCACTGTTGCACAAAACGGACCCGAGGATTAAAACGCTCGTTTTGATCTTCTTTACCGTTCTTATTTTTGTCTTCAAGAGTTTCATTTCAATCGGCCTGCTTTTTGCTGCCATTTTGATTCTTTGGAAGGTTGCAGGGCTTGGTTACCAAACGATTCTATCATACGTTAAATTTATGATGGTGCTTTTCATCCTTTTGATGATCATGCAAAGCATCTTCTATCCCGGGGTAATCGTGCTGGTTGAACCGCTGATACCGCGGTGGATTCCTCTTATCGGTGGCATGGGTAGCATCACCATGGAGGGAATCCTTTTCGGCCTCTTGCTCTGTCTGCGGGTGCTGACGCTTTTGTGCACCCTGCCGTTACTCCTTGTAACAACAACCATCGAGGATCTTTCTCTTGCAATGGTGAAGCTTGGTCTATCGTATAAGGTGGCGTTTACGGCAACCACGGCCTTAAATCAGCTTCCGATCCTTCGTTCGGATATTGTTTCGATTATGAATGCACAGAAGTTACGGGGGTTTACGGTGTTTGATACCGGCAAACTCTTTGCCAAGCTAAAAGCCTTTCCGACCTTAGTGGTTCCTCTTGTGATGGGGGCCATGCGCAGGGCAACATTAATGGGCGTTGCTATGGATTCCAGGGCCTTCGGCTCGGATAAAAAGCGTAGCTACATCATGAGCATACGAACAAAGCCGGGGGATTGGATATTCCTTCTATCTGCCTTGGCTTTTGGGGGGCTCCTACTGGTCCTCAATTATTACTGGGTATAGGGGGAAACGATGGAAGAGGAACATACAATCGTCCGCTTCGAGGATGTCTGGTATCACTATCCCAGGACAAAGGCGTGGAGCCTAAAAGAAATCACGCTTTCTATCAAAAAAGGGGAGTTTATTGCCGTCATCGGCGAAAATGGCGCAGGAAAAACGACATTCTGTAAATGCCTGAACGGCATCATACCCCATACCGAACGAGGCCTATTGAAGGGGCGGGTGATAACATCGGGTTTGGACACAAAAACCGCATATACCTCGGAGTTGGCACTGCATGTCGGTATCGTGCTTGAAGATCCTGATACGCAGCTCTTTACCACAACGGTTTTGAATGAGGTTGCCTTCGGACCGGAAAACCTGCGGCAGGATCCCAAGGAAATCAGAGAAACCGCGCGTTGGGCCTTAGGGGTCGTGGGGCTTGAGGGCTTTGAAGACCGCCCTCCCACCGCTCTTTCCGGAGGCCAAAAGCAGCGTGTTGCCATAGCTTCAGTTCTTTCCATGCGCCCCGAAATCATCGTTCTCGATGAACCGACGAGTCAACTCGATCCCTTGGGCACCGAGGAGGTCTTTGAAGTGGTTAGCCAGTTGCGTAGCCGCTACGGCATGACCATCATTATGTCGTCGCATAAGATGGAAGAGATCGTCCGTTTTGCCGATAGAATACTGGTTCTTCACCATGGAGAGGTTGCCGCTTTCGACACCCCGGAACAGGTATTTCGAAATGAGGAGCTCTTTTCCGAGGTTCAGGTGGCCATACCGTCGACGGTCGAACTTGCAGGCTATCTGCAGAAACGTAATGTACCGGTTTCCCTCTTTTCATCTGTCGAAGAGGGTGAGAGCGAAATACGAAGGTGCCTAAGAGGTGCCGGGGAGCGATCATGAAATCTGATTCCGTTGTCTCGATCAAGGCATTATCCTGTACCTATCCCGGTGGGGTGGAAGCATTAAAAGATATCGATCTTGAGATCTATAGGAATCAATTCGTGGGAATCATTGGGCAAAATGGTGCGGGAAAGTCGACCCTTTTGCAGCATATGATCGGTCTTCTTAAGCCGAAACAGGGAGAGGTGAAGGTCCTCGACACCGATACGCGATCGATGGCAGTATCCCAGTTGGCTACCAAGGTCGGATTTGTCCTCCAGAATCCCGATCTTCAGCTCTTTGCCCCCACCGTTCGGGAGGAGGTCGCCTTCGGACCCTCCAATCTTGGAATCGAGGGACGGGAGTTGGAAGAGCGGGTGACCAGCTCGCTGGAGACAGTTGGCCTTGGCAATCAATTGGAAAGTTTTCCCCTTACCTTGAGTAAGGGAGACAGGGCCAAGGTCGTCATTGCCTCGGTTCTGGCGATGAATCCCGAGATCATCATTCTGGATGAGCCAACCTGTGGACAGGATCATAAGGGAAACACCCAGATCATGGATATCGCCACTTCCCTGCGTAATGCAGGAAAGACCATCATTGTCGTTACCCATAACATGGACCTGATAGCCCGCTATGCAGAGCGTATCATCGTCCTGAAGAAGGGGAGGATTCACATGGATGGTTCGGTACGTGAAATCTTTTCCCGACCAGAGGAACTTTTGGAGACGCATATAAAACCGCCCTATATCACAAGGTTGGGCCAACGCCTTGACGATTGCTTGGGCAGAGAAGAAACATATCTGAACGTTGAAGAACTTGGGGAATCGGTTGTCCGGAGAGCCTGTGAGACAGGTACTCTACCGGCCGGCCATATAATCCCGAAAAGGGAATAAGGGGGTTTTATGAATAATGAAGAAAGGGAGGACCTGACAAAGAAACAGGGATACAAGCTGCTCGGCGGCGTACATCCTTCGGTTCTCGCCATTTGGGCCGCACTTATCGCGGCTGGGAACCTGCTGCCGGCAATTCCGATCATCGGATCGGGAGGGACCTTCAGCGTCAGCGCGGCGTTGATTCCCCTTTCCGGCGTCTTCTTCGGACCTGTCGGGGGTGCAATTTGTGCCGCCATTGGAGGGTTTCTGGGACAGATCATCGCGCCGCATATCGCCTGGCTGGGGATTGCGACCTTTTTGATCGGAACGTGCAACGCCTTCGTGGCAGGTTGTATCACTCGCAGGAAGTGGTACGTCGCCATCGGCATTATCGCTGTCGGCTATATCCTTTGGTTTTCTACCAAGATCGGCAGGGGAGCGGCGCTTTTCCCGTTGGTTTTCTATAGCCTCGGCCTTGTGGCCACTGCCCTTGGGGCATTGATCTGGAGAAAAGAGGAAGCTTTTTCGAAAAAGCCCGTTCTTCGCGGCATTGGTGTCTTTGTCTCTGCCTATGCCGGCTTTGTCGGTGCCGCGGGGCTTGCCAATTTTGCAGGGATCACCTTGTACCAGTGGCCTTCGGCGATGTGGATCGGATTGGCTTTTGTCTCTCCCTGGGAACGGGCTATTTTTTCTCTTGGTGCCACCATCATCGGCGTTCCTCTTCTTATCGGGCTTCCAAAGATCGGTGTCTTTATCGGATCCGATCTGGAAGAGCAGGAGGAAGAGTAATCTATGTGAGACCTGCCTCCCCTTCGGCTTGGGGCCGTTCGGGGGGAGGCCTTTTTTAAGGAGCAGATCATGGTTATTGATGCGCATGTCCATATAACATCGCCGCATATCATCTCCAATATGGAAGGCTATCGGGCCAAGGAGCCCTATTTCGATCTGCTTTCCGGTAGTCAGAAAAATAAAAACGTTACCGCCGAAGAGTTGATCTGCGATATGGACAAAGATGGAGTTGACCGGTCGATCGTCTTTGGTTTTGGGTTTCGTGATCAGGATAACTGTCGTCGTGCAAACGACTATACCATTGAGGCCCTTTCCCGATTTCCCGATCGGCTTGTCGGTTTTGCAACGGTAAATCCCGGTGCCGATGGGGTCAGGAAGGAGCTTGAACGGTGTAAGGCCTCTGGCCTTACAGGGGTGGGCGAGATCATGCCCATGGGGCAGGAGCTCGATATTACCGACAAAGAGGTCATGGAGGAGCTCTGCGGCTTCTGTGCGGAGAATAACTGGCCCTTGTTGGTCCATGTAAACGAATTGGTAGGGCATTACTATCCCGGAAAAACACCGGATTCCATACATGAAGCGGAGTGCCTCGCCACCAATTTTCCGGACACTACCATCATCTTTGCCCATATGGGGGGAGGCCTCTGCTTTTTCGAAGCCATGCCGGAGTTGCGAAAGCAGCTCAGTAATGTCTATTACGATACCGCGGCGCTGCCCTTCCTTTACGATGCGACAATCTTCGATGCTCTCAAGCAGATGGGGCTTTTGTCGAAGCTTATCTACGGTTCGGACTATCCCCTTCTGAAAATCGGCCGTTTTCGGAAGATGGTCGAAACCACTTCCCTCACTGCCGGGGAAACGGCGGATTTTTTGGGCAACACCGCGGCAAATCTTTTGGGACGTTTGGCAGGGGAGGATCACAATGGCTGATCTTATCATTTCCTCTATTGGCACCCTTATTCGCAGCGCCGACCGGGTAGAACATGATGTGGACATGCATATCTCCGGCGGTACCATTGTCGCCATAGGCAAGCATCTTGCAGATGGAGTCCCTGATGGAACCGAAGTGCTTGACGGCCGGGGAAAAACGGTGATTCCCGGCTTTGTAAACAGCCATACGCACCTGTATCAGTGTTTTCTCCGGGGACGAAGCGATACGTTGGCTCTAAAGTCCTGGAGCGAGGCGGTCACCTTTCCCTTTGCACATCTTGTCCATGCCTTGGACTGGGAGAAGGGCGATGTCGAAGGGGGCTATTTTTGGACCCTTATCGGCTGTATGGAGATGATTCGAAGCGGCATCACCGCTTTCGTGAACATGGATTTGACCCTCGATTCGGTTTTTCGGGCCTATCGGGATATAGGAATGAGGGCGGTGGGCGCAGTGACAGCGGTCAACCGCTGGGTACCCAAGGAGCTGGACCAGGATCTTGAAGAGCGTAAGCGGGAGATCCTTCGTTATATCGAGACCTGGAACGAGAAAAAGAACGGCAATGAGATGATAAAGGTCTTTATTGCCCCTTCGACTCCCTTCACCTGTACCGAGGATTTTCTACTCTGGCAGATGGAACAGGCCGAGGCCTTTGATCTCGGCGTACAGATCCATGTTTCCGAGACCAGGTGGGAGGTCGAGCAGTCGCTTACCGAGCATGGACTCACGCCCCTTGCCTATCTTGATACGATAGGCTTCCTTCGTCGGCCGGTGATGGCGGTCCACTGCGTGCATCTGACCGAAGAGGAGATCGATATTGCGGTCCGAAAGGGTGTTGTCCCGGTTTATAATCCCAAAAGTAATATGAAGCTGGGCAGCGGTGTTGCCCCTGTTTCCCGAATGATCGGAAAAGGACTTCTACCGGCTCTTGCCACCGATGGTGCCGCTTCCAACGACCTGCTAGATATGTTTGAGGAGATGCGCTGCGGTGCAGGATTGCAAAAGGCCTTTTGTCTGGATCCAAAGGCTGTTAGCGCGGATGATCTGTTTCGCATGGCCACGGAAAACGGAGCTTCTGCTCTTGGACTGAACAGTGGTACTCTTGATCCCGGTAAGAATGCGGATTTTGTCCTTCTCGATATGAAGAAACTCTGGTCCTCTCCTGTGCACGATCCCGTCCAGAATCTCGTCTACTGTGGCACTCCTTCTAATGTCGAAAGTGTCTTCATCGGCGGTAAGGCGGTTCTGCGAAACGGTGTTTTTACCAACATTGACGAGGAGAGAATTCTTGATCGTGCTTTGAAACTTTTCGAAGCGAAATTCGGTTCGGTTCGCGGAAAGGGCTCCCTGGCGGCTGGATTTTGAGCAGATGTTTTATGATGGAGAGTGTGTATGGATAAAAACGAGATTGGACAACGTATTATCGAACTGAGAAGAACGCTCCACCGGCAGCCGGAACTCTCCGGTAAGGAATTCGAAACGGCGAAAACCATTGCCGCCTTTATGAGGGAATCCGGAGCCGAGGTCTCTACCGGTATCGGAGGAACCGGTCTTAAGGCTGTTCTCCGGGGAAAACGTCCGGGGAGGACCATCGGGTTTCGAGCCGATATGGATGCCCTTCCTGTGGATGAAGAGAACGATCTGCCTTACAAATCGCAGGTTCCGGGGGTGATGCATGCCTGTGGTCACGATAGTCACGTTGCCTCTGTGGCGGGATCGTTTCTCTATATGAAGGAGTTTCTGACCGGAGGGGTTCCTGAAGAGGGTAATATCGTCTTTATTTTTCAGCCTGCAGAGGAGCGCCCTCCAGGCGGTGCCCGATTTATGATTGAGGAAGGGGTCCTGAAGGAGCCCCGGATCGATGTGATGGTGGGACTGCACAATAGCCCTAACTTTCCCGTCGGTATGGTGATTGTTCCCGAGGGAGCCGTTACCGCGGGAAGCGACCTTTTCGAGCTCATCATTAAGGGCCCCGGCGGGCACGGCGCCCGACCGGAACAGTGCGCCGATACGGTGCTGATGGCATGTCATTTCGTTGTCCTCCTTCAGTCCATGGTAAGCAGAAAGTATACTCCCGGTCAGTGGCCTGTTATCTCCGTCGGTTCCATATCGGGAGGTAAGGCTCACAACATTATTCCCCAGGAGGTCAAGGTGACCGGTACTGTTCGCTCTTTTCGGGATGACGGCCTGAGAATCAAGGAGGAGATGAAAACGATTCTTGACTCCCTGGTCAACCTTTTCGGTGGTGACTATTCCATCTCCTACCGTTTCGGTTATCCTTCGGCGGTGAATGCCCCTGGAATTTCGGAATTGGTACGACAGACGGCACGAAACCATGGCTTTTTTCGCTGGGTGGAAACAAATCTCGACCGTGCCTACGTTTCCGAGGATTTCGGCTATTTCAGCAGTGAGGTTCCCTCCTGCTATTTTACCTTTGGTGTGGGGGATGATCGGAAGGAGAGTCCTGGCCAGCTGCATACCGGTCGATTTATCCTGGACGATTCGGTTTTACCCCATATTTCGCGCCTACTTTGTGATATCGGCTTGAATTATCTCAGCTCAGGGGCTGAGTTTGGAAGCGAAGCGGAATGAAGCGTATCGTTCATCATCCCATCCTCGGTGAGATGGAAGAGAAAGCCATGGTTACCATTATCGTCGACGGTAAAAGAATCAAGGCCCTGGAAGGGGAACCTATTGCCGCAGCCCTGCTGGCTGCGGGAATAAGCGTCTTTCGACACACCAAAAAAGGATCTCCCCGTTCCATCTTTTGCGGAATCGGTCAGTGCACCGACTGTTCGATGATCGTCAACGGTGTCCCCAATGTTCGTACCTGTGTCACCCCTGTGGCGGAAGGAATGGTTGTGGAGACCCAAGAGGGGGTCGGCGTTGCTAATCTCTAAGGTACGTGAGGATGCCGACCTTCTGGTTGTGGGTGGGGGACCTGCCGGCTTAGGGGCCGCAATTGAAGCGGGGCGGCGGGGCGCTCGTGTCCTTTTGGTTGATGAACACAACAGGCCGGGTGGCCAGCTTTTCAAGCAGATCCATAAGTTTTTTGGCTCACATGCTCACTATGCAGGCTCCCGAGGCTTTGAGATTGGAAACCGGCTTCTCATCGATGCCCGGGATGCAGGTGTCTCCGTGCTCCTCTCCACCAAGGTCCTGGGAATTTTCCCCGATCGCAGAGTTTCTCTGCTGACAGACGGCCAAAAGGTTGTGACCATAAAGCCCCGGGCCGTGGTTCTTGCAACCGGTGGGGGAGAGCGGGGGGCCTCCTTTCCCGGGTGGACCTTGCCCGGAGTCATCACCGCAGGGGCGGCACAAACCTTTTGTAATATTCACCGTGTGCTTCCCGGCAAACGGGTGGTGATGATGGGCTCCGGTAACGTTGGACTTATCGTTGCCTATCAACTTCTTCAGGCAGGGGCAGATGTTATCGCTCTGGTCGAGGCAAAGGAGGAGATTGGCGGCTATCAGGTCCACGGGTCAAAAATCCTTAGGGCGGGAGTACCCATATGTACCGGTCACACGGTCAAAGAAGCCAGGGGGAGCACCCATGTGGAGGAGGTCGTTATTGCGGCTGTCGATGCCTCTTGCAGCGAAATTCCCGGCACCGAAAAGAGCCTTCAGGCGGATACCCTTTGTCTTGCGGTCGGCCTCACGTCTGATCAGCGCCTTGCAACCATGGCAGGTTGTCGTCTCTGTTTTTCTCCCGAATTCGGTGGGACGATTCCGTGGCACGATAAAAATCTTGAAACCTCGATTCCCGGTATCTTTGTTGCCGGCGATTGCGCCGGAATAGAGGAGGCCAATACCGCCCTGGATGAGGGGCGTATCGCCGGTATCGGTGCCGCATGTGCCCTTAGAACGATTTCCGAAGCAGAACGTGAGGCGGCGACGGCGGAGATCTGGGATCGACTGAATGACCTTAGAAGCGGAAGCTTCGGCACCCGCCGCCGCATGGGAAAAGAGCGTATCATGCGGTCAGGTCATGGACAAGAAATCTCCTGCAGTGACTGTGAAGCCTCAGGTACGGTTACCGATAATACCGATACGGTACCGACGGAAAGCTGCCCTGACTCCTTTCTTATCGGCGATGATCATCCTCCTGTCGGTAAGGGAAAGAAGCCCGTTGCCGTTTTCTATTGTGACCAGGACATCCCCTGTAATCCCTGTATTTCCGCCTGCCCCGTTGGGGCGATTACCATGACTCCCTCCCTCACTGGTATTCCAAGGCTTGATTCTGATCTCTGTACCGGGTGTGGGCGCTGTCTTTCCGTCTGCCCGGGGCAGGCGATTGTTCTCTTTCGGGAAGAGTATGGTCAGAGTCAATCGACCCTCACCTTTGTTTATGAATATCTTCCCTTACCGCAAAAAGGGGAACGGGTGCGGGCCGTTGATCGCTTCGGGGCTGTTTTGTGTAATGCAGAGGTGATTCGTGTATCACAGACGCAGCAGCAAAATCGTAGTCCTCTTGTCACCATCGCCTACGACCGATTATACGCCGATCGGGTCCGTTTCATCGAAAGGAAAAGGGAGGAACTGTGAGGTCTCGTATTATTTGCCGATGTGAAGAGATAAGCGAAGAAGAAATTATCCAGGCGGTACGGGCAGGTTGCCGGAGCGTTGCCGAGGTAAAACGCTTCTGTCGGGCCGGTATGGGGCTTTGCCAGGGAAGAACCTGCGGGCCTCTTGTCGCCTCCATCATTGCCAGGGAGCTAGGAGTGCCGAAAGAGGCCGTCGAGGCGGATACTCCACGCTTTCCGCTTTTTCCCGTTACCCTGGAGGCTTTCTGCGAAGAATCTAAGGATTGATGCCCCCGACCACCCGGCAGATCTTTCTCCGAGTCTTTGTTCCCGATCGTTTTTTTTAAGATTTATAACCGTCCAAAATAATCCACAGAAGGGTTTATTATGGACAGCTATGAAATCTATTCATTAAGAAATTTTGACTACCAGTTTTCCCTTCACTCTTCCCGATTCACTTTTTCTATGCGCGTCTGCAATTCTTTCAAAAGGAAAAACTTCATCAATAGGCATTCTAAAAGCGCCCGCGGAATGCAGCGTTGCGGCTTCCTGAAAAACAAGTTCAGGGTTCTTTTGATTACCCGTAAAGGCTCCTAATACCCCGTATTTTTGTACGGCCGCCATATCCGCAATCGTTACCACACGGGAAGGATCGCCGACTATATCAACCAATTCAGGGATGCTTCCCGCTCCCGCAAAATCAAATGCTGCATTTACTCCGTTCGGTGCAAGTTTTTTGACGCGGTCGGCAAGTCCTGAACCATATGTAGTGGGAAGCGCCCCAAAAGACCGCAGATATTCATGTTTGGGCTCACTCGATGTTCCGATCACGTGAAAGCCCCGATGGCGTGCGAGCTGAATCATGGCAGTACCTACGCCGCCTGCTGCACCATCCACCAAAATGGTGTCTCCGGATTTCAAATTAACTGATCCCAAGACGCGCGTTGCCGTTTCAACCGCCGTTGGATAACCGGCAGCTTCCTCAAAGGAGAGCTCTTTTGGTTTTCTTGACCAGCTTGTGAGTACTGCGTACTGCGCGACCGTATTAATGCCGAAGCCGAAAACAGCATCGCCGACAGATATACCAGTAACACCTTCTCCGATTTCGTCAACGACACCTGATGCCTCGAATCCGGTTCCCGATGGAAATGGAATGGGCATGTGCTCCTTGAGATATCCGGCACGAATTTTCCAGTCTGCCGGGTTGATTCCCGCGGCATGAACCGCGATTCGTACCTGGCCTGCCCCTGCGTGTGGTTCGTCAGCTTCGACCAGCTGCAGGACTTCAGGACCACCAAATTCACTAAACCTTACTGCTTTCATACAAAGAATCCTTCTAAATAATATGTTTTAAGTAACTCTATAAATTAGAGTTGCTCTCAAACAGAGAGTACATATATAATAAAAGAAAACCGATATAGGTCGTCAAGAAGGCAGTTTTTGGGCTGGTAGTTACTTTAAAGTAATCTACGGAGCGAGAATTCATATTGTTTCATATAATGTCACAGAAGAGATAGGGGGAATTTGCATGCAAAATGATGATCAACAAAAAGTACTCGACTGCCCTGTTCGCAGCGTTCTGGCCGATATCAGCGGAAAATGGAACACACTTATAATAATCATGCTTGCCGAGCGGCCATATCGTTTCGGACAATTACGGCGACATATACCAGATATATCCCAGCGGATGCTTACTCAGACTTTGCGAAATCTTCAGCGGTGCGGTTATGTGAATCGTGAAGTATTTCCCACGAAACCACCTAGCGTGGAATATAGCTTGACAGATCTTGGTCGTTCTATATCTGAACCTTTACAAGCATTGATACAATGGGCCGAGCTTCATAGCGACGCAGTAAAAACTGCACGCAAAAATTACGATATGGTTGAAAACAGGGGAGGAGGAAATATACGATAACGTCGAAAATGGTAAAATTGATGTTTTGGCAAAGAGGTTCATAGAAAGAGGCACTAAAAATAAACGGGGGATCTCTCTTATAGTTCCTGAGCGAAGTGAAGGATTTGGCATGTGTTTTTGAGTGAGCGATCAGCCGGAACGGTATCGTGTTTTGTCGGATTATCGGTTAATCAAAATAGACAATAAGGCCATTGCTGCATAGAGTCCATTGGTATCCCCAGAACAGACAATATGCGGATTATGTACAATGAAAAAAACTATGAACACTTTTCTACCCAAACGGAGCAATCTATTATGTTATAAGGAATACACCTCAGGATTACATAAGAATTTATAGAATTAGCTGTTTTTATTGACAAAATGAATATTTAAGAATAAATTTGAATAAAGGAGTCAACCATGGCTAAAACGATAACAATGCGTGTTGATGATGATACATATAATCTTATAAAAACAGCCGCTGATGGTCATAGACGATCTATATCGAATTTCATTGAATATGCAACAATCGCGTTTCTTACAGAAGAAAGTTTTGTGAGTGATAATGAAATGGATGAAATCATGAATGATGAAAACCTTCTTAAAAGCTTACAACAAGGTAGAAAGGAAGTAAAAGAAGGGAAGTATAGAATCGTTGGATAAATATAAAATAGCTGAAACTGAACATTTTCAGAAAAAAATCAGTAAGACTAAATATAAGAATTTGTATAAGAAAATCACCGATTACGTATATCCATTTCTTAGAAAGAATCCATACTTTGGAGCTAATATAAAGAAATTAAAGGGTGAACTAACTGGATTATATAGATACCGAATTGGAAAATTCCGACTGTTTTATGAAACAGATAATGATAAAGTTATTGTTTTTATCGTTGATATTGAAGATAGAAAGGATGCATATAATTAAAGAATATATATCCCAATGGTAGCGAAACCTGAAGAAATTAAGAAAAGCTCCAGCGGAAGTGAAATTTTAGGACTAATTAATATTAAAAACCGGTTTAAGAACTAAATAAAAATAATGCAGATAAAGCAAAAGAGGCGTATCCTTAACAAACGGGTGCAGTAGACGCCGTTTTTTGTCACGGTTTTTGCTATTTTGTTAGGGTAGAGGCGATAAGCGATGATCGCAAAAACACGTGCCAAATCCTTCGCCTTCGGGTCAGGACCGAGGGCGCTCCTGACCCGGGCGTTATGAGGTCTTGAATACTAAGTGCAAATCGTGTATGTAATAAAAACCTTTGTAAAGCAAGGAACCTAATATGAATCTTTTCAGGAATTACTATAATCCAATCCGTAATGTTATGTTAATTATTTTCTTTGTTCTAACTGACTTGTCGTTGATTGCGCAAACACAACCAGAATATCCTGTTATCAGATTAAATGACGAACTCGAAGTACGCGAAATTCTTCCCAATGCTTTTGTCATTACGCATAAATTCCCATGGGGGGGGAACTCGTTAGTTGTTTTGATCGGAGAAAAATATGCGGTCTTTGTCGACACTCCATATACTCCAGAGGCTACCGAGAACGTACTGGATTGGATAAATAAGCAATATGGTAATCGTCAATTCATTGAAATTAATACAGGTTACCATGTAGATAATCTTGGCGGAAACGATGCGCTTTTACACAGAAATATACCAATTATCGGTTCCGATAAAACTGTATCATTACTTCGTGAACGTGGGGAAGCCACTAGACAGCTAACAATGGGGTGGCTGGAAGGCCCGGGAAATGAAAAATTCTTGAAACGACATGAAACTATTCCCTATGTAGGACCATCGCAGATATTTCAATTAACGGAAGGGTATCATTTTACTGTGGGAGATGAACCAATTGAAGTTTTTTTCCCTGGGGAAACACATGCTCCTGATAACATAGTCGTGTATTTCCCAGAGCGAAAAATATTATTTGGTGGATGCATGTTGCGGGTAGGCAATGGAACTGGAAATAGAGCGGATGCAAACATGGATACATGGAAATCATCCGTGGAACGATTACGGGATTTCGATTGTGTTGCCGTAATTCCAGGACATGGAATTCGATTTGATCCTGGCGTAATTGAAAATACGATTTCTGTTTTGCCATAGCGTTTCACCAATCATGCCAAGGTAAATAATAATCGGCAAAGCCCCACATAACCACCAATTGAAGCAAACGAGGCTACTGCCATGGTTTGTTCTGTGGATTGGATGGAGGAGTGTCTTCTTGAGAAAGTAAACTTTGAACGACAAAAGTATATGGTATAATTCATAAAAAAGAGCAAAAACTCAAAAGATGATACTGTTTGAAAAACATAACGTCTGACTTTCAACTTTTATAGGGGGAATAAAAATAATGGCTGTTTATTTTATAGCTAACATCAAAATTGTTGATCCTCTAATATATCAAAAATATCTTGATGCATGTGATGCAGTTTTTTCAAAATACAAAGGAACTTATATAGCAGTCGACAATACTCCAAGGATTCTTGAAGGAAGTTATAAATATTCAAAAACAGTTATCATAAAGTTTGAAAATGAAATAGAATTTAACGATTGGTACAATTCAAGTGAATATCAAGAAATTAGGCAATTTAGGCTAAGCGGAGCAGAATGCGATACAATTCTCGTAAAAGATATTGCTGAAGGATATAGTATCAAGCGAACAAATATAAACGATGCTGATTATCTGACGCTGATAAATGAATTAAATCATGAGTTATGGAGTATGTATCCAAATATCCAGAACGAATATGATAAGTTGAACGTCTTGAGTGATGGTGCATTGGTAGTTGTTCTTTATTATGATAGAAATCCAATTGGATGTGGATGTTTAAAGCGATATGAGGAAAAAGTTTTTGAAATTAAACGTGTTTATATTAATAAAAATTATCGGGGAAAAGGATTATCAAGAAGGATTCTAAAAGAACTTGAAGAATGTGCTGTGGAAAAAGGTGTGGACACATTAATACTTGAAACCGGAATAAAACAACAAGTTGCCCAAAAACTATATGAAAGCATAGGGTATAAGCGAATAGAGAATTATGGAGAATACAAGGGGAATAGCAATAGCATTTGTATGAAAAAGGAAATAAAGTAAAAGACGTCGAACAACTGCTTCAATCTGATAATTCTTTTGTCACAATTTGTGCTATCGTTCCGGGTGTTTGTCATATCGGGCGACTTGTGGCCAGTGAATGCTCTCAAGATTGCGTCGGTAGCTGTTGTTGACAATCGGAAACCATGTATATTATCAAAATATGGATCAAGGTGAGCAGATGCAAGAATTGTCCGCATTCGTGTATTGTAGGGGTAAAGGTATGGCTCGAACGCTATTTGCCTTAGGTGGTGCAGGCTCGGTATCACGGTTGATAGTCTGAGCAACGACAAGGCCTCCGAATTCTGGATGAGTTGCGGTGTGAGTCAAGGCTCGAAGTTCTGAGGTTCGCATACCAGAAGAGAAAGCAAGGGCACAAGGGACTCCAATAGGGAAACGAGTTCCTTTGGCTTTTCTATTTCCAATGACAGGTAGCTTATCTTCTCTATTCTACGGCCGTCTGAATGAATCAAAATCTGAGGGGAAAAGAAGTGCCACCTCCTCGTCGGTTGGAACTCCTCTTTCTGAGTGGTGAACTACCGGGATAACGTATAATATCTTGCGCAAATTCTAATTTCGATAAAAAGAAAGTCCTCAATCTGACGATTGATTAAGTACGACCAAAACCAAGTCAGAAAGAGGACTATATGAACAGTAAGATTATCGAGATAAATGAGGAAGAAGTTAAAGCCCATTTGGGGGAATTTGTACGGGAAACTGTCGAAGAGACGTTGAATGCCATGCTGGAAGCTGAAGCCGAGCAATTAGTCAATGCCCAGAAGCATGAGAGAAACACAGATCGGAAGGGGTATCGAGCCGGCCATTATAACCGAAAGCTGTTGACCAAGGCTGGTGAAGTAACCATTCAGATGCCCAAGTTGAAGAAGGTAACCTTCGAAACGGCGATCATTGAACGGTACAAACGCCGGGAGATTTCCGTAGAGGAAGCGATGGTGGAAATGTACTTGGCAGGAGTGTCGGTGCGGAGAGTCGAAGACATCACAGAAGCCCTGTGGGGAGCAAAGGTGTCACCGGGAACGATCAGTAATCTCAACAAGAAAATCTACGAAGAAATCGAGAAGTGGCGGAATCTGCCGCTTGAGAGCCATTACGCCTATGTGTATCTGGACGGGATCTGGATGAAGCGATCCTGGGCCGGTGAAGTGAGAAATGTGTCGGTTCTGGTTGCCATTGGTGTCAATCAGGATGGATTTCGGGATATTATCGGGGTTGCAGAGGGCACTAAGGAAGATAAGGACAGCTGGCAACGCTTCTTGAGGTATCTCAAAGAACGCGGCCTTGCGACTGTCGATATGTTCATCTCCGACAAATCTTTGGGGTTAGTCGAATCGATTCCGGAGTTTTATCCCCAGGCACGCTGGCAACGCTGTGTCGTCCACTTCTACCGGAATGTGTTCAGCTTTGTTCCCCATGGCAAAGTGAAAGAGGTTGCCACAATGCTGAAGGCAATTCATGCCCAGGAAAACAAGGAAGAGGCAATCCGGAAAAAGGATCTCATTGCGCAGAAGCTCATGGATATGAAACTTCACAAAGCGGCGGCTCTGGTGCGGGAAGGATCCCTCGAAACCTTTTCGTACTATCATTTCCCGGTGGAGCACTGGAAGCGCATCAGGACCAACAATGGTCTTGAAAGAATCATGCGAGAAATTAGAAGGAGGACACGAGTAATCGGCTCATTCCCCGATGGAGAATCTGCCCTGATGCTGGTCGCGGCCCGGCTGCGTCACATCTCAGGTTCTTCATGGAGTGAACGGAAGTATCTGAATATGGACCTGCTGATTGATTACGATCGGGAGGACCAGGTCTTATAAGTGATTTCTTCAGATTGAGGCAAAAAGAATTTGCGCAAGATTATTGACACTACCACTACCGGCGTTTTGATATCTCGCCCGTCAAAGGCAATAAGCCTTTCACGTTTCATGTCAAAAAGAATGATGTTCTGCCAATGGTTTAGTTCGTTTCCAGTTGTCGATATGAATAGCAGTTGTATGATATACAGCTTCTCCACGTAATTTAAAATATCAATAACCGCGAATTCGCTTAACTGTCCATGGATCTGGTTTCCGAGGCATAAAATTCTTGTATCATAAAATCGTTTAGGGTGCAATACAGGGTGCAATGAAGACAAAAACAAAATTGATAAAAATGAATTATTGTGTAATTATTTACATTATAAGTAATTAAAACTACGTCCAGCAGGATTCGAACCTGCGACCTACGGCTTAGAAGGCATTAAGAGCCTAATGGCATATGTACTCTGCAAGTGAATAAATCACTATATTATAGTAAATTATGATGTTTTTGTTGTCAATGATTATCACAGCACAGCAGAAATAGAATGCAGAATAAATGCAGGTCTTGATATAACCTAACGGTGGGTTTGATGTATAATCATCAACCTTGTGAAAGTTTTGTAATCGACCGACAGTAAGACCTCAGTGCATAAAAAAATGGTATCCACAGAACAAGCTATATAGAGAGAGTTGATTTTTTTGTTGCACTATGAAAGTAGTGGGCTTACAATAAATTATATAAAGTCTCAGATATAAGTATGAATTAAGATTAACTTTCTGCATATAAATACCCCATTCATGCTTTTATCTATGTTGTAAAGGAGATTATTAGGTCCTTATACGAGTTACATGTAATGAAGAAAATTCGGAATCATTTTCTACTCAGACGACATAATCTATTATGTTATGCACAACTTGGCGATATATTGGTTATATTGGTAATAAAAACTGTATCATACCTTATGGAGTATTAAATGGAACCACGATTAGAAGAAGTGTTTAAGACATCAGGTGTTCCCACATATACATTCGTTGAACCACCTGAATATACAAAAATGCTAGTTGCATTAAGAACAAAAGGTCGCAGTTTAATAATAGAAGGACCATCTGGTATCGGAAAAACAACATGCGTACAGAAAGCTATCGACGAAGTAGGATTGCGAAGCAAAGTTTTAATATTATCAACTAGAAAAAAAGAAGATAAAGATATAATTGTATCGCTACCAGATATGACAGATGTTGGAATTGTGATAATTGATGACTTTCATATTCTAGATGATAACACGAAAGAAAGCATCGCAAATTACATTAAATTGTTGGCTGATGAAGAAGACGAGAATAGTAAAGTAATCGCAGTTGGTATCAACAAAGCTGGAGATTCACTTGTAAAATTTGCACCAGACTTGAATAATAGGGTAGATACGATACGCTTTGAAAGCAATCCTGATGATAAAATAATTGAGCTTATTGTAAAAGGCGAATCAGCTTTAAATATCAAATATCCCTCTCCAAACCAAATTGCAGAAATGTCAGGTGGTAGTTTTCATATAACACAAATGATTTGTTCTGAAGCTTGTATACGACAGCGTGTGTTAGAAAAGGAAAAGGAAGAAAAAAATATTGAAGTAAGTTTAATTGAAGTAAAAGAAGGAATTATGAATGAATTACAGCGAGTATTCTTTCATGTCGCTAGGGATTTCTCAATTGGCTCTAAAATAAGACCCGAAGGTAGAGCTCCATATTTTCATTTACTATATTGGCTCTCGAAGAGTGAGGACTGGTCATTAAATATTAATGACATCGTATTATTATATCCAAAATTTAAAGGAAGCATAAATCAAGTTGTTGATAAAGGATTTTTGGCATCCTTAATTGAAAATAATGTAGAAATTAAGAAGAATATACATTTTGATGTTGAATCAAAAATATTATCAATTGAAGATCCAAAGTTTTTATTCTATTTGCGAAATCTTTTGTGGACTAAATTTGGTAAAAAGTTAGGATTTCTTAACCTTGATATCTCTTCGAACTATGACTTTGCTTTATCCTTTGCCGGAGAACAACGAGTAATTGCGGAAAAATTATTTGATAAACTGACTGAAGGTGAACTTGAAGTATTTTATGATAAAAATGAGCAACACAGCATATTAGCTACTAATGTTGAAGAATATTTAGCACCTATTTATAACTCAGAGGCAGAATTTGTTATTGTTTTATTAAGTAAAGAGTACCCGACAAAAATATGGACGAAATTCGAATCAGAACAATTTAAAGAAAGATTTGGTGAAGAATCTGTAATTCCAATCTGGTTTTCAAATGTAGAACTATCAATGTTCGATGAAACAAAAAAAGTTGGTGGTATTACATATAGTATAGATGAACCTATAGAGACTCAAATTAACAGTATTGCGGATTTACTGATTAAGAAGATAAGAGAAAAACGAGAACGAAAGTGATGCATAACCAGCAATTGGAGCAGACGTGGCTACTGTCATGGTTTGTGCGTTAGATTGGGTAAAGAAGAGCTGGATTTGAAAGCGAAAGCTCTAATTTGTGAAAGATATGGTATAATGCATGAAGGAAAGAGCACAAACGCATGCCAGTGAACGCCACGCAGCTCAATTGAATGTTATGTAGATTCAAAATTTGTTTAAATTAGCGTTTAGGTTAGATTTTAGAAGGTATGAATGGAAGATAAATACTTTGATGAAATTGATAAAGAAGCCATTGACACTCTGTTTAAAGAAATGGATGTCAAAATTGACAAAAAAGTTGATACGGTTTACCACTACACTACGAAATCTACTCTATTTAATATCGTTGAAAACTGTTCTTTACGCTTCTCAAACATCTACAGATTGAATGATCCATTGGAAATTGAATTTGGGCTATCTGTTATTAAGAAAATATTCAAAGATGAAAGTACAGTACTGGAAATCATAAGCGACTATGAACGGAAAGCAATATATGATGCTGATTTCTATATATTTTCGACATCGGCGGAACATGATATTCATCAACAATGGATAAATTACGCTGAAAGAGGTAAAGGTGTAGCGATAGGATTTAATCGAATAAAGTTCTTTGAAAAAATAAAAGAAAAAATGGGCGAAGGATCACTTTGCTACATCTATCCTGTTGTATATTATGATGAAAAATTAGAAATTGTAGATCAAAGAATTTATGACTTTGAAAATACAATATATAACCATATGACCAGTATTGTTAATGAAAATAATAAATATTCTGAAACAATCCAAAAAGAGCTTATTAATCTAATATTGATTATGGCCTCTCTAATTAAGAATGAATTCCATAAAGAAGAACAAGAATGGCGATATTTTATACTAAGCAATAAAAAAAACTTCACAAAGTATATTCTTAAGGATAAGGAAATACAACAGATAGTTGAGATTGTGTTTAACTATAAAAATGATTATCAAAACAAACTAAACGTAGGAATTTCAAAAGTTATCTTAGGGCCACATGTCTCAAATGATGATATTGTTAAACAGGAAATTTATAGTTACCTATCGGATAAGATAGATGGAAGTGAGATAATGATTAGTAGGTCGAGAGGGTATATTCGCTGAAGCTTTAACTAAAGTGGAACTACATAACCAGCAATTGGAGCAGACGTGGCTATTGTCATGGTCACGGCCGATAAGAGGAACATTCATCACTTCCAGAACTACTCAACCTTCTCCTGTCGCCTCCATACGCAACAAGCCTCTCCTGCCAATACGGCCGGGAGTAGTGGAGAATCATTGCCTCGACTCATGCCCCATGAACTGCAATGAAGTCGCCGTCGGGCACTTCCCACAAGAGGAAAGTTAGAGGAAGTGAAACCATATATCGTTATTAGATGAAGAAAGGTAGATTTGGGACGGGCGCGGTTAATTAACGCTTATGGCATATATAGACCGCACTGGCGGTGGTACTCTTACCTTTCTTAACTTTTGTAAAATCATAATATAAGCCAGTTCCATCAGTTTGAATCACAAAGGCATAATCGGTTTCATTTGGTCCCCAATCCCAACGATGTTCTAATCCTGTTCTGCGATAATAAGTCAATTCACCAGTGAATCCGCCATCATAGAGAATGAAGCCTAATCCTTCTAAGTTTGGATCACCAAAAAAACCAACTTCTACTATAATAGGTCCTGCTTCTATAAAGTCTTGCCCGTACCATGAGATGAAGCCTCCGACATCTTCTTCAGATATTTCCTCTCCATTAAGTATGATTGTTCTCGGACCAGTTTGTGTTGCTGAAGCTGGTGGGTTAAGCGCTGGAAATGAAGTACATGAAAATAGAATAAGGATTAAGAAACTAACAGTTATTTTCTCTATTATTTTTTCCATATTTATACCTCAAAAAGTAATATCAATCCGAAAATTCCCCAAATGCCATGGACGGCATTTGGGTTACTATTTTAATCAGTGTCTTTCTTTGCTGATAAATCAAATTTCCTGACAATTGGGTTTTTAAAACTATGATGTATTGATCTACTTGTCATTCTTTGTAAAATATGTACCTCATATTTGCTTATGAAGTCTTCTAATTTTTCTTTAAAAATTGATATTTCGTTTATAGATAAATCTATAGAATCCCATTCTTTCAACACAATTTCTCTATTTTGATTGTTTAACACCTTTATATTATTTCTACCTAACATTTTTTGTAAATCATTCTGAACTTGTCCATTTTTGTGATGGATACAATTTCGTAAATATACATGCTTAAAAAGCATATCACGAGATGATTGATCAATTTGGAAATCAATAGCTTTTGTGATCTCATTATATTTTTCTTTAAATGGCCAAAATTTAAAATTTTCCCAAATAGATTTCATAATTAATCGAAGTGTTAATGATTGCTCTCTATCACTATAATCAATGTCTGAATTAATACTTTTCATATCAATTTTAGCATCGATTTTACTTAGTCTTAAATTGTCTCTATTGTTCTCCTCGAAAAAATGAATGATAAATTGTAAATATACATCTTCAATAAAAGATATAAAGGATGAAACGAGATCACTTTGGATGCTAATGAGTATAGTTTTTAAAATGATATCTGGATAACTTTCTAATTTTAAATCATTAATAATATCTTGAATCTCTTTGGTTTTCCCTATAAGTATTTTACTTGTAATTTCCGTAATAGATTGAGTTTCAAGAATCTTGCTACCTATAAAACGTTTTTTATTTTGATCCAATATTCGTGAAGAATAAAAAGTAGAAGGTGATGCAATAAAAGAATAGCCGTTATTATCCTGTTTAATATGCCAATATATATTTCCATAATTAGGATCAATAGATTCATCAAGAAATGGAGGAAGCCAACCAATATTAAGTTCTCCATCTCCTTCCCATCCACAGTCTCTAAATTTTACCTTTAAATTTTCAATGAAATTATTAAATGCGTCATTTTTATTAAAAACTTGTTCAGGGGTAAAAAAATATCTAAGTTCATCAACGAATTGAAAAGTATAAAAATTATATTCATCAAGATTCATATTTATTTCTGAGATATCTTTCATCTAATCCTCCTAATTTCTTAACGGAGCCCATGGACGGCGGGCTCTTTCTCATATATCTTTAGCCAAAAAAGAAATTGCATATAACTTCCTTTATCAACATGAATTTCATGCAGATAACCAACGAAATGACCCATGAGTATTATAATCCTCCCATGAGAAGGATGCAACTCTTCCCCCTTAGCAAGATCAAAACAGAGCCTGCAGTACATTCACGATGATTGAGGCGGCCAGGAGAGAGCCCCCGGCTTTAAGGGCCGTCTGCTGCCGCTGATTCCGCCTCTCTAAGCCTTCGCAATAGATCAAGAGCTCTTGATAGTCCTTCCTCAGCCCGTCCCGCTCGCTCTGCAATGCCGACACTTTGGCTTTCCGTTCCTCCGATTCGCTCTGTAAGCCCTCCAGCTTCTTTTCCGTATCCTGCCACTTCCGCTCGAAGCTCTGCGAGCTCTCCCTCGTACGTCTCAACTGCTCGCTCATACTCATTGCTGAGCTTTTGATACTCTGTATCTCGCTTTTTGCCTCTACTATCGTATTCTGCAGCTCGTCCACTATCGCCTCTTCCTGAGCGGTAAGTGCCCAGGAGGAAACCAGCGGAAAAACACACAAAAAGAGTAAGGATAATGCTAATAATTTTGCGCATCTCAATCCTTCACCTCGTTAGGGATTGCCCTTTGACCTTTTCAATGTGTCAACGATATTTCGCGCCGTTGATCCGGTAAACAATCCAACCAATACCCAGCCGATCGTTTGGTATTTTTCGGCATCCACAATATTCAGGAAGGTCGCCGCAACAAACAAAATGGCAACGACAAACCCGATAACCGTACTCTCGTTTATGTCATTCGTGGAATTGAAAAAACTTTTGAAGAATTTCTTCATGCCGCTACCTCCAGATACACCTTTTCTCCTGTATCAAGCGTTCTATTGATCTTCTCGACCATCCAGAGCAAATCCTTTTCCTTGGTGATTCTGATACAGCCGAGTGTTGTGTTTGATGATGAGCAATGAAGTCCATAATCTTCGTCACGGACCATATCCTCCGTTTCCCGAAGATATCCACCATCGTCGTCAAGTTCCCATCTCGGCAGCATCTGGAAGGCATCAGTCGGGATGTAATAGGGGGCTTTATACGGATGAGATCGAGGCACTGGTCTGCCAACATTCCAACGTCCGACCGGAAACGGTCGTGGCATGTACGGAATATTCTCCGGTAGAGACCTTACGACCTCATCCTGTGCCGGTTTATTTGCCAGCGGTCTCCATCCATTAAGCTCGTTGCGAACAATGCAGGAACAAGGTATTTTTCTGTTTCCACAAACGAGTTTTTTCTCTCGTCGATTCCAGCTCATAATCATATTTTTCACCCTCCCAAAACAACGGGGAGTAGTCCCCCGATAATCGAACCACCAAGACCGCACACCATTCCGACAATGACTGTTCGGTACTCAATCTTCTTCTCATGGCGTTTCTCAACAGGGCACGTACTTTCCCGGTTGATGAAAAAGTCGGTGAGCTTACTGTTGATCTCTTTGATGTCCCGGCCTTGTTCCGTCACAATGCTTAAGACCATATCGATTTTGTCGTTATCGCCCATTGGCTTAACTCCTTTTCTCCGGTACCTGTGGCCAGGAAATCTCCTGAGGGAAGCCTGGCTGTAGGGGAATGTCCCTGAGAGCCTGTCGGTAGGCTTTCCACTTCGATTTATCGGCCAGGGGATAGTCGGCCATCATGATGTAGTCACTCCCTGAAAGCAGCGCATCACGTTCCATGCGAATCCGTTCGGAGAGCACCTCATCAGGGACCATCCAACCCGTTTCACTCCACAAGGCCCCAGGGTCCGGCGGGGCAATGTCGGTCATACTCTCATCAGGCTTTCGGCCGAGGGACAGGTGTACCGCCTCTCCTGTGGCCTTGTCCCAGTAGGGAACACCGGTATAGTCGGGGACAAGCACATACTTACCGCCTTCCCAGATAGAGGCCTCATGTTCTCCGGCTTCAAGCACGAGCCCGGCTTCTGTTGCGGCTGCTACCGAAAGCCGCTTTCCATCCTCATCGTAAAAGCGGATATCATCTCCTTTGCTTCCGCTAAAGCAGGAAGGAATCTCCTTGATGCTCTTTTCCGGAAACAGCTCTGCAAGCTTTGCCGTCTCATCGGCGCTTTGCACCACAGCGGTGATCATTGAGCCGTCTGTTACGGCATAGGTTTTCATGCAATTCTCCTCCATATCCTCATGAGGCGGTTACGGTCGGATGTTCTTGCCCCAATGCGAGGAGTACCGTTCGTACCATCACTTTTGGGTCCCGATGTTTTGCCTTGAATTGTTGTATTAATATTGGCAGCCGCATTGATATCCTCAGCTTTTCCTGGTACGTCTTCAGTCGTGTATCCATAGACAAAAATTTTAGGATTACTTCCGCTTGTATTAGTTCCTACACCATTAAGTGTGATAAAGCCTTGGAGATTATCGGGCATTAGCCCATTTGTTCGTCCTGAACCGTTATAACCTTCGGTATGAAAGTCTATGCCTTCGCCGTCCCACAGTTTCTCCCAGGTCCCTCCAAACAGGTAAGCGGGGGACTCGCTATTCGGAAAGGCAACCGAGAGGTCATTGCTTGCGCTTGAGGCATATTGTGTGTACTGGGAGCCTACGGGAAAACGTTCTGATATCCGCATTGATTTATGCGTACCCGTACTTGCGTCATAGACAATCAGCTTATCTTTTGACGGGTCGATCGATGTAATTTCGGCAAGGCCTGATATATCGGGAATTGTTATTCCGGGATTTCCTTGAGGCCCCCGTGGTCCTGTTGGTCCGGCGGGCCCGGTATTCCCTGTCGGCCCCTGTACTCCGCGGGGTCCTGTGGGACCCGTGGGGCCTTGTTCTCCCTTGGGACCGGTTGGTCCTTTCGGTCCAGTAGGGCCAGTCGGCCCCTTGTCTCCTTTAGGACCGGTCGGTCCGGTAGGCCCCTGGACTCCTTGTTTACCTTGGGGCCCCTGAGGGCCTTCGGGTCCCTTGAGATCGACATATGGCCCCTGACCGCTTTCATCGGTAATCGATAACTGCGTACCGTTCCATTCGTGATCCACAACGGGGGTGGGTATGGCCGCATCAATCTCTTTCTCAAAAACGACCTTGTCGATAACACGGATTTTTTTTCCTGGGGAAGCTCCTATAAAGGTGTCGCCGAATTCCGCATCAGCCCAGGGATAGCCAGAATTTCGATAGGTCTGAAGGAAGTCGTCAGTCAGTAGACCGGTAAAGAAGATCATGTCATCGATCTTGAGACCATTTTCTTTCAGAAGGTAAAAGATGATTTTCAAGCTCTCTGTATCTTTAAGCGATACCGTCAATGTGACCTTTTGCGAATTGAGCATGAAGCTGATTGTCCCATCGCCATTGCTTCGTAAAGCTATGAAGTTCCAAACCTTTACCTCATCGATGGTGAGTGTTTGAGATGTTTTGGTTACGGCCTTTGCAAGGACTATGGAATGGGGTTTCCGGTAAACGGATAAAACATCCTCATCGGTTTCAAACGAGAGTAGCTTCGGTACATTCTGCAAAGAAGGTTCAAGCCACCAGTTGTCATTCTCCTCAAACGCATAGATGTAAACCTTTTCATGTGTGGTTGAAGTACTATCGACTCTGTCTGCATAGGCAAAATGTGTTGCCGATAGACCAGCACAAGGGGACTGGTAAAATTCTGAGAATATTCCTAAATCGGATTTCTTTGTAAAGACATCTCCATCTCGACGGTAAATTGACGGTCTTGTTGCTCCCGTAAAAAATAGGTATCTGTCATTGGGGCTCCAGTGTACCGAATAAATGACACTATCATTTTCAGCCTCTACATCTGTCACTTTCTGGAGATTGTCCCCAACACGTTTATAAATCATGACACCGTGACGAGTACCGAAAGCAATGTAATTGTCGTTGTGAGAGAATTCTACTGAGTAAAAATAGCTATTATCGATATCATAATGGTGAATAATAGTGAGTAACCGATATTCGGAGCCATTGTTCTTAAAGAGGTATAGACCGTCAATTTCACCACCATATCCTGAAACCGTCGCCATCAAATACGTGCCGTCACTTGAAAGGCTAAGGGCTTTTGCATTTGCGTTTATGGTGTAGGAAAGAGAATACCTGGAAAAAACATCGCCGGACCTTTTATATGCTTTTAGCAAGTTTCCTGACCCGGAAGAACAAGCAAGATAATTCCCATCGCTCGAAAAACAAACCGATCGTGATGTATTGTCTATCCCCTCAAGGCGGCCGAGTAAGTTGAAGGTATCCTCGTTCCTTTTGTACATGTGCCCTGCATAGTTACCGGTGATCACAAGGTACTGATCGTTGGCACTCCAAGCGATATTTGTAGGTTGGTAGCTCTCTGATGCAGATGGTACAAGTTTTGTTAAAAGGAAAAAGGACCCTGCGTTTTTCTTGTAGATAAAGGTTCCGTTATCCTGGCCTTGGCTTCCTGCACAAACAATCGCAAGGTAATTTCCACTTTTGGAAAAAGACACGTCGCCTATGGCCTGTGTATTTCTTATTATCGTTTGCGTTAATTCTTTGATCTCAATGACTTTTGTCGTGCAGACGGGAGCGGCTGTTTCCTTTAGCCAGAATGCCAATGTCCAATAATCAGTAATTGACCGGGAAAATACTTTCTCTACCATCCCCGCATAATCGGCACTAGTAGATGCGGCAATAGCTCCCGCTTGTGTTTCTCCAAATTTCCCCGTTGTATATGCGGTCTGTTTTCCACTAAAAGCATTCTCACCGTTTTGATCTGTTAGTATGTTGTCAAACGAGTAGGTGAGTGAACCTACCGGCCTTCCAAAACCAATAGATCGGTCAAAGCCCCTATCTAATGGAAAGAGGCCTCGGAAACGCGCTATATCGGCAAGTAGATCATCTCCTTCGTTATTGCCGAGCATTCTTCGGCTGGTCCAGGGAGAGTCAATGGAACTTCTCGTCTGCCAGGTGATGGTATAGGGAGTTATCAGGAGCCTTGCATAATTATTCAAGTTGTATGCTTGTCCCTCATCGGTGACTTCGATATTCGGCGAGGTCAGGCTGAAAAGTACTTTCAGGATGTCGGCTTTCAGGTGTGTTGCGTCAATGCTATGTGCTTCGATGTGTTCACCTTTAATCAGGGAACCGAGGATAAGATCGGCAATAACTACATTCTTCATAATGAAGGACAGTTTTTTTGTTGTTTCCCCCGGTCCTCCTTCATCAACGGTCACGGATGCATCGCTCAGGTTCTCCCAGTTGCCGAACGCCTGCGTAAGGGTAACGCCTTTTTCTTTTGCATAGCCCTGTAGCATCTGAGCTATATCGTTTGCAGAGGCCCCGGCATCAATCTTCCCGGCAAGCGAACCAATTAAGTCGGTCTGTTTTACCGGTTCACACAGAACAGAAGCAATCTCGCTATAGGGGCCCGATATACCACTGGCCAACAGTATTTTCACTCGGTAGAAATTCCGGGTATCGACCGCAGCATCATCGACTGTTTTTATGTATCCCTCATGAATAAACAGATTGGAGGTGGTATCGCCGACTTTATTCCAGGTCTCCTCATCAAGGGACCATTCGATGATGTAACTGTGAGGGGGAGTGAGGTTTTCCTGCCTGTCCCACGTAATCGAAACCACTCGATTTCGTGCTGAAACGATAAGGTTCTCCGGTGCCTGTGGTGTTGTCGTGACTATGCTATTACCGTCTGCATCACTCCGATCGTACCCCTGTTCGTACTCCTTCTTGGTAAGTGATGCAGCTCTTAGGCCTTTAAGTTCAAGCTCAACGTTACTCATTGCTCCGTCCTCCCACAATTTCCCAGGGATCCCCGGTCTCGGCAAAATCGATCATCCGGTTTGCCTGAACCGTCGGCAGTCCTCCCAAGAAAAGAGCTTGTTCCAGAGCATCCATGACCGTTTTCATGACCTGCTCATCCGACTTATCTTTTCCGATTGCGTTGATAACCTTTCCGACTTGGTTGGCCGTTTCCGTCACGGGATTGCTTGACGACCAGCCTTTTGCCCCCTGCACAAAGAGGCTTCCAAGAATCGGGATCGATGTGACCAGTTGTTCAAGGACCATGCTTCCGGCATCTTTGGCGTCTTCCGGCGTGCTTTTCTTGTTAATCATCCCGATCAAAACGGCAGCCATGATATACCCGGTACTCATACGAAGTGCCGTGGCGATGTCCCCCTGCTTGACGGCTTGGGGAATATCATAGGTTGTCATGTTGTATAGCTTCTGCAACTGAGAGCTGAAAAGCGTCATCCATTTGAAAAACTCACCCTGACGGGCAACAACGGGTAAGTCCTCACGAAATCCGCCTGGCTGCGTTTCAATGATGGCCCTGCGTGCTTCGTGTATCGCTTCATCCTGTGTCTTCCCCTGTTTCAGATTGTGCTCGTAGACAGCATCCCAGATAATGCTTTTAACGGCTTTGTCGACGACAAAGATTCCTTTCATCCCAAGCTCTCCAGTCTTGGTGACAAATCTTTCATAGCGGTTTTTGTCCGCTTCCCTCATTTCCGTAAGCACCGGGTCGTAGTCCATGGCCCGCATATAGGGATCAAGCTCGTGCATTTTCTTAACCAGCCCGGTACCCGAAGCGATAAGCCTTCCGCTTGCTGCAAGGAGTTCTCCTGCAGGAACCCGGCCCATGGCCAGGAAAAGGGAAGGAAACTGCTTTAAGGGGGTGAGTGCGTTCCAGGCAAGAGCGGCCAAGCCGACATGTGAACGGAGTTTTTGCGAAAGCTGCATGATCGGCTCGTAATACTTAACTCCGGCAAGCGGCTTTGCAATCTCGTTGATCTGATCCTTGAGCCAGTTTGCCGCATCCTTACCATAGCGCTGTATGATGGCTTCCTGGACCTCCCGGTTACCGAAGATTGCATGCAGCCGCTTAACAAGGAGACCGTTATTGATGTAGTCCTCCTGGCGATCCACATTTGTTGCCCAGATATTGAAGGCATCAAGCCTCATGGAGGGCTGGTGCTCTCTGCTTATTTTGATTCGATTATGTGTTGATCCTCTTGAAACAAAGCTTTTTACGGCATGGCTGCGGGAGAGTAAATCAGAGGCAATCTCCTGTGCTTTCGTATCGAATTGGAGGTCTTTCACCATCATGGGAAAATAGCGTTTCTCTTTCCCCATTGCTGTATTTTGGTCGGCGATGAATGCAGACTCAAAACGAGAATAGTCGGTTTCAAAAGAGTCGATCATCCAATCGGCAAACGCTTTCTGCTCCGGTGTAAGCGTTTTGATTGCCTTTGCTATGGTTTCCGGTTTTATCCTATTCCCATACAGAAGTCGTTCACGTTCGGATTCATTCTGCATATAGACGTATAGCCCCATGATTTCCTGAACCTGGAAGGTGAGCCCGTCAATGCTCCGCTCTTTGATCAAGTCCTTCGGTTTGATGCCGAGCTTTTTCATTTCTTCATACCCGGCGTTCATCCTTCGGTCTTTATTGTTGATTGCTTCGGATTTTGCTTTCTCAACCTCAACGATCAACCAGCGGTAAAACGAGCCTTTCTTGCCTCCGTCAAACATCTCCGCGATATGAGACGGAAGGAGGGTGGTCAGGCGTTCTTTCTGCAAGATAGAGCTATTGCGTCCACGTTCTGTTTTCTTGAGCCCGAGCCCTTCTTCCGGCTTTTCAAAGCCCAGTGTTTCGAGCACGTTCTGGATGGCTGATTGCCTGGTGATGTGCTCAGTGGCAAGTTGCGCTTCCCGAATTTCACGCCCTTTTGTTCTCAGGGCCGCAATCTCAGCGTGCAGGCTCTCTATTTCTTCCGGAGATAGATCGCGAAGGCTTTGCTTACTCAGGTTCTCTTGTATGGCTTCCTTGATTCGTGGATCGATACCGGCGTCGGAAAGGAGCTTCCGGTATGCCTGCCGCATTTCCTTTTCTCGTCGGGTAAACCTGGCCACATACCGGCCTTGTATTTCCCTGATCTGGACCTGCTGATCATAGGCAATTGAGCGTCCGGCCGGTCGCATGATGGCTTTTATCATTCGTTCATAGAAGGCCTTTGCATCCCGCATATCTCGGATTTTCTGCTTCGTATCAGCTACGGCCCTGCGCGTTTGCAGATACGCTTCCTTTCTTGCATCAGAGAGTAGGCTTACCCACTGTTTTCGACTTTCAACGTCACCCTTTCGCGCTTCTTCCCGAGCAGAACGGAAAGCCTCTTCCAATCCCTCTTGCTTTCGCTTGTAATCGCCGAGGACACTATTTGTTAGGTCGATTTCGCGGTTTAAGGCCTCAACCGACTTGTTGAGCTTTTCGTTTTGTCTGCGCAGCTGACGGTTTGCCTTGAGCTGTTTCTCGAGTTCTGTTTCTTCTGAGTGCTCGATTTCCCACTGAATTTGTCGCATTCCTTCGGTGTCCTGAGCTGCTTCGGCAAAACTCATCCGGTAGACTTCGGGATCGGCCTTGATCTGATCCATAACCTTTTTGTACAGGGCCTGTGAAAGCTTCTTGCCTTTTTTAAGGCTAAGGGCTGCGTTCTTTACTATAGGATGCCAGCCGGAAAGGCCATCGCTTCCAAACACGTGCAGAGCCTCAAGGAGTTCAGAGGAAAGGTAATCTGCAGAAAGTGATTTGATAAAGCGATAGTTTGCTTCCCGGCCGGTCAGATTCGCTTCTGTCTCGCGGGAGGCATCAAAGATGTTCCCGTAGTACTCCGGCGTGTGTCCGTCTTCGAGGTTGTCGGAAAGAACCTGAGAGGCGATATACTCGTCTTTGTCGGCATACTTTCCAGCATCCTCTATGGCCTGCTGCCGGTATTCGATTTCATCACGGGCCCAATTCTGCGAGCTATAATCTTTCAGTTGGGAATCCGGTACCCAATCGCCGTTTTCCACCGTCTTTTGTACCGAGGCTTCTACGGCATCCGAATACGCATCATGGTCCGTCATCCGGTTCGCTTCGTAATCCCGGATTGCAAGCTCGCGTTCTTCCTGGAGGGAAAGCAGATGCTCAAGGGCCTTGTCGACAACGGAAAATGATTCTCCGGCCTTTACCCGGTCTTCTGCCTCTGCAAGCTCCTGTTCCGCTTTTTCGATTTCTTGGTCCCATTTCTGCTTGAGCTTTTGCAAGGGAGAAAGAGCCTGGAAAAGTGGCTTTGTTTGCTTATTGTTGACAAGGTCAGTTTTCAGTACTACCTTATTTAAGAGGGGTCTTGAATTATCTACCTCCAGGGGCAAGCGGAGCCCGGCGGAGATGTGTGGATTATTCAGGGCTCTTTCTTTATCTACATACCGAAGCAGACCTTGATCTACCCATTTCGAAAAGACAGTTTTATAACTGTTTTTTTCATACTCGGAAGCTATTTTATGTATTTGCCATTGAGGCTTCCCAACCTCCAAATGCATAGCAATAACTACAGGCGCATCATCAACTATCTGATTAGTTACAATGACAAATCCTTTTCTTTTTTCAGTATTCGAAGCACTATCAAATACCATTACCGGATCGGAAATATCATCAAGCATTGATAACAAAACCAATTTTGGTATATTGGGATGGTCCTTTCTGATATGCTCAAGACTCTTTCTTGTAAGGACTATAGGAAGGTCTTTTGCTCCAGATGCTTTTAAAGCTTCAGGCGTTCGATTTGAAAGCTTAATAACACCTTGGCCTTTATATTCAAATGCCTCTCTTAGTGTCCTCTGAAAGCCTTCCCGTTCGTTTGGTTCTGCTTGAAAAAGTGCATACCTTTTGATTGGTACCACTTTTTCCTTGAGATCGGGATTGTCGTTCTTGATATCCTCCGACCTCAGGGAGTAGAGCGCATCATAGGCCTTGCGTAGATCCTCATTCATCGGCTTGAGGCCGACCATCCGTTCTACAAACTGCTTGAGTGACGTTGCGATCCTGGCAAACAAGCTTTTGAGTTCAGGAGTGGGAGCCGTACCGTCTCGATGATATTTCTCGAACATGTACGCAAGGTATTCGCGGTCTTGATCGGTAAACTGTGAGTAATCCTTTCCAAGCGCTTTTGAAAAGAGCTGTCGGTGCTCCGGGCTTTGAGAGATGAGCATGACATCGGCAAAGTGAAAATACTCATGCAGAAAGGTCGACAAATCTGGAGAAGAGAGGGAAGCGATAAAGGCCTTAGCCTGTCCCCTTGCGGCCTCTGTCGGAGAAAGGAGCTTCCCCTCTGCATCTCGGAAAAAGGTAGCGGCACTGTTTGTCTGCGATACGCTCTTACCCGGGAAAAGTGTTTCAACCGCTGCTTGCCCTTCATCTGCCGGTACGATCGTCAGCATGGTATCGAGTAAAGCGGTCCCGGTCTGTCCGAAGTTTCTTGCAATGGTATCCATTGCGATTGCGGAAACCTCAAGCTCTTGATCCGTGAATCCGGGAAAGCCTGCGGCAATGGAAGTCTTGAGGCTTTCAAGCTCTTGGTCTGAGAGCCTCTGCTTTTGCGCTATCCACTGGTCTTGCGTCATCTCCCAAACTCTTGGCTCGCTCACTTTCTTTGCGACGGAGGCCTCAAGCTCGGCTCTATCAAGTTCCTGCGACTGTAGTTCATGCATCGCAAAGTTTTCCTGAGTGGGGTCGGAGGCAAGCCGCTGTTCCGCCTTTTTCAGCTCCGCGCTTTTCCAGGCGACCAGTTTCTCAGTGCTCTTCTGAAGATCCTCTTCCTCAAAAATGGCCGCATAGTCGTTGAACTTCCCGAGATCGATATCCGCGTTTCCGCTGGCAAGGGCGGCCTCTCGATCCTTTGCCGACTGTCGCTTCTGGTGTTCGGCCGCAAAGCTCTCGGCCGTAACGCCGGGCAGGGCGAGAAGGGTGGTTCCCTTCGCCGTATCGCGAATGGTCTGCATCCACATATCTTTCCAGTCGTCGATTGTCGCCTGTGGGATGTTCGTATTCTTTGCCCAATTCGCAACGGTTACGGCAACCTCGGTTCCCATCATTTCGATGGTCTCCTGGAAGGTCTCCTCAACCACGCTTTCCGCTACAGAGGATCCCCATCGGCCGGCAAACTTCGCAACGGGGTTCCCGAGGATTGCTGAAAACCAGCTGTCTTGCAGACTCTTCTTGACGGCTTGCGGTACGGCCTTACGCAACCACTGGGAACCGCCTACAAAACGATCAAGCTGTATGGTGTCCAATGCTCCGGCAAGTGTCCCGGAGGCCAAGGCAAAGGCCCTGGCAATGCCCACGGGAACCGTTTTCCCGTCAGCGCTTTTCTTCTGCATGGTGTCCGCATAGGTATTTCCGGCGCTTATCTTGAAATACTCATCCATTGACCCGACCTTTTTCCCAATCTGGTAGCCCGAGAGGATGAGAGAGGGTACGGTCAGCACCCCGGAAAGTGTCCCGGCAGAGGCCAGCGAAGCGGCTGCGACAGCGCCAAGCCCTGCACCGAACATCGATTCATCGGCAGAGCCGATTGCTCCGGTCGCCACGTAGGGAAGAAATTTCGCCGCACCTTTTACCAGTTCAATGGGCACAGAGCGTTTCTGGTTATCCTGTGGCGGAACCTTCTCATTGATATCAAGCAGCTTGTCCCAAAGCTCTTGGTTCTCCGGGTCAAACATGAGTTCATAGCCGATCTTTCCACGCTCAATCATGAGCTGGCTGGTGTACGCTTCATTCTTGATCGCGGCCCAAGCTGAGAGCGGCGCCTGTTTTGTGGTCATGTACTTCTCGGTGTAGAAATCAAAGTTCTTGTACACAACATCGGGTGGAGCATTCAAACGCTGGGAGAGAAAGGCGGATGTTGCCATCTTTGCCATCTCTTCCTCTGGATTCTTGGCGGCCATTGCTACCTGGTAGAACTGCTTTTGAAGGCTTTCATCGGAGAAACCATCGCCGAGCGTTCCCTCAAGGATTTGCTGGAATGCATCCTTGTATTTGAGCTTCTCGACCGCCTCTCCTGGGGTGGGTTCGGTTTCCTGACTCATTTGATCAAGAGAATTGATTGTGCCCGACACGATTCTGAATCCGTCGGTTTTCCAGGGGGAGGTTGCAGCACCCCGTGTGTTTTCCGGTTCCCGTTTCTTCCAAAGGATGTTCACTCTCGACCTCCAAAAGGCCAGAATCGAAAAACGCCGATCTTGAAATCCTCATCAACATATCCGACGCTCTTTGCCGCCTGGACGACGGTCGAAGTCGGCAGCCCCCGACGCTCTGCAATCTCTTTGATTCTTCGGGTTGCGGTAGAGTCCCACTGCCTCCCATACTGACTAAATCCGCCACCGACAAGGAGCTCTTGCCGCATGAGGTCAAGCTCTTTCTCTAAGGGAGAGTAATCGTCATTGACGGTAAACCGAGGGATGCCTTGCCTCGGAGTATCTTCCTGATCAAGGTAGGCTTTCTCTGCTGAGGCAAGGGCCGTAGCATCGGAAACATTGCGCTGGTCGGCTTCTTGCTTGACGGCTTTTCGGTCATACTCCGCCCATTGATCGCCACCAAGGTGATAGATGAGGACCTCGTCTTTTGACGTTGGCTCCCCATTCTCATCTGTTGGGATTGCAAACATGAATGTTCCGACTGTCGTGTGGAATTCGGGAAGACCGTTTTTGTTCCTGGTGATCTTGTTGATCGTGGTTCCGTCCGGCAGGAGCTGCAAGATGATTTGTTCCTGGCCTTCCTGAATCTGGTTGAACATCTGGGCATGTTCCTCCGTCAAACCGAGAAACCTTCCGTTCTGAGCGTTCAGGATGTTCTCTTCAACGGAGTTTAAGAAGGAACCGTCAAGGTTAAATCCTCCGACGTGAAACTGATCCATCTTCATTTCGTTCAAGACGGTGGGAGCTGCGATGTTCTGCGCAACCTGGGCAAGCTCCTGGCCGGTCCACCGATTTTGGTTGAGCTCATCGCCGATGTAACGATTTGCATAGACTTTCTGCCTGAAGGCGGCAAGGGCCTGCTCCATGCCTTCGTCGTTATCTTTCAAGGCTGATTTGATGAGCTTGATTCCGTCGTCAAACTCCGGCTCTGTTATGGGATCCTTGGAAATCGTAGAGAGGTAATCATCATAGGTGTTTTTGTTGATGTAGCCATTTGTCAAAAGCTGCAAAAGCATGTTCTTCTGTTCAGCTTTCGGTCCATTCTTCTCCCAGTCCTCCATAACCTTGTTAAGAGCAGTCTTTGCATAAGCGGCCATTTCGGGATCGGGTTCTTTGTCCCTTTGGGTTTGTACGGCGATCATCCAATTACGCCAATTCAGTCGACTTCTGCCGCTCATGCGAGTATCGCTTTCAATCAACTGGTCCATTGAAGACAAGGGCTTCTCACCATCAAGGATTTGTTCAGCAAGGGAAGAGGCATCGTCGTTCGCCTGCGTATCAAGCTGAATCCTTCCATTCTCCCGGTCGGTGTAAATGGTCTTGATCTCGTTTCGTAGCGCTATGCGCATGTCGTTTGAGAGCTTCTCGTTTCCGTTCATGGCATACTCAAGGGCTGCACTGACACCGTCCTTATCCATGATCTGCAAAGCGTTGGCTTTGGCGGCGTTGTAGTTGACCTTCGCGATTGACTCAAAACTCAGCTTGTACGCCGTCCCAGGATCGATAACCCCACTTCCATTGGCAGATTCGACAAGCTTCTTGATTTTTGCAATTGATTCATCGCTTCCGTCCTTTGCAAGTTCGTCAATTTGCTCGGAAAGCGAAGTCAGTTCTTGTGCCCGGTACTTCTGATCAACAAGCCCGTTCATGGTTGACTGGTAGCTAGTCGATGCGTTCTGCCACCAATTTTTCATGACATACTGGATTTCCGAGGGCTGTTGCCCGATCATGTCGGTAATCTGTTCCTGCCGTTCGGTCCATGCCTGTTGTATCTGTCCATACGGCAGTTTCTCCGCGTCACGAGAGAAAGAATCGAGGCCGAGTTTTATCTGGCTCTGGAGTTTCGTCGCTTCATATTCGACTCGTGGAGCATCAATTCTTTGGTATGTTTGAAGCCCCATAGCCGTTGTTTCCATTGCCTTTAAGATGGCATCAAACGCATTAGGCATTATGGTCCTCCATTATCACGCCCACCAATCTTTCCAAAAATTGACTTTATCATCGTCGTTTAAATACTGTTGTCCAAAAGTGTTAACGGCCGATGCCATTTGAAAGCCGGATTGTAGACCGCTTAGACCTGCGGTTATAACCGACCAGGAATTTGCCTGGTCATATACTGATTGCAACTGGTTGCTGATTCCCTCTGAGGCAAACTCATAGCCTTTCAGGGCCGCCTCTTTGCCCATGTCTGCCTGTTCGATTGCGTACCCATACGACTGCTGTGCCTTCTGCATCCCGAGGTCAAGCTGCTCCTGTGCAAGTTCAGTCTGCTTTTGAGCGCTTTCGAGGCTCATGTTGAGTTGTGTTTTGTTCTGGCCATATTCAAAGGAAAGATTTTCTCTTGCATCTGCGATCGTTTTGTTGGCTTTTGTTCTGGAGGAACCGCCACGGACGCCAAAGGCACCGAGAGCAGCCTGATTTTTCAAGTTCTGATCATCAATGCTTTCATCCGCACGCAATCTGTTGTGATCAAGGGTGGAGAGGTTGAGGTCGTAGGATTGCTGCGCCTGATCCCAGGAAAATTCGATTTGCTCTTTGTTTATATCGTATTCTTCCTGGGTATTAGCCAAGGCTTCGCTGGCTTGCTGCCTGTATAGTCCTTCATCACCGTAAAGCTGTAGGCCCTGTTTTTTGTTAAAGGCGGCCTGCTTTTTGGCAAGTTCTGCTTGTTCTTTCGCTGCCTTTTTTGCTGCTTTATTACTTTGATACTGGGCAACGGCCCCTACTACGAGAGCCGCCCCGGCAATGACGGCCTGTAGCCATCCTTGCTGAATACATACGGCAACGTTTGTGAAATCAATTCCCATTGCCTCGGCGACCATGTGCTGCACTATGACAGGCTCTATCATCATTCGTCCCCCATGGTTGCGTCGATTTGGATTGAGTGAATATGCAGCGGTTTATCTCCGATTGCCTCGATCTCAAGCTGCACGAGATCACTGTGAGCACAGTCGATCGGAAGCTCTACATTTCCGGAAAACAAGTCCTCACTTTCCCATGTTTCCCATCGCCCGGTATTGGCACGGGCCCTGAGTGCCTTTGATTCAAATACTCTGACAATCACCCGGTTGATTCTCCGAAGAGCGCCCAGGCCGGGCCCCATTGCTGTTCCCATTTCAAGCGGGAGCGTCTTCACCCTGGAGGTGAATGTTTTCCCGCTCTGGTAGCAATAGAGGTAGACCGGTTTCCCGTCGTAACCTGCCCAGGTTGCGATCTCTTCGGCCGATCCAATGAGGAGGCCGTTTGCATCGGTATCTCTTTGGCCGATGTACTGGCCTTCCGGGAGGTAGACTTCCATGGTTTGACGTTCCGGTAATCTGTCGCCGGTAACCGAGTAGCCGGTCGAAGGATCATGATCAATGCGGAGAAAGCCCCCGCAATCGCCGTATACCCTCCGCTCAAATAGCACGTCTTTGAGCCCCTGTGACCGGTTCCCTGGGTAATTCAGGTTGTCCATGGGAATGACTTCGACGTTCCAGTCTCCGTCCCGCTCAATAGCGATATAGAGGTCCTGGCCGTAGCTTTTCACCCAGCCGACATGCTCGGCAAGGATTTGCCATGCAGCAACGCCGGTGTTCTGGCACTCGGTCAAACACCAAAGCCGACGATCCCGATCAATAAAGACCAGGTACCGATGGCTTCCGTATTCAATCACATCGATCTGAATGATATCCGTGTTGTCGATAAGCTCCGCCATGCTCTGGGATTGGAATTCCCCGGCCGATGAATACACGATCCTGACAAGCCGTCTATCCTTTGCAAGGATGATCGAGGAACCGAACACAACGGCAAGGTCGGCCCCGATCCCGCTAATCTTCTGCATCATCAGTCCGCCAAGGTCATCGGTGAAGTAGGGATACCCACTGGTAAGCATCCACTCGCTTTTGTCCGTTCCGATATACACATCCCCACCGAAGGCAACGATCCACCGGGGATGCTCGAATCCGTAGAAATCGGGAATAAGCTCAAGGTGTCCGTCCGAATCAAAATCAAGATAGATGTACGCGACACTCATGTAGACCGTTCCCCAGGTGCGGTTTACCGCGATCATTCGTGCCTGATAGATCGTGCTGATCTCCTGGCTGGTCTTTTCTGCAAGGGCCCAGGTCTCAAGGTCCAGTACATGACTGGCCCCAGGTGTCCACAGGTGAATATTCTGCGCGTACAGGGATTCAAGATCGTTGTTGAATTTCCCCGAATCAAGAAGAGGCTTTCCAGCCTCAAGACTCTCGCTTGCCACACTCTGTATGGTTCGATTGGTCATGTTCTGTACATTGAGCTGGCGTGGTGCGTCATTGATCCATGCAAGGTGTAGCGTTTCTGTTCCAGTAATCCGCTTGTCAAAGGTGGTAAAGGCCGGAACCGCTTCACAGTCTGTCGGAAGCACCCCAAGCCCTCGCCTTGCATAGATGGTCCCCTCCCGGCGCCGAATTCCACCGTCGGGAAGGACGACAAAGCCGGTAAGTTCTGACACCGCCTTTGTCTGGTCGATTCTGGGAACCATCCGAGGAGAGACAATCCCACGGGTAAAATCTGTCACAAGGATTCTCTGGCGGCTCATTGAATATCACTCCAGAGTTCTACCGCCTCATCCTCGGCCGGAGAAAGCATGCCGTCAAAGGCCTTGGTCTTTTCAAGCATGACCATGTATTCCTGGCCGAGCGCGGAGGCGAGATTGAAATTGTCCGATATCTTTGGGCCGATCTGGCTCCCCAGACGGCAAGCAACCGCCTGGGCAAAGGTCACCGGGAACGAGGTCACAAGTACGGGAATATCGAGCCCATTCTCGTCATCATGCGCTATCTCAACCATTGATCTTGTGTAGATGAGCACTGCCGCTTCATCCCCGGTGTAAAGCCGTCCGTCCTCTATCTCGTACTGCCCCTTACTGCGGAGCTGCCTCGGAAAAAGACAGTCCGCAGGGAGCCGGTACATGTATCCATAATCTGTCTGGTTCTCACCCTCATCGTCCGTTCTCAAAGCTTCCCGCTTACGCGCAAACTGCCAGTCTTCCTCAAGGGTCACCTCATCGGCAACAGGTTTGAGAAAGAGCCTGCAAAGGTCGGCAACATAGGTGTCGATCGTGATGCTCGTCAATTTCGATTCATTCATCCGAGTCAAGGCAATGTTGATGAGTTCCAGCGCAGTCATGGCGACCCTTTACGCTCCACTGCCGCCGACACTTGCCGCAGCAAGGGCAGCCTCAGCCCTGCCGATCTCATCTTTCAGCTTATCCACGCCCCAACGGGAGAGGGTGGAAGGTGGCCCGATACCCAGTTCGGATGCACGGGCGATGAGCTTCTCTTTTTCCGGATCACTGTTTTCGGGTTTCTCTTTCGCCTTTTCCTTCGGCGCTTCGAGTACCTTAAAACGCCGTTTCGGCGGAGTCTTGTCGTCGGGATAATCATAGACGACCCCTTCGCGCCAGATACGCCCCAGGTGATAGGTGTATACCAGGCATTTTACTTTCATCATTGCACCTCCTATCGCTTCAGCCCGGCGGTAATTTTCCCCGCGGTCATGGGACCATCTGCTACCGGGTAATTCAGCCGCATGTGCTTCTTTGCCCCGGCAGGTACGTTGATCTTCAAGGGATTCGCCCCAAGGCCAAGATCGGAAAGCGCAAAGGCCCTGGAGGGCACAAGGTCTTTCCAGGTGCTCCCGTCATCGGAATGCTGGAGATCAATATGTAGACTCGCATCTCCGGCAGCAGTAAAGGCCTCGGTTACCTGCGTCCAGAGGGTAACCGGCTCGCCCGTGCCAAGATCATCGACCTCGAAGGTGAGCGAGTTTGTGCTCACGGCAGTGGCCGTGATAGCCTGGTTCTCGCTGAACATCAGTCGTTTATCAAGAATCATTTGTGTAAACCTCCTTATGCCGCAGTCTCGGTGACAACGTCTTCATCGGAAGAAATTGCCTCAACGAGTCGAATGGGAACACCACGGAAGGTCGTAACGGTTTTGCCGAACACTTCCGCAGAGCCATAGGCGACATTGCTCTTGTCCTTTGCGAGAATGTCGAACATGGTGAACATGTCGAGATTCGCGTAGATAACAGCACCACGGCCGCGCTTGGGCATCCTGTTGAGGGCGGCAATCATGAAGTTGTCGAACTTCACGAACTTTTCCGAATCATTGAAAACCGGAATATTGGCAACCCGCTGTATCGCACGATAATCGCGGATCATGATTCCCATGTCCCAGGTGAAGTGCGACCGGTAAATCTGCCGTTCTCCTTCCGCCGTGGTTTCCGTATCCTCCCCGAGGTCCTTTACATCAAGACCGGCCTTGCTGCCCCTGGGATAGAATCCGTGAAACGAGCCGACATCGTGCTGCGCCATCCAAAGGCTGGTAACACCTTCGTTTACACCGTTGCCGCCTGCATTGGTTACGTTCGGCATGCCGTAAGCGTTGAACCGAACAGCAAGACCGTTAAACGATGCGGGATCGATCGCCCTGGCGCCGTAGATGAATGCGGTTGCCATCTGGATTCCAAGTCCCTGGATAAAGGCCTTGTCCTCCTGCTTGCGGAACGCCGCAGGATTGCCGGAAAGATGGGCAAGCTTTTTGTCTACTTTGGAGTAGGCTTCAAGCATTCCCACGTCCTCGGTTATCTGACGAACAGCACTGGAGGTGCTCTTGGTGTATCCACCGATCGAACGCCAGGAACCTTCCGGCAAGGTCTTACGAATAGACGACACATGAGTCGTTACGTTGTTGGCTTCAACAAACCGAAGGTCTTCGAGAATTTCGTTGGTCTCTTCGAGTACCTCGGCGATCTCCGCCTGCTTGCCTTTGGGGTCCATTCGCTTTGCAAGCTCGACAAGCGTAAGCTCACTTTTCTGGGGTATAGTAGGCATATGCCCTCCCGTTATGAGTCAAAATTTGTGTTGGGATACCAGTCGGCGCCTTCGTCACGACCACCTCCATGGGATGAGCCGAACAGCGTGTCTTCCCCGATCTTCTCCGCAATGGAAAGAAACGCGCCGACCATCACCGGGTCGTCACCAAGTCCGCTTGAGTCAAGGTACTCACCGAGTTCCTTGCTCCCGACTGCCTCATACGCACGATGAGCCTTCGTGACAATCTCCTCGAAGTTGTCCCCGTATTTCTCCACGAGGGCTCCGATCTTCTGCTTCTTCTCATCAAGCTTCTTTTGTGCCTCAGCCTTCGCGTTTTCGTCGGCTTTGGTGGTGATGCTGTTGAGGTCGGCAATGGAGTGTTCGAGTAGCTTCGCTGCCTGGGCCTTCGATAGTCCAAGCTCGTGCGCCATGTTGCGGAAGTCGGCAAGTTCACTCTTTTCTATGGTTTCCGGGATACTCACACCGGAAAAGTCGTATCCTTCCGGTGTCTCCGGTCTGCCGAGTTTGCCGTAAAACTTCTTCCATCCTTCCGCGTCCTTTTCTCCCGGTAGCTCAATCAGCTTGTCGGCTTTCCCCGCATAATCGAGATACGCTTTCGCCAGTTCATCGGGTTTCGTAAAACCGGACAGGCGATCGTCTTTCTGCAGGTCTCCTGAAAGCTGATACATCCACCTGGGAAGGTCCGAAGTCGTTGTCTGCTGTGTCTGTTGCGCTTGCTGCTGTTCTCCGGCCCCTTCGGCGCCAGCATTCGCACCGGCACCGTTATCGTTGTTCGGATTGTCCCCAGTCGTCTGAGGGTCCATAATGTCACTCATGAAAAGTCCTCCCGTTCACCGATCTTCCGGTGAGTCTGTAAGTCATAGGGCGCAAGCTTGAGAAGTTGCGCCACCAGTGTTTCTGCATTGGCCTCATGCAGTATTCCCATCTGCTCAAGCAGTCTGACTGCAAAATTGCGAAGGGCCTGTGCGGCTTCGTCCTTCGTCGCATCGAAAAAGCCCAGGTCGGTGAGGATGTAGAGCAGTGCCTTTTTCCCTTCCGGGGTGGAAAAGGTCCTCCGGTAGGTCTCTCTGATACGCTCTGCTTCCGGTGAAACCGGCTCTCCCCATCTGATCACGCCGCACCTCCATTTCCGCCTTTCAGGGCATCACGGAGTTGGTTACCGATTTCCTCCATGGGAGAGTCCGGCGGGGCTTGTTTGTCCATGGGGTACTTATCGATAAGCTGCTGTGCCTGCTGCTGTTGCATGGCCGCAGCCTGTTGCACCGCTCGTTGCTGCCTGATCTTCTGCACATCCCGAAGGTCGACAATGGCTTTCTGCGGCATGCCATAGGCGTGGAGTATTTCCATTGTCAGCTGATCCCAGTTGATGAGGTCCGCGACTTGCGGGTTGATCTGCATAATGGGAGCAACGGCGTTGAGACTCTGTTGTGCTCCCTGCGTAACGTGGAATTTCTTTTGTGCCTGTGCAAGCGGCCCCAGGTAATCGATTTCGATTCCGCCGTTTGTCTTGTACATGGCCTCGGCAAACTCCGGCGGTGGAGGGGGAAGCCGTTTGCCTTTCATGGCAATATCAAAGGTTATGTCGATGATCGGGTCGAGAAACTCACTGCTGATTCGGCCGATCACCGTACCGAGTACCGCCGCTTTCTCCGACTGCCGCTCCATTACCTCGGTTGCCGTCATCTCCTTCGGTGCCTGTTCGAGCATGAGGAAAAAGTCGGTCATAAAGTGCTTCTCGATGATCTGCTGCATGTGTTGTTCCCGATCAAGGCCGACCTGGAACTGCATACCGGGATTCAGGGCAACAGGAACCTCATTCGGGTTCTGGTAATAGTTGAGTCCCCGAGGAACCCAGTTGACCTTTCCCCGCATCTTCTCAGGAACAGCAAGGGGAGGATCAACGGCCATCTGGCTTTGTTTGAGCATGTCCCGGCTCAGCCTGTTCAGCCGTTTCACATCGACAAGCGCATCATATCCGGGTCCCCGGCCGTACACCTCATCGGAGTTTGTCGACCAGCGCCACACTACATACGGAAGCCGCTCGTACCCCCGTTCCCTGATCTTATGGTTGCTTCCGCCTTCCACATAGGCAGAGGCAAACTTCATGTCACGATTGCCTTTCTTTCTGGGATTGCGCTTCTTACGAGGGTAAACCGCGTGGATGATCTCCACCCGCTCATAGGGACTGCGTTCACAGAGGTTTTGCACGCCATCCGATAACGCCTCACGGCCGAACTCTTCTTCGAGTTCCTTGGCCGTTGGGAAGAATCGGCGGAACACGGTGTCGATGTACCCGAAGCGGTCCTCGGCAATGTAGATTTCCTTCGGGTGTCTGCATGAGTAATTGGCCATTCGGCGGCCGATGTCCTCCTGCACATAAATGGTTGCGATCCCTATGCTGCCGCCGTCGCGGAAGTACTCCACGATTTCCTCGTAGAAGTTGGACCTGTTAAACTCGTCATAGATGAGGTTCTCAACGATCTCAAGCCACTGTCTGGCCCCACGTATCTGGAGCAGTTCATCTTGTGTCGGCCTGAGTTTGAACCACCGAGTTGCCGGTGATACGAGATAGCCGACAAGCCCGTTTGCAAGGAGGTTGAGAGCGGAGATCGGGGTGCCGTCATAGATGAGCCCGCCTGAACGGGAAGCGCGGCCCTTGTTGTCCGTCCATACGCTTCGACGGGGAAAGATTTGTTCGGTTATCTCCTGGTACTCATCTTCCCACGTGGATCGTTCCTGCTTGAGCTGCTCGAAGGTTTGGATGATCTCTTGTGCGCTCTTTTCCTCAGCCATGCCAGCCTCTTACCACACCCGCTCCGCGCTGTTTTCCCGGTCCTGCCTGATTTTTTCCTGAAGCTTTTCATAAAGAAAGTTTTTCTGCCGCTGAGGGTTGAGATCGGAGAGGTCATACTCTTTCACGGCCTTTTTGAAGGTCTCTTCCGAAGCGTCACCGTATACCTGTTTCAGGATGCTTCCCATCTGCTCGTTGGAGACGTCTTCAGCACCATCATTTCTAAGCTGCCGTCGTTCCTGCCAGGTGTAACCACCGCCAGCATCACCGCTCTGTTTGTCATAGGCGTTGTCTGCCACAACTCCCTCGTTCCATCGCCTGCGAAGCGCATTAATCGGCATAATCCCTCCCAGTGCCACCAAAAGGGCACAAAAAAAGGCGGCAAAGTACCTGCGCCGACACCTGTTACAATGTCAACTCAGATACTTCGCCGCCTGTGGTATTCAGGTAGACGACCGGCATACGGCCGGATCGCGACGGTTTCCCGCCCTTATGTTATGAAAAATTCTATCTCAAAGCTCTTTCTTTGACAAGGGGCCGCTCGTTCGTTTTCTGTTTTCTCGCTTTCTCCCGTGCAAGCTTCGCAGCCCGTACCTTGTCCTGCTCCATGTTTGCCCAGATCACCACGCACATGATCACGGCAAATACAATGCTCGCCGGGATCAATGCCTTCCCATACGCATACAGAAAGTACCACTCATCATCGTGAAAGAACCTGATCGGAAAATAGAGCTGTTGGCCCAAGAAGAAAAAGGCTCCACCATACTTTCGCTTCCACGCCAGGAGTGCCGAGATCACAAGGTAGGCCACAATCTCAAAGGTTGGGCCTGCTCCCATTTCGACGTATCCCTGCCATGGTGTGTCCGGATATCCGTCATGGCTTACATAGGTCCAGCCATAGAAATAGGTCCGATAGCCTATGAGGTTACCGATGGCCCAATGGCCAAACTCATGAATAGGCGCAAGGATGAGGAGCACCCCGCACACATATCCGAATGCGATCCACAATCCGTATTTGATCTTTTTGTCTAATGGTTTTTGCATATCCATATCTTATACCTCCCGGAATTCCCGGATCAAGCATTCCTCTGCTTTTCTTTCGTCGCCTTGTCGATCGACTTCACCTGTCCGTCGTGGAGCGTGAACGAGAGCATGATCTCCCCGTATGAGAGGCTTCCCAGCTCAGCCAGGAGCCACTGGATCGATCGTTTGACCTTTGGGTCTTTACAGTCTATCGAGAGGATCGTACTCATCCAGCACCTCCTTATCGTTCTTTCGTATGAGAATGTTGTTGATGCTTTCCCGTTGCGCATACCAGGCTCCCATCGCAACGCTGATCACAAGGTCGTCGTGGTCACTCTCCCGCCATGCTTCATACGTGTCGTTCCCGCTCTGCGTGATCTTCACCCGGAAGTTTTCGATCTCATGCATGAACTCTGCAAGGCAACCGATACCGGAAGCGATTTTCAGTCGGCCGGTCTCAAAGAGTCCCTGCAATGCCGCAACAAGGAAACGCTTGGGAATATGGAATCCTCCGTTCTGCTCTGAGATACTGTTACCGCCGGTAATGATGATCGGTATCGGCAAAAGCAGGTCTTCCCGCATCATTTCAACCACCGGCAGGCCCACGCCCGTTGCATCCACCAAAAGCGCCGTTGTTTGGTCATTCTCAAGCGCGGTAACGATCTTCTTGACCTCGCGGACAACGTCCGGGTATTTCATCTTCATGCGTTCCAGGTACCGCAGATAGTAGTAATAGGTCAGAAGCCTATCCCCGCTTGTCGCCTTCCACTCAGCCGGGATGTTCGGCCCCGTCGTCCACTGTTCACGTGTTTGCGTCACGCTGATTGCGGTAAAGTCAAACTGCTGGCCAAGGTCAACAGATACAATGTTTCGGATCAATTATTCCCCTCCCATGTCCCTAAAAGTGAAGCGCCGGTACGTCTTCCTCGATAATCGGCGCAAAGCTTATGGCCGGTGTATCGTTGATAATCGCCGCCCGTACATCTTCCATATTGAAAACCGAATCGATCGGGTCCATGAACTCTCCGCCGTATTCCTGGCGGTACCACCATTCGCCCATCTCTTCCAGCTCCTCCCCGAGAAACTCAACACTATGGCGGGGCGAATAGCAGGCCTTAATCCCGTCTTTCCGCCTCAGCTGTGCGTAAACCTGTTCGTTGGGAAACCGTCCGAGAATGTCCCGGCCGACGACCTCGATCTTTGTCCAGCGTTTACTTCTTGACCACGCATCATAGAACACACCACGTTTTCCAAAAGGCGTGGTCATGAGTACCAGCTCTGTATCTGCTCCGGCCATCATGGGCCTGATTGCTTTGTACAGCTCATCCGGGATTCGGCTCGCCTCATCGATGATGATCAAGGTCGGGCCGCTCAAGCCTCGGATCGTCTTCTCACTTCCCGGAAGCGCCACGATCCTGGAACGGTTCTTAAACTCCTTGGTCAGCTGGTTGTCTTCCTCACTTGCCGGAGGAAAGCTCTTGTCCAGTGCAATGAAGTCCTCTACCTTGCGCATCAGCTCCTTGCTCTGCCGCAGAGCAGGGGACACCAGAATGATGAGGCTGCCTGAAAAGAACTTCGCCTTGTGTGCCGCCTTTGCAGCTATGACCGTGCTTTTGCCCGCCTGTCGGCAGCAATTCAAAAGCAGTCTGCGAAGCGACTGGTCAAGGGCCCAATCCTGCCACAGGAACGGCGTAAACCCGAGAGACCGGAGGTATTGCCTTGGAGCGAGTGTCGCCCGAAGGCTTTCAGTTAACGTCTGCCGGAGCATCCCCGGCGGTAAAGGCACTGGCAATTTTCTCCCTCACTTCTGGGTAGTCTTTTGTCACTTGCAGGATGGTCGTCTGTATCTCTTTCCATTCAGATGTCTGGGTGATGTTCACCGTCACGTCCTGTAGCTCTCCTTGCAGCCTCGCGATAAGCTCAAGCTGCTTGTTCAGGGTATTGGCCGTATCAAGGATCAGCTTTCGGGGATCCGCGATCTTGTAGTTGATCTCGGCAACGTTCTTCCCCGTCCCCTCAATCTCCGCGATCACATCCGAGAGCTTTCGCTTTTCCTTTTGCAGCTTCCCCTCATCATCGTACTCGGTCAGCACAACGGTGATATCTTCTCCCCGAGGGCCGAGGTCATACTTGCCTGGATCGTCCGGGTCCTGCAGGTACGCATGGCAGGCGTCAAGGACCATCCATGCCCGTTGGGTGATCCGCTTTAAGGTGTTCCAGATACTCTCCGCACCCCGAAGGTCCTCCTGGAACTCCTCGAGATCATCAACCGATTTTGTAAGCAATTCACTTCGTTTCGTCGCAATTGCCTTGAAACTGCCTTCAAAGCTGTCTCGAAACCGGGCAATTGCACCGCGACTGACACCGAATTGCTCGCTAATGTGGGACACCGGTACTTTATTCAAGAGCATTTGCTCTATTTCGTGCCGCTGTGGATGTGTTTCAATGGCAAGCTTACGTCCCATTACCGGCCCTCATCTTCCGTTCCTAACAGCCCTACCAGCTTCATCATCGGCTCAAAGTCTCCACACGCAGGCATATACCGCGTCTCCTCCTTATCAGCCGCAAGACAACCCGGGGAGTAGATTCCGATAAGCTCCTCTGATTCGGCAAAGCACTTTTCGAAACTTCTGCAATTCCCGCAAACTTTTCTTACACCATACTCGCTCATGCATTTACCTCTTGCCGCACCTGCATCGATGTAATGGCTCGCTCAAGATCAACATGCCGGAACCGGTAATACGCATTACCGGCTTTCATTTCAATGATCCCTCGGTCATAGTCCGTTATCTCAAGTACCATTTCCTTTTCAATACGATCATCCCCTTTGAAAACCGTCTTTACCGCCGGAATCCTTTCTTTCAGGTACTTATCTGTGAATGTCATTCCGCACTCTCCTCGACTTATTCTCCGGTTTCACCCGCCGCTTTTTCTTCGTCAGATTCTCGATGATGCTCGCAAACAGCTTTGCGCCTTCCTCCCGCTCAACAAACCGCTCCCCGATCATCCGCTGATCACTTTCAAGCTGCCGGGCAGGGGGCACATACGAAGGTGCAAGGGCCATGTGCGTTTCCTTCACGATCGCAAGGTCACAGGGCCTCCCGTACTTCGTTGAGTAGCTCTCGGTTATCTCCTGGTACAGCCGCTTGAGATACTCACCCGAAAACTGCTTGCTATCGAGCCAGTCGACTAACGCTCCCGCGTGGATCGGCGAAAGCTTGCCGTAGTACTGCTGCAACATCGCCATGAATGTCTTGGTGTTCCACTGCATACGCTTAACCTCCCACCGCCTGCTTGCTCTTTCCTCTCACCCCGTAGGGGTCAAGCGCTTCCCACATCCTCACACCTTCCAGCTCATCGGCCGTGATCTTCAGCTGCTCGGCTACCCGGTCCCAGATTCCCGAAGCGTTGAGGGTCGACGGAACAAAGGGCTGATCTCGGTAGAACCGATCCGCCGAATTCTTTAGCCGCCATAACTCCCCGATCATCCGCTCGGCACACCCGGCAGGGTCTTCCGGTGAGGCGCGAGAGCATTTCTCGATGATCCCGTGGATCGCCTTGCCTTCCTTGCCCCAGTTCGAGAAGTCCCCGACAACAGCCAGGAAGGAATCCTTGATCGAGTGGTACAGCGGGTCTGCCGGTTCTTTCCCGGCGGTAGGTGCTTTCCCCTTGCTGGCTTTGCGCTTCTTCGGTGCCTGGCATTCAAGCTCAAGAACCGGTTCGATGTCGGGTTCATGTTCGGGCTCCGGCTTAGGTTCTGGATCGGGTTCCGAATCGGGTGGGGGAAGTGGGGAGCTTTCCGGCTCCGGCTCTTCTGCCGGTTTTGTCGCCTCTCCAGGCTCCGGCTGAGGCTCTGCCGATGCTACCGAAGGTATCTTAGTATTATCTTTACTTAACTTCTCTTTACTTAACTTAGGCGGTACGAAATGAGAGTGGTCGTTTACCGGTATTGTATCGGTATCATACTCCTCTCGTACCGGTACGGTATCGGTATCATATTCATGTGGTACCGTACCGATATCATTACGATATTCCTCTATGCGATAGATTCTTTCCCCATCTTTCGGGTATTTGCTTCCTGAAGGCTTCTGTATGGTCTGGTAAAGTGTCCAATGAGGATGTTTCACATAGACCTCATCACCCAACCGGTAGGCCTCTACCAAGCCGCAAGAGAGTATTTCATTGAGGTCATTTACCAGCTGGTCCTTCGTGTAGCTCCTGTCAACAGGGTTGATCAATGAGGGCCACATGACGAGGGATACCTTCAGGTACCCCTCATCATCGGACTGTGAAATCAGAAACACATACACCTTGAACGCCGATGTTGATAAACACTGCGCTTGTTCATTGCTCCAAATTGACGGGTCGATCATTCTGCGTCGTGCCATGGTAATTCGTCCTTAAAACGGTATATCGTCGTCGAAGTTCATTTCTTGTTCCGGGCCCTGATTATTAGGTCCGGGGTTTATCGGATGTCCCCACTGGTCATAGCCGCTCGTCGGCTTCTGGTAGCCGCTGTTAGGCGGTGGCCCCTGCTGGTAGCCTTGCTGCCGGTTCTGCGGCGGACCCTGGTAAGGGGCCTCTCCATACCGTTGCCCGTTACTCTGACCGGTGGGCTTTCCCCCGATCAGCTGTACATCCTGGGCGAAGAACGCAACCCTGCTTCGCTTCTGTCCGTTGTCTTCCCACCGCTCCTGCCGCAGCTGGCCCGAAACGACCACCTGCTGACCTTTGGTGAGATACTGAGCAAGTGCTTCCGCCCGTTTTCCGAATAGGGTGAAGTCAAAGTAGCTGACTTCATCCTGCCAGTTATCCCGTACCTTCCTGCTATAATTCGACGCAATGCTGAACTTGCACAGCTGCGTTCCACCGTTCGTGTATCGGAATTCCGCATCACGGGTCACTCGTCCGACTGCCGTGAAACTGGTAATATCGTTTGCCATAGTCCCTCCCTAAATAACATTGAAAAAGTCGCGCTGCTTCTGTGTAAGCCGCTCAAACCGGCTCTTGTAGTAAGCAGCGATATCCTCGATCTCTTCTGTTCTGAACTTGGCCCCTGATCGGGCCTTTTCATACAGCTTCCGGTAGGCCTCCTCTCCATGCACATCCAGAAAGTAACTGGTCAAAGGTCCTGCATCCCGGTTGTGGTAGAGGTTCTCTCCGGCCGTCTGGCAATAGGCATTCGTCTCATCCCAGCGGGTAGCGTAGAATCTTCGTGAGAACAGGTGTGAACAGGTCAGGTTCCTTGTACAGTTACTTGTCACTGAACGGTTCCCATCCCTTTGTCGTATGTAGAGACTGAACCACCGATCTGCTGCATCTACGGCCTTTTGTCGTCGTGTCTTCTGTCTTCGTACCGGTTTTGCTCTCTGCTTTGTCCCTGTTGCTGTTTTTCCCATGGTGCTTCCTTAGTCCTCGATGAGGTTGATATCCATTTCCGCCGCTATCTGGTGGATCGCTTCAATGAGGATTGCCGCATCCTCAGTACTGCAATCAGACTCACTGATCCCTTGCGGTTTTCCCCATAGGTCGTGTATGGGTTCCCCGTTCTCGTCCTCAAGGATGGGGTAGCCCATGGTGAGCGCGAACTGTTTCGCGTACTTCTTCACGTCCTCGAAAGGCTGGCCGGTATCAACGGAAATCTGTTGACAGTGGCCGTTGATATGATGGTTCTGGCTGTTCTCTCCGGTTGTCCTCGGCCGCTTCGGGGTGTCGATCTTGAGTGAGTAATAGGGGGCAGGTGACTTGCGTTCTGTTTCCTGGTACCGGAAAAGGTGGATAAGGTACTCATGGAATACCTCTCCGACGCGGAAGGAAACGACTCCCGGCTCTCCGGTTTTCACCCGTTCGGCCGCTGGAATGACAATTGCCCTCTGACTCATACAGTCTCCGGTTTTATCTTTGCGTACCGCTGTTTGATCAGCCGAGCGGTCGCGATCGCAATCCACTGCTGTTCCCAGACCGGAAGGTCAAAGGAGCCGATCTTCTTGTCCTCCCCACAGATCGAGTACTTCCCGGTTTTCTTTAGGTGCACCACCCGACGCTTTGCAACCTTCAGCCCGAAGGTCTCTTCAAGGGCTATCTTGTAGGCGGCCAGCTGGTGACCGTGCCAGAGCTCATGTGCTCCGCTCTTGATATCAAGAAGCCAATACTCCCCGTTGATCACGGCAACCCGATCCGGGATGCCCCCGTATTCCATCACCTTGCTGCCGATCGGAAGCTCGATGATCACAAACTCACTCACCCCGATATCAGCCTTGAACGACTGCCAGGCTTTGAGGTAGGGAATAATTTCCGATGGTGGGAACTGTGCAATGGTAAGGTGGCCCCGGTCGATTGCCTCCGTTCCCTGGTGGACCATCTCCCCGCGAGAGGTACCCGATGGCTTGTACCACCGGGTATCAATGAACCCCTCACTTTTGAGGATGCTTGTCACACTGGAAACTTTCCTGCCGTCAACGCGGTAGGCGTGTTCCTCAGGGGCAAAGTCTATGTTTATTTGTGCCTCAAGTGTCATGGTCTCATGTCCTGGCACTGACGGTCTTTTCCGCGTAGACCTTGATACCGGGAATATTGGTATCAGCCTTTAACGCCTTCACCACCTGGCGGATTTTCTTCTCATCCGGAACCATGTATTCCCGCGGGATTTTGTCGGTCTCTTCAATGATGAATGTCCAGTTTTCCGAAAAGGACACCCCTTCAATCTTCACCGGCTCCTCTTTCTTCTCCGGTGGAAGGGGAATAACAGGGGCGGAATTTCCGTCTTTCCTTGACTGCTCCCGTTCCTTCTCCGCTTCTTTACGCTGTTTTTCCGCTGCCTCGATGCGTAGCCGGTCCTGTTCTGCCTGGTATGCTCCCATCTTCTTTTTGACGGTTCTTTCAGCCTTGGTCAGAATGTCGGTGTACTTCTTAATCTGATCGGTCACAGCCTTATAGGCCGCATAGGTCTCTTTGCGTTCAGGCTCGAAGTGGTCCTTGACGATCTTCTGTGTCTGCTTGTTCTTCACAAGCCATTCGCCTGCTTCTGCAAGCTGTTCATCACTCTGGATGGAAAGCGCTTCCATCCGACTGATCACTTCATCAATATCGCCTTTGAGCTTCTCAAGTCCCGTTTCTTCTGCCGTCTCCTGTTCCTCGATGATATCGTCAACGGTTATGTCCGTAATATTCATGTCCTTCTCCTGTCCTACCAGATTTCGAGCTCTTCGGGCTCTGGTTCTTCTGGCGCATACTCTTCTTCTTCCTGCGGCTGATCCTCTTTCTCTTTCTGGCGCTCAGGTGCAACCGTGCTGTTTGCGCTTTCTGCCTTCTGCTGGAGATTAAAGAGTTCATCGCTGATCCTCTGGATGTAGGCCTCAAGCACCTGGCCCTTGTACTTCTTGCTGTTTGCAAGCACCTCATCCCGTTCGGCCTTGGTAACCAGTTCCCCGACAATGGCACCGTCAAGCTGATACTTGAGTTGTGTTCGCGCTTCCTCGTCCGGGTCCTTTTGTGTGGGTTCCGTTTGCTTCTCGTCCTGCGGCCCCTGGAATGTGGTAGGTGTTGCCTCCGGTACCGGCATCTTGTTTTCCGGGATGTTCTGCTGCCCGATTCCCATAGCCTTGAGCAGGTCATTAAAGCCGTCGTGTTCGCTGACCTGTACCGTAAGCGGAACTCTCCCGGTTCGATCCTTTGAGTCAAACTGGTCTCCCTGCCGGGGTGTGTAGAGGATGCGAACAGGCTTGTCGTCTACCATCTTCACGCCCATGTAGCTGATAACATCCACGATGTTGGGTATCTCTTCCCTGAGCTTTGTTGCAACCTGTATGCGGTTGGTGATCATCTCCCCGTCTTTCTCTTCCGATACATGGGCAACGATGATCACGTTCTTACCGGAATCCCGGAGCCACTTGATGAAGCTGCGCATCTGCGCCTTCGCTTCTCCCCATCCTGCCATGGTCAACGACCCGTCTGCCTGACGGAACTTCCGGCCGTTTAACGCCGATGAATTGAGGAGCTTCTCCATCGCCTCCCCAAGGGGATCAAGAGCAATGGTGTGGTAGGGGGCCACCAAGGCCGCAAGCTTCTGTTTCTCCGCGTTTGCCGGCCAGCTCTTGAGCCTGATCACATCCACATTGAAGCCGCGGGCTCCCAGGTACTTGGTGCCGTTCTCAAAGTCGAGAAGGATCACGTTAGGAGCTGTGGCGGTGAAGGTTGTCTTTCCCACACCGCCTTTGCCGTAGATCACCATCACAAGGTTGTCGCCCGCCTTGATCTGGCTTGTCTTTTCGATGGTCACATCAGCCTCCCTGAGTTCAACTGATCTCTGATTCTCCGTACCTCATTAGCCAGCTTCATGGCGAAGATGTCCCGGTTATGGGCTGTTCCGAAACGGAAAAGCTCCTGTATCTTGTGGTCCATCTCCTCAAGGCTTTTTTCGATCTCGTGAAGTTCTTGCTGCCTGAATCCAATCATGGTAATATTGGTGTGGTTGTTATTCTTGGCCGTATCCTTGCCTGGAGCGGCCTTTTCTTTTGTTTCAATACTCATTTCTGTTCTCCCTGCTCGATAATCTCCCAGTCCTCCGCTAAGATGTCGGTTTGCGATGCAACCCACGGCACAAAGTCGTTTTGTGCTGTCTTCATCATGAGATACGGCCGAAATTTGCAGACGGTTCCTTCCGGCAATCTTGTTGCCTCCGCGGTGTTTTTGTTGATCGGTATTCCTTCCGGGTAGCCCTTCTGGTAGAAGACAAACATGCCTTTTCCATTCCAGCCTTTCCGGGCAATCTTCTCTCCGGCCTTTGCCGCTTCGATTGCAAAGCCAAACGTAAGGGCATCACATGGCCGATAAGCATGATTGAAAACATCGATAGGTGACCAGCTGATATAGCCTTCATGTGCGGGATGATTGGATTTACCGCCATCGACATACTCGACAAGCATTCCTTCATCATCTCCGTTTTCATCCGCAGGAAGTTGCCAGCCGCGATAGCCGTTGTATCCACGCCTGGTCATTGATCGCGCTTTGATCCTTTTCACTCCTATGAAACCTTGCAAGCTTTCTTTTTCTTCCAATTCCATTACCATGTCCTCCTTGAAAAAGGTTGAAAGGTGTTGGACCGGTAGGAAAATTGGTGTTTACCGATCCAACCTGTTTGAATCCCGACATACAGCCGCGAAAATATAGATGCTATTATTTCTCCGGCATCACGGATTGTTTTTCTCCCCCATACGGGGAAGTTAAGAAACCGGACGACCGTTACGCCTTGGGGAGGTGCTGTTTACCGCCATATCGGAAAGGTATATGGTTGGTCATCCGGTCACTTAAAAGCGCCACGATTCCCCGGCGCCCGGTACCTTAACCCGTTAAGGCAGTCTATAGACCTGGTTTGTCGTTTCCACTTTGCTAAACCAATAAGGCAAACCACTTGTACAGTAACGACCAGACTGCTTCCTTGCGGAAATAAGGTAAAACCAGTGTCCGGCGCGACCCGGAGCTTAGGCTATCGACATAACACGCTTTTCAATCAGGTTGCCATCCTGATCATTCACTCGGCTTCCGCCTCAATTATGCCCGTCTACTTGCGGTCTCACTGGTTGCCCCCGGTCAGCCCTATCTAATTTTCCCGGGCGCCAACGCAGTTAACGATTGCGTCTCGTTTGCCTGTTTTTAGCCGTTATCTCATCTGAAATTTTTAACCGTTTCCGCCGGTTCCATTGCTTGCCCGCTTGGGTGGAATCCACTCAATGCCGAAGACCTGGGATGCAATGATGACTATTACGTTCATGATTGTTCCCCAGTCCGGCAGGTCCCAGCCAAACAGCTCGGCAAACGCCAAAACTGCGGCGGCTATCGCAGTCAGCGCATAGGCAATAATGCGCTTCGTCTTGTCTGTCACGCCTTCCTCCTTTCCCGTTTTCACGGAGTAGATTGTGCCGGTTACGTCTCCGGCGAGTTAAATCCCGACATTTGCACTATTGCGCTTCGGCATGCAAACAAGGCTTCGCTCCGATTGCTGTCCTCGGGGATTCGAACCCCACAAGTGGTAATGGCCTGGTCAGAGGCTGCTTTATCAGCATTCCAAATGGTTTCCCTATACAGGACAGCACTAAATCCTTATCTCTAAATCCCTTCTCTTATCTGTCAAAGATCACCGATTTGAGGTTCCGGCCGGGTAGGCCGAAACGTCGCTCTTCCCTCGTATATGAGCCCGTATGTTCTCCTTACACGATCCTGCTCTGTCTCATTTACTCGAATGGTTTTATATCGAGTTGTGTCTTTCCCGACTGGATGGCTTCCCATTCCTTTACGCGATTCATCATCTCTACCTTTAGGTAGGGTCCAGCCTTCCTGCCGGTTGCCTTTAGAAAAAAGATGAACCTACTTTTCTCTTCTGTATTGAATGGGATAGATGCTTTATAACGATCATCAGGTATCCGTTTGGATTCTTTCATATTGCTATTATTACTCCGAACGGATTCTTTGTCAAGAAAAATGGTATCCAAATGGAGTATTTTTTCCGATAAAGAGAGTATGGATTTCATTGACCGAGTAAAAGAAGAGTTACGAAATCAAAAGAAGACTCAAGAATGGTTAGCATGGAAAGCTGGCATTAGCTACAACACCCTCAAAGGGTGGACGGCAAAGGGACGTCTACCGAATGTAGAGCAAGCCACTGCAATTGCAAAAGCACTCAATACCACTGTTGAATATCTTGTAACGGGTGAAGAAGCTGACTCCTGGCAGCCTCCCCACCGTTACGCCGATCTTTTCAATCTGCTTGAGGAGCTCGATGAGCCAGAACTTGAGGCTATGAGAGTACTTGCTGAAGGCTATGTAGCCAGAAAACAGAATAGGGCCCAGAGAGAGGCGTAGGTCAGGGTAGCGAAAAATCCTGTATTTTCCAGATTAACAAAGATCTTTAAAAATGTAATCGTAAAAGCACAGTTGAATTTCTCTTCAATTCATCTATAATTGGTCATAAGAATAAAAATGGAGCACAAAATTGAAACGAGCATATCTATTGTTCATATCCTTAACGTTTTTACTGTTTGGCTGTGCCACCTATGACACATCTTTTCGTCAACAGATACAAAAAGATGTGGTTTTCTTCCTCCCAGAACTTGATGATCCATTAAATATCGGGAAGGTAATCTCTCAAGAATTTGATAAAAGGAATATCGAAATACTTAGAATTGACCCTAACTATGTAGAAAAAGGAACATATAGTGCTGATGCTATAGGTAAGGATATTCAGAGAATAGCTGTCCACTTTAAATATAGATATTACTTTGATGTTGTCCATAATGTTATAACTGATCTTTCTATAAGATGGGTGGAGATATCTTCCGGGCTTATTCTGGCAGAGGGTACTGCTTCGGGTGATTCACCTTATGGTGCCAATAAGACTGTATCTAAGGTGATTAACTCAATGCTTGATGAATACTTAGTAGAAAGATAGATTAGACCTTATATTGCATTACATATTTTAATTGTAGTTTATTTATTGGTTATATCCGTCCGAGACGTTATGCCGATATTGTAAACCGGCTCGAAGAGCTTGACGACTCGGAGCTTGAGGCCGTAAGAATCCTCGTTGAAGGGTACGCCGCCAGGAAGCAAAACAAATCCCAGAAAGAAACATGAAGCCAGGTAGCTGCAAAATCCTTCTCTAATCTGTCAAAGATCCCTGATCTGAGATTCCGCCCGGTGAAGGCAGGAGCCTCACTCACTCCCTCGTAGTCGAACGCAAGATTTCTTTCGCGGTAGCGCTCAAGCCGCAAGACATTAATCAGGTTTACAATGGCGCCCTTCTTGTAGTCCCTCTACTTCCTCCTTTTGTTAGGATGGATCATTTGATTTGATATGTATTTCTCCAGTTCTTTGATCGAAAACCGGTTATTGCCTTTCACCTTGAAATAGGGAATTTCCCGATCTTTAGTCATCCGATGGATGGTGGCAGTAGATACTTTCAGATACTCAGCAGCGCCTTTAACATCAACTATGGTATCCTGCTTTTCGATCACCACCGGCTTGATCCCTTTTGAAACAACCATAGCCAGAGCTTCTGCCAGAGTTTTGGTTACACCTTCGATAGAATCATCGAAGGTGATAGTCTCATTTCTATTTACGATATCCATTGCGTTCTTCAACCTTGATCAATTATGGAATGCCTCTACATTGAGCTGAGAGTTGCCATTCTTTATGGACCGATATCGTTCCAGTTCTTTCAGGATCAACTGACGTACCCAGGAAGCGGCTCCCTGTCCTCCTGTTATAGAAAGGGGGCCTGTTTTGATTTCTTCGATAATTTCTTCATCAAGAGGAACCCTGATATCTCTCATACAATCTCCTTAACACATGTTTTTATGTGCTATGAAGATTATTTTACATATAAATATGTGTTTGTCAAACAAAAACACACATTTATATGTATTTTTTTCCAGAAACATACTAATATTGCCGATGAAAGAGGTATGACTGCTTCTAAGTTTACTGAACGACTAAAACTATTAATGGTCTCTCATGGCTTCACTGCTAAAGAACTTGGAAAGAAAACTGGCATCAATTACAGGACAATAGAAATTTGGATGAGTGCAAAGGCCTCTATCCCCCGGTCAGATAGGGCTGTTCTGCTAGCCAAAGCCCTGGGCGTTTCCGTGGAGTACCTGATAAGCGGGGAGGAGTCGAAAGATATTCTGGGGGCTCAACTGAATGCAAATCCCAAGGCATTGAAGTTGGCAAAGTTGGCCCTGCGGCTCCCGGAGGATCGAGTTGATGATCTTCTGGTTATGGCTAGGCGCTGGGAAAACGAAGAGGGAAGGGCGGAAGACACAGGGTAAAATTTTGCAATTTAGGAAGTGAAAGGTTGAGTAAGGTTTGATATTTATCTAAGCGAAATTTGGAAAGAGGCTATAAAAAATGTTTTCCCGGAATGATATCGTTTTTAATTGGTTCCATTTTTTTTATCCTTTTCAAAAAAGCTCTCTACCATATCCGACTGACCGTTCAGGTGGTCTATCGAAAAATGAGTATAATTGTCCTGGATTTTTTCACTGGTCCATCCCAGAGTAGCTCTGATCTTTCCGCTATCGTATCCGTTGCTTAGTAACAGTGTATTTAGTGTATGCCGGAAGGAATGTGGAGTAAGGTTCCGTGGGTTAGGATCTTCATTTTCTTTGACCTTTTTTTTAGCTTTGATCACTCCAATAGCAATGCAAGCGGAGCGGAAATGCTTACTCCACCAAGTTCCACCCAAGTGAGTACCATCCTTGTAACAAAACACATAATCCGAATCTTTTGCGTATGGTGATTGATCTCTCAGATCCTTCAGCCTGGTGACCAGTTTCTTGGGAATCGGGACCACCCGGGAACGCTCCCATTTCGGTTTGCCGATCTCTATCATCCGGTAGTCTTTGAAAGCTTCGACCACATTGATAAACTGCTTTTCCAGGTTCACGTTCTCCCACCGTAGGGCCAGTATCTCACTCCTCCGCATCCCGGTGCTTGCAGCGGTAAGGAAGACCGTATGATCAGTGATGCTTTTCCATGGGCCAATCCCTTTTTCCGGAAACATCAATAGAAGCTCCTCTTTAGTGAAAACGCCAGGTTCTTTTTTCTCGGTAAGCTTCACCTTGCTTACTCCGATTGTAGGATCTCGGTCGATCACCTCCTGGAAGATTGCTTCTCTAATAACCGCCTTTACAATCGAAAGTGCTTTGTTGACAGTTCTTGGTCCTACCCGATCCAACATGAATGACCGGAACTCCAGAACGTCTGATCTTCTCATCTTGGCAATTGGCTTATTCACAAAATCTTTACAACAGAGGATGTGGGATTTGATAATGTTCCGACTGTCTTGGACATGGCGCTTTGTGATAGCCTTTCCCTCGTCCCGTAGACGCCGGACATGTGGACATCGGTCCCAAGTGTAGGCATCTTTCAGCAGGTCTATTAGTCTCACCTGGGAAGATAATGGCATAGGCCGTTTTGATTCTTCCTGAATGGTGATTGCCATTCTGACCACTTCTTGGGCATCGGCTTTTGTTTTGCAGTTTAGGTGTTTCTGAAAACGCTCCCGGTGCTGATCGAAAAACACCTGAGTGCTCTTATAGTTGGACCACCCTGCCAACTTGAAATGATACACCTTTGATGGAGGACGGAGAATAATGGAGAATTGTTCAGTTTTCCTTGGCATATCTGAATCCTTTTAGAAAATAAAATGCAGTAAAAATGCAGATTGCCATAGTGTCTTGCTTTCTGTTTTTTTGTAATTCCTTATTTTGTAAGGGATTAGTTGTTACGTCCAGCAGGATTCGAACCTGCGACCTACGGCTTAGAAGGCCGTTGCTCTATCCAGCTGAGCTATGGACGCATGCATCATCGGGATGGCCAGACTCGAACTGGCGATCTCCTGCTCCCAAAGCAGGCGCCTTAGCCACTAGGCTACATCCCGGAGACCGAGGCAAAGTATAACGATCGTCCTCTTTTGGGTCAAGCCGTTGGCCTTCTTCTGCGCTTATGATAGGCTATCTTTATGAACCGAGATTTGCTGTCGGCAATGGTGGTCGAGCGTCTTTTGCAGGCATGGCCAAAGGCCGAAACGCTTTTGCGGCATGATAACTGTTATCAGCTTATGATTGCCGTCATCCTTTCTTCCAGAACCACAGATGCGCAGGTTAATGTTGTTACCGAGAAACTGTTTCGACGTTTTCCTGATGCGAAATCGCTTGCCGAGGCCGATGGGGAAGAGGTTGAGGACCTTATCCATTCGGTGGGCTTTTATCGTGTCAAGGCCCGTCACATTGTGGCAGCAGCCGCTGCTTTGCTTGAAAAATTCGATGGAAGCGTGCCGGAATCTATGGAAGAGCTGTTGATGATTCCGGGGCTGGGGCGGAAAGGTGCCAATGTAGTGTTGGGGGACTGTTTTGGCAAGCCTGCAATCATTGTTGATACTCACTTCGGAAGGGTTGTCAGACGTATCGGCCTTTCCGATAGCGAAAATCCAGCGATTGTTGAGAGAGAAGTCAAAAGCCTGATTCCCTCTGCCGACCAAACCGATTTTTCCATGGCTGCCAACCTGCACGGGCGCTATGTCTGCTTATCCAGGAATCCTCGATGTTCCGAATGTGTTGTACAAGATGTGTGCCGCTATTTCAGTGATCGGAATCGTTCGTCTGATGACCGCTAATGAGCGTTTCCCAGGAATCCCGACTCATCTGATTAGCAATAACTTCGTCTTCGATATACTGGGTCAAAGATCTGAACCTTGATGCAAGTTCTGGGGTGATGACATGCTCTATTTTACAGGCGATATCCTGGGCGCTATCTGCGGAAAGATTAAGCACCTTTCGTAAGAATCCGGCAAGGGCAAAGTGTCGATCCTGGATCGATTTGGCTACCTTCATCCCTTCTTCCGTCAGCCGTATGTAACTGTTTTTTTCATAGTGGACCAACCCTCTGCTGCGAAGAACCTTTAAGGCCCCGGACACCGAAGGCATTTGGACATTTAGCGCTTCCGCAATTTCTTTCACGCGGGCAACTCGATTACGTTTTTCCAGTATCAGGATGGCTTCGAGGTAGTCTTCCAAGCTGGCCGACAAATCACTATCATTGATCATAGTATAACACTATACTAAAGAGATTGCTTCAAGGCAACCTCTTCCTTGACTCGGCATATCTTCTCAACCATAATCGAAGGATGGACGAATTATCCGGTCAATTAAAAGAAAAGCTTGCAGCCCTTGCGGAAGAGTATATAAGGATGCTTCCCGAACGTTTCCGGGAAATTAGAGATGCTTTAGTGATGGCGGAAAGGGATGGCTCTGCCGGGAGCCTTCCTACACTTCGTCTTCTTGTCCATAAACTGGTCGGTTCTGGTGCTACTTTTGGTTTTAAAGAACTTTCTCGAAGTGGGAAGGTCCTGGAAAATCGATTGGAGAAACTTATCGAAAATGGAGAACCTCCGGAGCCGGAAGACTACTCCCGCCTTCGGGAGGCAGTAGCTGCCCTGGAGGGGCTCTGTGAAGAGGGCGAGCCTGAAGAACTGGAGGAGTTGGAAGCTCCTGATTTTTCGGAGTTACGTCAAGGTCCTGATTCGAAGAGCAATGGGGGAGGGAGCCTTTCCGAGAAGAAAATTATCCATCTTGTTGACCGTACAGGCGTGATTGCCTCCAATGTTGTCGAGCAGCTGGGCTATTACGGATATGAGGTTGAGGAGATTGATGATCTTTCGATTGTACGGAGGAAACTCGAATCGGGAGGTCGAAGGCTTCTTATTGTCAACACCGAGCATCTTCTTCACGACAAAGAGCTTTCGGCTGGTTTATCGGCCGTAAAACGGCATTACCGCAATAAGCTTGGTATCATCTTTGTTTCGGAACACGAAGATTTTATGACGCGCCTGCAGGCTGTACGGGCGGGCGGTGATGCTTTCTTTCTCCTGCCTCTGGATATCGGTCGTCTCGTGGATAAAATCGACAGTCTTGTCTCCAGGGTTGAGGCTGCTCCGTATCATATTCTTATTGTCGACGATGATCCCGAGCAGGTAGCCTACTATGCATTTCTTCTCCAGCAGGCAGGTATGGTAACCTCGGTTGCCAGTGATCCCATGAAGGTGCTGAGCATTCTGATCGAATCGAAACCTGAGTTGATTCTCATGGATATGTACATGCCCGGATGTAGTGGAATTGAACTAACCGCACTCCTTCGTCAGCATGAGGCGTTTGTCGGTGTGCCTATCGTCTTTCTTTCCTTTGAATCAAACAAAGAGAAGCAGATGGAAGCCATTTGCAGGGGCGGAGATGATTTTCTCACCAAACCTATTAATCCTGATTATCTGATCCAAGTTGTCAGTACCCGAGCCGAACGAAACAGGAATATTCGGTATTTTATGGAGCGGGATTCCCTCACGGGACTTTTGAATCATACGAATCTCAAGGAACATCTTTCCCGTGAGCTCCTCAGAGCCTCACGTTCGGAAACGTTCCTCACCTTTGCTATGATCGATGCCGACCATTTTAAACGGGTAAATGATACCTATGGCCATCTCACCGGAGATCGTGTCTTAAAGAATCTGGCGCGACTTCTGCTTGATCGTCTGAGACGTACCGATATTATCGGCCGTTACGGCGGCGAAGAGTTCGGTATTATCCTGTTGAATACAGATGTCACCGCCGCCGAGCACATCATGAATGAAATTAGGGAAAATTTCTCCCGGGTTATTCAACAATCCGAATCAAAACAGTTTTTTGTGACCTTTAGCTGTGGCATAGCTGGTTTTCCCGAATGTGCGGATGCATCGACACTCACTTTGGCTGCCGATAAGGCCCTGTACAGTGCCAAAGAAAACGGGCGCAACCGTGTGGTTGTCTATCATCATCAAGAGATCAAGGGATAAAGTGTCCAGGAAATCCCATCCTCATCGATCGTTTTGATGTCGAGAAGGGCGGGTTTCCATTTTGTAAGGGTCCCCCCTGTCGGAAAACAATTCTTTGCAAGTCTTAATGCTTCGTTTTTCTCTTTTTCCTTTTTCTGGGTGTTTCCCGGCAAGATGAGAATCACGGTCTCTATAGACGAAAGCGCTTGTGCTCCTGAAATTCCAGAAAGCAGCGACGAAAGTGCATTGCTTTCGTCTTCCCTCAGGGGCAGTCCCATGCTCCCGTCGGAAAAAGCTTTCGGTGTTGTGTAGTGCAGCAGACCGGGAAGAGCCGTACGGATTTCCTTCCCGATCGATCGCCCCTCTTCGCTACGGACTGGTCTTTCCTCTGAGAAATCGCTATGCTTGAGAAGAAACAGCGGCACCATTGGCGGGAAGAATCTGGCCTGAAAGAGACCGAGTTCCCGGTATAAGCGCGTCTGCAACGATGTGATTGCCGAAGATAGGGTGTCGTTTGGCAGTATGACCCCATACCGACCTGCGGGTATCGTTTCCATGCCGGAAAGCATGTCACAGGATCCCCGGTTGCGCAAGGAGGATATTTGATGGTACGCGATGTTGCCCAGGCTGCAAAAAAGCTTATTGAGCAGTTAAAGGTTATCTCAGGGATAGAGGCAATTACGCTTCATGAATCCGCGGAAATATCTCCCGATGATCCCTATTTCTACCTTAGTCTCGATGTATACTATCGAGGATCGCTTCCCGACCCCCAGATTCGAAAAGACATTTTTTCCGGTTTAGGGGCTTTCGAAAGTTCCGCCTATGCAATGAAGGACCGTTTTTTTATCGATACCCTGCCGGTTCGAATCGAATATAAATATATCGATTTTATCAATCGCCTTTTGAGGAGCCCTGATGAAAACCTTGCTGCCTTTCGCGATTCCGGTACCTATACCTTCTATCGTCTCCGCTACGGACGAATCATCTTCCAAGAAGGGGTTTGGCTTGATGAGGTCCGTGGCCAACTCGACCGGATCTCTGCTTCTTTCTGGACGCAACTGTCGGAGGCGCACCGTGCAAGGGCCGAACATCATCTTGCAGATCTCGGATCGGCGGTTGTAAGGGGTGATTCCCTTTTTTATGTCATCAGCCTTGCTGGCTTTATCCGAAGAATCTGCAGTTTCCTTCTTGCGGTAAACCATCGCTTCGAGCCATCACCCCGGCAGCTGGGAGAGCAGGTGCTTGCTCTTCCCATACTACCCGAGAACTTTCGCGGCCGCTTCGATTCGCTCATGCGGGACGATGTTGAGTTCGGACCGGAGCGGAAACGGGAAGTTGCGGAGCTGTTGACGAGAAGTATACTCCTGATGCATGGGTGAAATATGAAGCATACCTTATTGTTCTCTTTTGTTTTTATGGGATGTGTAGCACTGCTCGCCTCCTGTGGCGGATCCGTGAAATCGGTCGAGATTATCGGCACCGACGTGAACTTTCATCTTCGGGAACGGCCAAACCATTCGAGAGCGGAAGAAGGTCGGCTCTTTGTCTCTGAGAAGGGCTCTGTCACTCCTCGCTACTATATCAAGGGCGATACAAGCTTTTTCTCCGGTCGCGATTTTCTTGTCGACTATATCAGCCCCGGAATAGACCTGAGCCTTGAGGCCGGTGACTCGGCATTTGGCACCAAGGAGACTTTCGCGTTACCGCTTCCTCATACGCCGGAATCCTGGGAAACCACAGTACGTTTACCCATCACAATGGAAAGACTGCTGCAGTGGTTCAGGATAGGGGCAGGGAAGGCACCGGCATATTCCTCTTTTCTGCTCCGTGGAGTCGGCTCTGCAGATCCGACGGAACATCTTCTTGTGGTACGCTTTCCGGACTTTGAAAAGGAGACTTCCCAACGTTGGGAGGCCTCGCTTTATCCAACCTGTCGTGTCGATACAGGGGGCGCCGAACCGGGACAATGGAACCTCGAGTTTTATATCGGACAGGATGGAAGTAGCCTCTATCGGCATGAGCTTGAACTTGATTATCGTTTCGATGCAACGCTGGAAATGCCGGGACAGGCAGTGATACGGATTTTTCGGAATGAAGGGGAGTTTCGTGCCGATTACACGATTACCTTGCGCCCCGGCGAGCATGAGCTTTTTTTTCTCCCTGATTTTCCGTTGTCCGGCGATCTTCGGATTGAGCTTGAAGGCGAAAAGGGGCTTACCCCGCAGGCTCTCCGTATCAATCGACGGGCCCTGTGGACCGATAGCCGGTGGTCACCCATGCCTGCAGACATGGGTGAGGTCCTCGACCGTTCGGCCTCCACATGGCGACGAAGTGATTTTGAACTCTATTCATGGAACCTTTTTCCCCAGCTTCTAATTTTTGATTATCGGGACTATGCGGTTCAGTCGGCAATGTTGAAACGGCTTGCTTTTTTTGTCGAAAAAAAGGGCAGCGCCGGAGAACTCTTACCAAATGAGGCACTGGAAAAGCGCCACGGCTGGAATGCCCACGACTATCGTAGCGAGGACCTCGCTCGCTTTTTTACCGAGGCACAGCGCCAGAAATTCCCTCTAAACGACGAAGAATACATGCTGAGGGATATTTTGGAAGAGAACAACATCATTGCACCCGATGAAGCGGGTGGGTGGAAAGGTGTGGATGGGGGATTTCTTTCTCTTTCCAGGGAGTCTTCCGACCGGCTTCGTTATCTCTTTTTGGTCCATGAAGGGTATCACGGTCTTTTCTTCTCAAGTAAACCTTTTCGTGATCGGGTATTTTCCTATTGGGACACGCTTTCGACCGAAGAACAAGATTTTTGGCGTATCTTCCTTGATTGGAAGCGTTATAATGTCTTAGAAGACAATTATCTTTTGGTCAATGAATTTATGGCGTATCTTATGCAGCAGGATAGAAGTAGGGTCGATTCCTACTTTTTCAATCATACCATTCCGACATTGATAGCTGCCAAACCTGAAGAAAGAGAACGGCTGGAGCTTTTTGTCTCACAGCACCCCGATCACTTTCGCCGAAGTGCAGCGGCAATTGAATCGGCGGCTTTTGAAACGGCTGGGGTTCTTGCCGGGAATTTATTTGACACTCGTCGCGTGGAAAGAGAGTAAAATAGCACCTTTCCATGGCTTTACATGTTTTGTCGAATCTGCTATAGTGCCGATGCCTTTTTAGGGTGAATAATAAGTCGAGGTACGAAACGATGTCGCGGAGATGTGAAATTTGTGGAAAAGGAACGGTAGCCGGCCATAGCGTACCGCGAAAGGGTCAACCCAAGAAACAGGGGGGGGCCGGCCAGCATATCGGAGTCAGAACGAAACGCGTATTTAAGCCTAACCTGGTAAAGGTGAAGGCTCTTGTCGGAAACCAGAAGAAGACTATTACAGTCTGCACTCGCTGCCTGAAAAGCAACAAAGTTGTGAAGGCGTAAAGCAGGGCTTTTCTGTTTTAACCGACGAAGTGCAGATACCCGGAGCGCCTTTAAGGAGCTTCGGGTATTTTTTTTACTAGTATCTTATTACGACAAGGAGAAGAATATGAGCGGGTGGCTTGTACATCGGGTAGACGGCAGGGCATGCGGAAGCCGTGAAGGTATTAATCGTTTAAAGGAGATTCTCTCCGACGGCACAGATATGCGTTCTGTTGTCTCCGTTGCCTCAGAGAAAGATGTCACCGAGATCCTCATATCTTTGATACATCTGGCAATGGCCAGAAACGAACAACTGTGGGGCCGGATGGAGGAACTGCGGGAGAATCGTTTTTCCATGATCGATGAAATGGTGCCCTCCCTTTATCGTGATCAGTTCGATGAACGCCTGCGGCGTGATTTCCATGATCTTGAAGACATTATCAGGGCCGTATGGCTTGTCAGGGACTGTTCGGACAGAACCCGCTACTATATCAGTTCACTAGGAACCATATGGATTACGGCTGCGATTGCCGCACGCCTCAAGGCCGAGGGCTTATCTGTCCGTTATGGCAATGCGGAGGAGGTTTTGGTCATTCGCTACAGCGAATCCGGTCCGGAAGTGTGCTGGAGCGAGACCGAGCTGCGGTGGAAGAATTTTCTGGAAAAAGACAATTCCTTTGATGTCCTTGTTGTTCCCGGGGGACTTGCAACCCTCGAAAACGGGGGCGGGGCCTCTTTTCACTCCGACGGTGCGGAGATGACGGCAACGATTTTTGCCAATCTTGTAGAGGCCGAAGAGGTGCGGATTTGGACCTCCGTCGACGGGGTCATGAGTGCCGATCCCAATATGGTTCCGGGCTCAGAGGTGATTCCCGAACTTACCTACCAAGAAGCAACGGAACTCGCTTTTTTCGGAGCAGATATTCTGCATCCTCCTGCCATGACTCCTGCGATGATCAAGGATATTCCCATCTGCATTTCTCCTTTTACCCATCCCGATTTCCCGGGAACCAGAATATCGGGAACACCCACGAACGGTGCGGACCATCCCGTAAAAGGTTTCTCGATTATCTCGGATATCGCACTTTTGAATATTGAAGGGGCGGGGATGATCGGTGTTCCCGGAATTTCCGCCCGACTTTTTCGTGCCCTAAACGGAAAAGGAATCTCCGTTATTCTGATCAGCCAGGCCTCCAGCGAGCATTCGATTTGCTGTGCCGTTCCTTCCTCGCAGGGGGAAGAGGCGAAAGAGACTGCGACAGGGGCCTTTGCCTCCGAGCTCGCCACGTATCGAATCAACTCTATCGATATAGAAGGGGATTGTGCCATCCTTGCTGCGGTAGGGGATCAGATGTCCGGTATTCCCGGAATTGCCGCGAATTTCTTCGGTGCTCTTGGTAAGGCCGGTGTCAATGTACGAGCCATTGCACAAGGCTCATCGGAGCGAAACATCAGCGCGGTGATACGTCGTTCCGATTCGGCCAGGGCGCTTCGAGCCGTACATGCTGGCTTCTATCTTTCCCCCCAGAGTCTCAGTATCGGGATTATCGGGCCTGGACTGATCGGTGGAACCCTCATCAATCAGATTGCAGGTGAAAGTAAGGCGCTTCGTAAAGCCTTCAACCTCGATCTTCGGGTTCGGGGGATTACCGATAGCCGGAGGATGACTCTTGCCGAGCAGGGAATCGATATCGACGGCTGGAAAAAGACGCTTGAAGAGCATGCAGAAGAGGCTGATATCGATCGCTTCGTCGACCATGTTGCTGCAGACTATTTCCCTCATGCGGTGATCATCGACTGTACCTCCAGCGATGAACTTCCCAAACGTTATGCAGAGTGGTTGAATCGCGGAATTCATATCATCACCCCCAATAAAAAAGCCGGTACGGCACCATGGAATGAGTACACGAAAATGACGGAAATCGCCAATTGCCGTCGTCGCCACTTCTTATATGAAACGACCGTTGGTGCCGGTCTGCCTATTATTGGAACCTTGCGCGAGCTTATCCGTACCGGAGACAAGATAATAAGCATTGAAGGCGTTTTTTCAGGCACGCTGGCCTATCTTTTCTGGCGATTCGACGGTTCCTCGCCATTTAGCTCGTTGGTTGCCGAAGCGAAAAAGTTGGGTTATACCGAGCCGGATCCTCGGGATGATCTTTCGGGAATGGATATTGTTCGAAAAACGGTGATTCTTGCCCGAGAGGTCGGTTACCCCGTTGAGGTCGAGGATGTTCCGGTGAAAAGCCTGGTCCCTCCGCATCTTGTAGACGTTTCGGTTGCGGACTTCATGAAACGGCTGAGCGACATAGACGAGGAGATGGACAGCTTGCTTAAGGGTGCCCAGGCTGAGAACAAGATGCTCAAGTATGTCGGTTCCATCGACGAGTCGGGAAACTGCCGTGTCGAATTGAAGGGCTACCCGATGGATCATCCTTTTGCCCGTATCACGGGAAGCGATAACATCGTGGCTTTTACGACCGAACGATATCGTCAGCAGCCTCTTGTTATTCAGGGGCCTGGTGCAGGGCCTGAGGTAACGGCTGGAGGGGTGTTTGCCGATCTATTGCGCCTTGCCAGCTATCTTGGTGCTAAATTGTAGTTGCTGTTCCGGTACCACCACGATTCCGAACACTATTTTTTGTGAAAACTATTTGCCTCCTTCGTGTTCTGTTGTACAATGTTGTAAATTTCCAATAAAAAAAGGAGAGTGGAGATGAAAAAGGTATTACTCACGCTGACCGTGGGGCTGGTGCTTATGTCGGTTTTCTTTGCCGGCTGCCAGAAAAAGGAAGAGCCGGTTGCCGAAGTGCCCGCAGCGGAGTCGCAGGAAACACAGGCCGAACCCTTTAAGGCTGCTTTTGTTTATATAGGTGTTCCGGGAGATCTCGGCTATACCTATGAGCATGAAAGGGGACGAAAATATGTAGAGGCTCAGCTCGGGGATAAGGTTGAAACCACCTTTATCGAAAATGTGCCCGAAGGGCCTGATGCTGCAAGAATCATCCGTCAGTATGCTCAGAAGGGATACGACATGATCTTTGCCACCAGCTTTGGTTATATGGATTTCATGTATGAGGTTGCTCAGGAGTTCCCTGATGTCTATTTTGAGCACTGCTCCGGTTATAAAACTGCTGAGAACATGTCGACCTATTTCGGCCGAATGTATCAGGCTCGTTATCTTGCCGGACTGGTTGCCGGAAAGAGTTCCAAGAGTGGCAAAATCGGTTACGTAGGAGCCTTCCCTATTCCCGAAGTTATTCGTGGAATCAATGCCTTTACCATCGGTGCAAGAAAGGTTAATCCGAATGCTACCGTCAAGGTCGTTTGGACCAACACCTGGTACGACCCTGTAAAAGAACGGGAAGCCGCCGTTGCATTGCTTGACGATGGCTGTGATTTGATTACTCAGCACCAGGATACTACCGAACCTCAGAAGGCTGCCCAGGAACGGGGAATGGTTTCCATCGGTTACGACTCCGATATGGGTAAATTTGTTGGTGATTCTGTTCTTGTAAGTCCCATGTGGAATTGGGGACCCTATTATGCCGAAACCATAGAGCAGGCCATGGCTGGTGTCTGGAAGACTCACTCCTTCTGGGGTGGCTTGAAAGACGGCGTTGTTGAGCTTTCCGAGTTCAGCCCAAAGGTCACCGACGATGTTACATCCCTGGTCGATGAAGAGACCGCTAAGATCGAAGCCGGAGAATGGGATGTTTTCTGGGGACCTGTCAAGGCCCAGGATGGGAGTATGATGGTACCTGCCGGTGAGAAGATGAGTGATCCCGATATGCTCAACATGAGTGTGTTTGTGGACGGTGTTCTTGGGAAGACCGGTAATTAACGGCATATAGCCAATCAATTGTTCGAATCATCGGACCCGGCTTTTGCCGGGTCCTCTCATACCATATTCAAAGGTTGCACGAGATGGGAAGTGACGAAGTAGGGAAAGTCCCTATCCTTGAGATGAAGGGAATAACCAAGCGGTTCCCCGGAGTCGTGGCAAACGACCATGTTGATCTTGAACTCTACTGCGGAGAGGTTCTTGCCCTTCTCGGTGAAAACGGAGCGGGAAAGAGTTCACTCATGAATGTTCTTGCAGGACTCTATCGCCCCGATGAAGGTGAGATTTATATTCGCGGCAAGCGTGTTGATATCGAAAGCCCAAGGGATGCCATGGATTTGGGCATTGGGATGGTACACCAGAATTTTATGCTGGTAGATACGATGACCGTTGCCGAGAACATTATTCTTGGTCTCAAGAGTGTCGCGGCGATCCCTGATATGCGGAGTGTCCATCGCAAGATTCATGAAATTTCCGAACACTATTCTATGAAAGTTGATCCGGCTGCATATATTTGGCAGCTTTCGGTTGGCGAGCAGCAGCGGGTTGAGATCCTGAAGCAGATCTATCGGGGGGCAACCATCCTTATCCTTGATGAGCCGACTGCCGTGCTCACTCCTCAGGAGTCGGATGAATTAAACTGTGTCTTGCAACAGATGACCGGTGAGGGGCGTTCGGCCATTTTTATCACACACAAGATGGAAGAGGTGATTGACTTTTCCGATTGGGTACGGGTTCTTCAGAAGGGGCGGCTGGTTACGGTGAAGCGTACCTCCGAAACCAATCCTCAGGAGCTTGCAAGGCTCATGGTTGGTCGGGAGGTTCTTTTCCGAATTGAAAAAAAACATTATAGCCCCGGAGAGGTCGTTCTTGAACTTCGGGATATCCGCGCCGACGGCGAAAAGGGGCTTCCTGCTTTAACGGGCATTAATTTGGAAGTTCGGGCCGGTGAGATCATGGGGATCGCGGGTGTCGCGGGTAACGGTCAGCGTGAGCTTACGGAGGTCATAACCGGCCTTCACTCGTCTACCGGTGGAAAGGTATTTCTTGAAGGACGAGACATGACGGGACGTAGCCCCTTTGCCATGATTCAGGCGGGAGTAAGCCATATTCCTTCCGACCGCATCGCCATGGGAGTCGTGGGTGATATGAGTGTCGCCAATAACCTTGCCATGAAGGGATACCGTAAGCCCCCTCTTCTGAAGGGTGGTTTTCTTAATCCGAAAAGAATATTGCTGATGGCACGGAAAATGATAGACCTTTTCAAGATTTCGACTCCCGCGCCACAGACCCATGTGAAATTCCTCTCCGGCGGCAATATTCAAAAGACCATTTTGGCCCGAGAAATTGATGCTTGCGGAGGTCTTCTGGTTGCAGCTTATCCCAGTCGTGGGCTTGACGTCGGTGCGACCGAGGCCGTGCGTAACGAGATTGTTGCCCAGCGTGATAAAGGGAAAGGGGTCCTCATGGTTTCGGAAGACCTCGAAGAACTCCTCTCCGTTGCCGACAAGATTGCCGTATTGTTTGAAGGCCAGATAATGGGAATTGTTTCTTCCGAGGAGGCGGATACTGAAACGCTCGGTCTGATGATGGCCGGGGTTCCTCTTTCCAAGGTTGAAGAAGAGGCTGCGAAGCTCGCCGCCGCAACATGTGAACAGGAGTAGCCGCCATGAGAGTGGTTTTTGAAAAAAGAAAGTTCATGAGCCGCCGGGCGCTTATTCTTGTTCCGGTTGTGTCGTTTATCATCAGTCTTTTTCTTACCGGGATCCTTCTTATAATTTTCAGAACCAATCCTCTGAAAACCTACGCAGGGATGTTTGCCGGTGCCTTTGGTTCTTGGAGTAATTTCACCGAAACATTGGTCAAGGCGATTCCCCTTATGCTTACCGGTTTAGGGGTCTCCATAGCATTCCGACTTCGGTTTTGGAATATCGGGGCCGAGGGGCAGCTGACCTTCGGTGGCGTAGCAGCGGCATGGGTTGCCCTGTTCTGGTCTTCCTGGCTGCCTGCTCCTCTTCTGTTACCTGTGGCAATTATTGTGGGGGCCCTTGCCGGTGCCTTGTGGGCGGGAATTCCTGCGGGGCTTAAGGTCGGTTTGGGGGTGGATGAGACCCTTACCACTTTGATGCTCAATTATGTCGCGATCCTTTTTTCCGAGGGCTTATACTATGGACCGTGGCGGGATCCGAAGGGCTTTGGCTTCCCCGGTACGAGAATGTTTCCCGAGGCTGCCTGGTTACCTCGATTTTCCGGACGGGCCCATGCCGGTCTTTGGTTTGCCATTATTATCGGTCTCCTCCTTTGGGTCGTCATGAATCGTACTCGCTGGGGATTTGAACTAAAGATGATCGGCAAGAACCAAAAGGCTGCCCGCTGTCTTGGCGTCGGTATCGGGAGGAATATCCTCCTGGCACTCTTGCTTTCCGGGGCTCTTTCCGGGCTTGCGGGAGCCTGCGAAGTGACGGCGATCAGTCACCGTCTCCAGCAGGGACTTTCAATCGGTTATGGTTATACCGCCATCATTGTGGCCTGGCTGAGCCAACTCAACCCGATTGCTTCATTATTTGTGGGGCTCCTCATGGCCGCACTTTTGGTTGGGGGTGATCAGGTTCAGATGACTATGGGGCTTCCCTCTGCCATGGGCCTGGTCCTCCAGGGGATGATTCTCTTCCCCATGCTGGCGGGTAGTCTCTTTACCGAATATCGATTGAAAGTGATAAAGCCGGAAAAGGAGGGGGTATAATGATTCTTCTTGTAACTTCAATTCTTGCCATAACCCTTAGGGCCGGAACTAGCTTGGTTTACGCAACCATCGGCGAAATCTATACCGAGCGGTCGGGGATCCTCAACCTCGGAATTGAGGGAATGATGCTGATGGGGGCAGTTACGGCCTTCTCTGTTTCTTATCACAGCGGAAACCTGTTGCTTGCTGTTTTCGCGGCCATGAGTGTGGGAGCGGTCCTTGCCGCCCTGCATGCCTTTCTTTCCATAACCATGCGTGCAAATCAAGTCGTCAGCGGCCTCTCCATTACCATCTTCGGCAGCGGCTTTGCAAGTTTTTTGGGACAGCGACTTGGTCCTGAGAGCAATGGGTATTATCTTGCAGGACTCGTTGCTCCTCGTTTCCATTCGATTGCCATTCCCGGCCTTTCTCGGCTTCCGATTATTGGAGCCGTTTTCGACCAGGATCTGCTCACCTATGTGGTCTTCCTATTGATTCCCGTCGCCTGGTTTTTTCTTTACAAGACTCGCTACGGATTGAATCTCAGGGCTGTGGGAGAAAATCCTCAGACTGCCGACGCCATGGGTGTGAATGTTTCGAAGATACGTTACGTGTATACCATACTCGGAGGCATGCTGGTAGGCCTTGGAGGTGCTCATCTTTCACTCAGCTATACTCCTGGCTGGACCGAAAATATCACCGGTGGAAGGGGATGGATTGTCATTGCTTTGGTTATTTTTTCCATGTGGAATCCGGGAAGGGCGATACTTGGAGCGATTATCTTCGGAGGCATCAATGCCGTCCAGTTTCGTTTGCAGGCCTCGGGTACCACCATCCCTGCTGCCTACCTCAACATGGCTCCTTATCTTGCAACGGTTATCGTCCTCGTTATAATGACCTGGTGGGAGACTCACAACAGGAAGGTCGGTTCTCCTGCGGCTCTTGGTGTTAGCTATATGCGTGAAGATAAATAATCGTACCTACCAAGCTATTTCCATGTTTTGATATAGCACCGGCGGCGTATATGCTGCCGGTGTTCAAAATTGTTCATCAAAGTGACGATATTCGAATTGTTTTCCAGCTCTCCGCAGGTTTGTACTCTTGTAATTCCGTAATCGATGCACTCCCTGTAGAGTTCAGTCATGAGAATCGAGGTAAGCCCCTTCACCTGGTAATCGGGTCTGATCCCCAGAAGATAAAATACAAGTTCCGTCGGTTTACGAAGGGTATGCAGAAGCGCAAGGGCACCGAAGGGAAAGAGCCTTCCTTTATGCTTGATCAGCGTCGATGATAGTCGGGGAATGGCAATGGCAAAGGCTATGACCTCATCCTTTTCATTCAGAATGATTTTGACGAAGTCCGGGTTTACAAAGCCGACATACTGTCTTACATACGCATCAATCTGTTCATCATTTAATTCGACCACACCGTAGAGCTGTGCGTACGATCTGTTTATGACCTCGAAGATCCCTCTGGCGTAGGGCAAAAAGTCCTTTCGCCTTTTTGCTTGAACCATGCGCAGTTCATTTCGTTCAAGCACCACTTTTGTAAGTCGTGTAAATTTGGGACCGATCTCCTTCGGGACGGGAATTTCGAACTGCAACCAATCTATATCTTTATGGTATCCAAGGGCTTCGATATGCCTGGGATAGTAGTCGTAGTTGTAGATCATGGGGAGCGTTCCCTCTTCCTCAAAACCCTGAGTGAGAAGCCCCTCGGGATCAAGATCGGTAAAGCCGAGAGGGCCGTGAATTCCCTCCATCCCTTGCTCTTCGGCCCATGATTCGACTGCTGCAAAGAGTGCCTGCGATACCTCCGGATCATCAATGAAATCAACCCAACCGAAGCGGATGTAGCGGTGTTTCCACTTTTCGATGAAGCGATCGTTTTTGATGGCGGCAATTCTACCGACGGTTTTTCCCTCTTTCTTGGCGAGGAAAAATCTGCTTTCGCAATAGCTGTAGGCTGCATTTCTCTTCCAGTGAAGGGTGTTCCATTCATCGAAAAAGAGGGGGGGGACCCAGCAAGGATGGTTGCGATATAGGGTAAAAGGAAATCTGATAAACTCTTTTAGCATTTTGTTATTAGTTGCCTGAATGATGTCGACCATCTGGCGTACTCCTTGATGCTCTACAGTGGTGATCAGTATGCACCCGAATCTTATCGAGTGTCCAGGTTTTCATACTGTACGAAAGGATGGGTAGGAGAAAATCGTGGGAGAAATCGGATCTTGATTAATGGTTTTAGCGAGGATACTCTAGGGCATGCTTATCAAACGGATAGAACTTTTGACCGGGAGGATTCCTCTTGAGGTTCCTTTTAGGATTGCTACCATGGAGGTTCGGGATACCGAATCCCTTTTTGTTCGCATAAGCGACAGCGAAGGAAATACCGGTACGGGGGAAGGAAATCCTTTTCGTTCAATTGTCGGCGAGACCATAGGGACGGTATTTGCCGCTGCCGAAGCCCTTGCTCCTTTGCTCCTCGGCAAAAATGCTTTTGCATTTCACGAACATGCGAAAACAATGGAGGACTTTCTCCCCAATAATGTCACGTCAAGGAGCGCTTTTGATATTGCACTCTGGGATCTTGCTGCAAGGCGGGCTTGCATGCCGCTCTATGCCTTTCTCGGGGGCTCTCGGCGGGCTTTGATAAGTGATAATACCATTGGTCTGTTCTCTCCTGAGGTGATGGCGGAGCGGGCTCGTTCTTTTGTCCGGAAGGGATATAATGCCGTTAAGATAAAGCTTGGGACCGATGCGTCTTTGGACATTGAGCGGGTCAGGGCAATTCGTAAGGCCGTTGGATCTGAGGTTCTTCTCCGTGTCGATGCAAATCAGGGATGGAGTTTCCCCGATGCCGTAAAGGTTTTAACCGCGATAGAAAAGTGGAATATTGAGTACTGTGAGCAGCCCCTTCCCGCCGATCGTTTCGATCAGCTTCGAGAGCTGCGTCGTCGTACCTCGATACCCATCATGGCCGATGAATCCCTCTTTTCCGTCTCAGATGCCCTGCGTTTGATAAAGGAGGAGAGTTGTGATCTGTTCAATATCAAGCTTTCAAAATCGGCGGGTATTACCGGCGCCCTGGCCATTGCCTCTCTTGCCGAGGCCTCGGGTATCGAGTGTATGATAGGCTGTATGAGCGAAAGCAGAATCTACCAGAGTGCAGCCGCCCATCTTGCATCGGCGCGGCCGATTTTTCGTTATGCGGACCTCGATGGCCCCCTTATGCACACCATCGACCCTGTTATCGGTGGCGCCGTGTACGAGGGCGCCACCATTACTCCGGGAGATGCGCCCGGACACGGGGCAGTCCTCGACGAGAAGGCGATTGCAATCGATCGTCGTTTGGTTTTAGAATAAGTCATGCGCCATGCCAAGGTTATCAGAACACTGTTGTTATCTTTCTTGCTGCCGGTGATCGTTGATCTTGCATCTGCGAATGAAATTAATCGTTTGATTCTCGTACCGGCAATGAAACTGGTCGGGTCTTCCTATGTCATGGGGGCTACCGGTCCCGATAAATTCGATTGTTCCGGTTTCGTTACCTACCTCTATAAACCCTATTTGGAGAACCTTCCCAGGGTCAGCAGGGATATGGCCCGTTTGGGCCGTACCGTGCAGCGACAATCACTGCTTCCCGGTGATCTTGTCTTTTTCGCTACCGGCTCTTCTGCAGGGCAGGTGACACACGTGGCTGTGTATCTGGGGCAAGGCTCTCTGATTCATGCGATTTCGAACGGCCCCAACCGGGGCGTCGCAATAACAAGCCTCGGTTCCCGCTATTGGAACAATCATTACTACACGAGCAGAAGAGTGCTTGATGATCGGTTCTACCGTGAGACCGGTGGATCGCAATCGGAAACTGCTGCTGCCCAGGTGGTTGAGCGAGATTACGCCAAGGGAGCGTATAGGGGTAACCTGAATCAGGGAGAACCCGAAGGGGAAGGCCTTATACATCTTTCCAACGGTGATTCTTATCGTGGTGATTTTCATGGAGGATTTCCCGACGGCAAGGGAGAGTATCTCTGGAAGAATGGTGATCGCTATCAAGGTGCCTTTCAGGCTGGGACCTTTCACGGAGAAGGGACTATCTTGTTTCATGACGGTTCAACCCTGAGCGCCCTCTGGAATCGGGGAAGAATCGTTTCCATTACAAGGTCCATTGGCGAAGGGTCGGCTGCCCGGATCCGCCCCGGGACCCTGTGTAAGAGCTATTATCAGGTGGAGGATTCTCCCTGGGATAGCTTCAACGGGGTTGTGGAAGGGGACTTCGCCCTCTGGCGGCAGAACGATAAGGATCAGTTCGAAAAATGGAAACGGGAAAACCAGCCGGGTAGATAAGCCCCTTCCAGGGCCCTCGAGAAACCTTCTTTAGGCTTCCTTCGGCAAAAAGGGCGGTGATGAGTGAATGGGCCTCTTCCGTTGTGATGTTCGGGAAGCGGATTGCAGCCATGGTCGCTCCCTCTTTTTCCTTCCAGCGCAGGGGCATTGCCCTGAAAAGGGTGAGCAGCTCTCGGCGTCCGCGTGCCTCTTGCTGGACACTGCTGTCGCAAACGTCACAGCCGCCGCATTCCTTGATCTGTGCGTCGAGGAGCTTCAGGAGCGCTTCCCGTCGGCAACGATTCGCATCGGTGAAGCAGGCAAGCAGGGCCTCATAGCGTTGGTCGCCGTGGTCCGGGTGAAGATCATCAGGGGAGAGTAGTACCACCGACCAGGCTGGCTTTCTGTCTCTTCCCGCCCGTCCCGATTCCTGCAGGAAGGCTTCAACCGAGGGAGATGGTCGGTGATGGATGACGGTCCTGATATTTGCTTTGTCGACACCCATGCCGTATGCTGTCGTGGCTACAAGAATCCCCCTTATACTTGTAAAAAACCAGTCGGCACATAGCTCTTTTTCTTCTCGCTCGAGCCCTGCATGGTAAAAGCGAATTGAGTCCTCTTCCAGCTTGTATCGGAGTTCTCTTGCCATCCGTTCGGTTTCCTTGCGTGTCCTGCAGAATATGACCGCTGGCCTCGGCATCGGGGAGACAAAAGGAGTAGGGGCTTCTCCCCGATGGTTTTCCGTCTTGCCCATTCCGTCGGCAAGCAAGGCTGCGATGTCGGCACTCTTATTGAGGCTTGGAATGACCCGGTAGTGGATATTGGGTCTATCGGGAAGTGCGGTGACAAGGTTCGGGGGATCTCCGTGAAAGAGCAGACGTGAGACTCCCTCGATGATGCGCTCTCCTGCGGTGGCGGTAAATGCGGTGATCTGAGTGATTGGAAGCCTTTCGGCAAGTCCCCCGATTTTTAGAAGGGCCGGACGAAAACTCTCTCCCCATTCGGGGAGGGTATGTACCTCATCCACGACCAGATGAATCCTTTCGACGGTTGAAAGGAGCTCCATAAGCCTTTGAGATTCCAGCATTTCAGGGTTTGTCAAAATCGCAGCTACCTTTTCCTGCTCTATGCTGCGGAATATCTTTTGCCGTTCTTCACGGCTTTGTCCTCCCCGTATCAGGACGACGGGAATACCGGCATTGTCGAACCGGCGCTTCTGATCGGACATGAGAGAAAGGAGGGGAAAGACCACCAGGGTAAGGGGCTTCATGAGGAGGCAAGGCAACATGAAACAGATGCTTTTGCCCATGCCAGTGGGAAGAATTACCAACTGATGTTTAGGAGCATCCTCTGCCTCTTCTTCACCGTAAAAACCGGCGGCACTGAGAATATTCGCTATGACAATTCTTTGCTGGGGATAAAGTGATTCGATTCCGAAATGTTCTTTTGCACATTGTGCGATGATATCCTTTACCACGTTTTACCTCTTTCTCAATAGATAAGGGGCAGATCGACACACTTTGTTCATATTTTTATGATATCTTACCAATATGAATGGACATACACAGCGAATTCTTGTTGTCGACGATGAGAAGGAGCTTGCCAAGATGATTTGCGATTATCTTTCGGCCATGGGCTTTACTAGCGAAAGCGCCTCTGATGGTCCCCGGGCACTGCGTCTTATTGGGGAAAAGGAGTGGGATCTTCTGGTCCTCGATGTCATGATGCCGGGGCTCGACGGTTTCGATGTTGCCCGTAAGGTTCGGGCCGATCGGGGGCTTCCCATCATCTTTCTCACGGCCAGAGCCGAAGAATCGGATCGGATACTTGGTTTCGAGATTGGTGGAGACGACTATGTTACCAAGCCTTTTAGTATGAAGGAACTTGCCGCCAGGATACGGGCCGTCTTGCGCCGCTCGGCTTCTGGGGAGAAAGAGCCTGAGGCAGATACGGAGATCATCCGCGGAGCCCTTCGGCTGAATCCGGTAAGCATGAAAGTAAGGCTTGGCAATGATCCGGTGGCCCTTACGCCGGGGCAATTTGCCATTTTGAAACAGCTTGTTTCCTACCCCGATCGGGTTTTTACACGAAACGAACTCCTTCAGGAGGTTTCCGGAGATTATACCGGGGTCTATGAGCGGACCATAGATGTCCATATCAAGAACATCAGAAAGGCCATTGAGGATGATCCTTCACATCCCCGTTATATCGAGACAATACACGGGATCGGTTATCGCTTTACGGTCCCTCCGGGAGAGGATGATGCGTAGTCGTTCCCTCTGGAAGATGCTGACCCTTGCATTCTCCTTTGTGCTCCTTTTTGCCTTTCTTATGGTCTGGATCACGGTCCAGCAGCGGATTCGTATCGAATTCTCTCATCTTGTAGATCGTGGTGATCGGGAATTTGCCCGGAGTTTGGCAATGGCCCTTGCAAATCGAAACAGGGATGAGCTGGAGTTCGCTCCCTTTTCTCCCGATCACCATATGCATCCGATGATGGGGCAGGGAGGAATGGGCGATAGAGAACCTCCTATGCCTCCGAGACAGCGAATCGTCATTGTCGACAGAGAGGGCAGGATTATTTTTCATACGCTTCCCGATATCACCGAGGATATACGTGAGGCCCTTCGGAAACGAGAAGGGGTATCGATTTTGGTAGGAAACGATAAAATTGGAGAGGTCTTTGTCGGATCGATGCTTGGCACTCAGCTGCTTCCCTATCAAAAGCGTTTTCTCGGCGGAGTTGCCAGGGCCCTCCTTCTCTCGGCCCTCTTTTCCGCGTTTGTAGCGATCGCCGCGGTTATTTTTATCACCTACCGCATTATCAGACCCATCGGCGAGTTACAGCAGGCCGCACAAAAGATTGGCGAGGGTGATCTTTCGGTCAGACTGCCATCTTCGGCCGGAAGAGCCGCGGAGTTTGACCAGCTTGTGGTGCAATTCAACCAGATGGCGGCGAATTTGCGGAGAAGCGAGGAGCGCCAGCGACAACTCATTGCCGATGTAAGCCATGAACTGCGAACTCCCGTGGCGCTGTTGAAGTCCCGTATGGAGATGGTCTCGGACGGGGTTTACCATCTTGACGATCGGCAGCTTAATGCCCTCCTGTCGGATGTCGACCGCCTGAGTTCTTTGATTGAAGAGCTGCGGGCGATCAGCAGCATGGAACGCCTTTTCGACCGGCTGTCTCTTAAAAAAAGCGATCCTGTGGCCCTCTGTCTGCGTGCCAAGGACCGTTTTCAACCGGCGGCCAGAGAACGATCGGTGCAGATTGTTTTCGACAGTTCTCTTCGGGAAGGGACCACAATTATGATCGATGCGGTAAAGATCGATAGGGCACTTGATAACTTAATTTCAAACGCCCTTCGTTTTTCTCCTCCCGATTCAACCATCACCATGGGCCTTGTAAAGGGAGATGGTGGATATGAATTTTCCATTCGAGATGAAGGCCCGGGAATTGCAGAAGAGGAGCGAAAGCGGGTTTTTGAACGCTTTTATCGGGGCACGGGTTCGGAGGAGAATCCGGGAGGACGGGGGCTTGGCTTGGCCATCGTTAAGAGCGCCGTAGAGTTACACGGAGGCCGTGTAGGCCTCTATCCGTCGGAAGCGGGAGCTCACTTCTACTTTTTCCTTCCTGTATGATGCTTTCCCCTAATTGCCCCGCTTTTCGGGAGCGGGGCGGGGGACAATGCTCTATTTTCCCGCCATGGCGAGAGGAAAAAGGGCGTAGAATTTTGCCGCATCAACTACTTCGGAATCCAATACCTTGTCTTGGGTGGAATGGCACAGTGATCCGTCTCCGGGACCGAAGCCGATGGCCGGAATACCGGTACGACCGCAGAGATGAGTTGCGTTTGTGCAGAAATCCCAGGACCCTACAACAGGATCTCGGTCGAATAGTGTTTTAAAGGTTGTAACGCCGGTAGCGATCAGTACATGATCTTCGGGAATGACCCAGCTTGGAAAATAGTCTTCCTGTTCGATCTGGTAACCGGTATAGGTGGTAACCCTTTCCACATCGATGGATGCCTTTCCTCCCACCTGATCCACCAAGGGTTTTACCTCGTTCAGAAGATCTTGTACGCTTTCTCCGCAGCTTATACGGCGGTCCATTGTCACCGTCACCCTTCCGGGGATGGTATTGAGGCTTGGGGTATCGCAGTCCACCTTCGTTACTTCGATTGAACCACCTCCGAGAAAGGGATCCTTTACAAACTCTTTCATGTCGTCGATCCCCTTGATTAGAGGCAGGGCCTTTATCAGGGCGTTTTCCCCCCTCCAGGCTGCGCTGGCATGGGCGGCCTTTCCCTTCACCTCCACCTTGATAAGGGCCCGTCCCTTATGACCTCGGATGATGCGCATTTCGCTTGCTTCTCCGACAACGATGTAATCAGGTTTGATATCCTTGTTTTCTTCCATCATTGCCTTGACGCAGGAGCCTTCGACATCTTCTTCGCTGATACTGGCAGAGACCCACATGGTATAATCTCCGTCAAGATGCAACTCCTTCAGCGCCTTTCCGGCAAAGGCGAATCCTGTAAGACACGCCTTGTCATCCACCGCGCCTCGGCCCCTGATGATTCCATCCTCATAGCTTGATCTGAGAGGATCCATTCCCCAATCTTCAACCTTACCAGGTTCCACCGTATCGATGTGGGCATCGAAAAGGAGAACGGTCTTTCCCGATCCGATCCTCCCAATACAGTTTCCTACCGGGTCTATTCGCACCTCATCAAACCCGAAATTCTTCAATTGGTCGGCATACCACCGCACCGCCGCCTCTTCCTCATAGGTCACGCTTTTGATTGCAACAAAATTTCGGAGAAATGTGACGATTTCTGCCTTATTTTGTTCCATATACGAAGAGATTTTTCCAGCAATAGCAACTGTTTCCATGACACACCTCCAGCAGTCCGTATCTCGCCATAGCTTACAAGAAATACGAAATTCGTTCAACTTGAAAACGGTTTTATTAGAAAACTTACGAAGTGTTAAGCTTCCTTTTCTCTTTTTTTTATGATAATTTAAATGCGCTATGGAAGAAACAGATCCGGTACTCTATCCCGGGAAGCAAATTGAAGAATTGAATATTCTTATTCATGCACTTATTAATGCCGTTCGCTTTCCCGGAGCCTGGGCTCCGAGTTTGAATAATATTCCTCCTATCGATCTACAGCTGATGGGCCTTGTTTGGTTAAAGCCCGACATCATCATCAAGGAGCTGAGGGATATTATGTCGCTTCCCGGGAGTACGGTGACCAGTAGTATCAACCGCCTTGTTCATCGTGGATGGATAAAGCGGGTAAAAAGCAACCGGGATCGGAGGTCTTACGGCCTTGAACTGACCGAGGCGGGAAGGGCAATCCAGCGGGACCATGATCGGGTCGATCGGGTCATAGCCGCCAATATCCTTCATGCCCTCGATAACGACGAAAAGCGACGACAGCTTATTAATGTGCTTACCGAGGCTGTCAGCCATCTCGAGGGAAGCTACTACAGGGAATTAAGCAGTTGGCTTCTTGCCCGAAAAAAGAGCGAATCCTTGGGAGCTGGGCTATGAGCCGTTCCTCCGGAAGCTTCCTTGGGAGGCTGGTCTATATCAGCGGGGGATCAAGTGGTATCGGGCGGGCAGCGGCAGAGGCTTTTCTTGCCGAGGGTGCAAGCGTGGCTCTTTTCGCCCGGGGCACGGAGCGCTTAGGGGCTGTCGGCCAGGCTTTGAATGTACGCTATCCGAAAGCCGTCCATACCTTCCGGGTCGATGTTTCCAATCGAAGGGATGTGGATGATGCCATTGGCAAAGCGGTTACATCCGCCGGGGCTCCCGATATCCTAGTCACCTGTGCCGGGACTGCCTATCCGGATTATTTTCAGCAGTTACCATTTCAAGAATATCAAAACATGGTTGATATCAATATAACAGGGACATGGAATTTTGTTCAGTCGTCTCTTGCACATATGAGTTCTGGTGGGCATATTGTTACGGTTTCTTCGGTTGCAGGATTTGTCGGTACCTTCGGATACACGGCCTACGGGGCGACAAAATTTGCGGTCATGGGGTTTTCCGAGGCGCTTAGGGGAGAGCTGAAACCCAGGGGGATTGGTGTTTCGGTCCTGTGCCCTCCCGATACCGATACGCCACAACTTCAGCAGGAAGATCGAACAAAGCCACCGGAAACCAGGGCTGTAAGCGGAAATGTGAGACTCCTGTCTCCCAATAGGGTAGCGGCGGCTCTACTCGAGGGGATATACAAAAAGAAATTTCTCATTATCCCGGGATCGGAGGCGAAAATGGTCTATCTTCTTTCACGATTCTGTCCCGGATTCGTCCGCTCCGTTATGGATCGTGAGGTAAGAAGATATCAGCGACAAAAACAAAATGATAGAAAGGAAGATCAGCTATGAACATTAGTTCCGAAAGGGCCATGAAGCCTATTTTTGAGCCTTGTCATGAGTATCGGGAAGCAGATCAGGCAAGAGAAAGCGGCCTTTACCCCTTTTTCCGGCCGATCGAAGCATATCGCGGTTCCAAGGTCGTGATCGAGGGACGCGAACTTTTTATGGCAGGTTCCAACAACTATCTTGGGCTGGCATTGGATCCTCGTTTAAAGGAAGCGGCTGAAGCGGCGGTTCGAAAGTATGGGACAAGTTGTTCCGGTTCCCGGTTTATGAACGGGACCCTCGACCTCCATGAAGAGTTGGAGGGGCGTTTGGCCTCCTTCGTCGGAAGAGATTCCGCCATCTGCTTTACCACGGGATATCAGACCAATCTTGGTGCTATTTCCGCCCTTGCCACCAGGGGATCCCATGTAATCAGTGATAAATATAATCACGCATCGATCATGGATGGAATTTTCTTGGCCCGGGGCCTGCATCGGGAGGTTACGCTTCACCGCTACCGCCACAATAATCTCGAAGACCTGGAAGGGGTCTTACGTAAATTGCCTGTATCCACTCCGAAGCTTTTGGTTACCGACGGCGTCTTTTCCATGGAGGGGGATATTGCACCGCTTCCACAGCTAAAGGCCATTGCCGATACCTATGGTGCGGCTCTCTATCTTGATGAGGCCCATGCCATCGGAGTGGTCGGAGAGACCGGTCGAGGTACCTGTGAATACTATGGCGACAGTCTGCTTACCGATCTGACCATGTGTACCTTTTCAAAGGCTTTTGGTTCCATCGGCGGTTTCGTTGCCGGGGACAGGGACATTATCGATTATATCCGTCATTTTGCCCGGCCCCTCATATTCAGTGCTTCCATGCCTCCCTCCAATGTAGCAGCTGCGTTGGAAGCCCTGAATATTATTGAGACCGAACCCGAGCGCATCCATCGCCTTCAGCAGATAGCCCGAAAGATGCTTGACGGTTTTACCTCTCTCGGTTTTGAGATTGGAACAGCATCGACTCCGATTATTCCCCTGATTATCGGCGATAATGAAAAAACCTTCATGTTCTGGAAGGCCCTCTTTGAACGGGGCATCTATGTCAATCCCGTTATTAGTCCTGCCGTTCCTCCGAACCGGGCGCTTATCAGAACCAGCTACATGTCCATTCATACGGATGCTGAATTGGATATGTTCTTGGATATTGCCGAAGAAGAGGCAAAAAAGCTGCATATTATCTAAAGAATTCGAGAAACAAGAGGATTAATGTATGGAGAAAGAGAAAAGCGACGAAATTTCCTATATTCTGGCTACGCCCTATACCATTGCAAAAAGTAGAACCGGCGGTGTCATTTCTCGGCTTCTGTCCCGTCTCGACCTTGAGTTGGTTGGGTCACAGATTTTTGCTCCCTCAAAGGAACTTGCCGAGGCCTATGCTGCTTCCCTTGAACAAAACACGCCTCCCCATCACGAGGATGTCAATTTGCCTTCCGCAGGAAGGCTTCTTGCCGACTATGTCCGTCAGAATTTCGTACCTAGCGGTGGGCGACGGCATCGGGTGCTTATGATGCTCTTCCGAGGTACAGATGCCTGTAAAAAGCTCTCGGATGTCGCCGGTGCCCTGTACCAGGAAAATCGGGGTCCGGAATCGCTTACGGGCGAGACGATTCGGGATACCTATGCCGATCTTATTCTCGATAGAGAAAATCCCCACAATGTGCGCTACTTTGAACCTGCGGTGATGACTCCCCGAAATCAGGAGACAGCACTGAAGCATATGAAGGTCTTTGCCGACTTCATCGACAGTGAACCGAATTTGATCGACAATATGACCTATCCCGAGCCGGAAAAGATTGAACGGACTCTTGTTATCATCAAACCCGATAACTGGCAGTTTGCATCCAGCCGGCCGGGGACCATTATCGATATGTTCAGCCGCACCGGTCTGCGTATTATCGGTTGTAAGGTGCAGCGCATGTCGGTAGCCCAGGCCCTGGAGTTTTACGGACCGGTAAAAAATGTTTTGCGTGATAAGCTTTCTCCGGTATTCGGTAAGAAGGCGACGGCCACGCTGGAGCGGGAGTTCGGAATTTCGATAGGGGAGGAGCTTCGGCGCGAGATTACCAACACCTTTGGTGTCTACTATGCCGAGGACCAGTTCGGACAGATTGTCGAATTTATGTCGGGCATTCGACCCGAGGATTGTCCTGTGGATGAACAGCACAATCCGGGGAAGGTGAAGAGCATGGTGCTGATATACGAGGGGATCGATGCCGTCAAGAAGATACGGGATGTGCTTGGACCTACCGATCCTACAAAGGCGCCGGGAGGAACCGTCCGCCGGGAGTTCGGGAGCAATGTCATGGTAAACACCGCGCATGCCTCCGATTCACCGGAGAATGCCAAACGTGAGATGAAGATCCTGAAAATTGAAGAGAACAACTGCGGAAGGGTGCTTAAGGATTATATTGCCCGGGTCGAAGGCTGAATTCGCATCCGCAGTAGTTTTGGCGGTAGAGTCCAAGGCTTCGGCACAGTTCGACGCTTCTGGCCACACCGCCCTTTTTTTTGAAATCCCGCTCAAGAAAGCCTTCGTGCCGGTTACCGAGTTCACATATAAGGCGGGCGTTCTTCAGAGGGCTGAGGGTCAGCGTTGTTGTAAAACGGGGAATATTCAGGCGCCGTGCCTCCTCTGCCGCCGCATCGATTGATCTGCGAAAGCAGATAGTGCAGCGTCCTCCCCTTTCCGGTTCGCTTTCCAGGCCGCGGACCAAAGCGAGCCAGGATGCATGGTCGTAGCTCTCCACGATAAGCGGGAGTTTGAAGGCTTCTGCGAGTACTTCCAGGGCCTCAAGCCGCCGTTTCCATTCTGCCTCAGGTGCGATATTCGGATTTGAGTAAAAAAGGGTGGGGAGGAACCCCTCCTCTAAAAGTCTCTCGGCCGAAGGGGCGGCACAGGGAGCACAACATGCATGAAGCAGTATCTTTCCACCTTTTTCTTCCGTTACCATCTTGACCGAAGCGTAGCATAGATTTACACTCTCTTCCATAAGCTTGAACCTATCCATAGGAGTTTTGTGTCGATGACGGCGACTGTACGAAATCTTGTCGTATCTCTATCTGTTCTCGTAGTAGTCGTACTAGTAGTCGTTGACGCAGGTCGCCGAAGAAGCGGATAGGGAATACCGGAGCAATTCCAGGGCCTGCCGCCGATTGGCGACAGGCCCTTTTTTTGTTTCCGAGATTATCGCCGGAGGTGGAACGTGAAGAAAGGGAAATCGACAGGCGCAAAGCGCTTGGTGAAGGAGCTGGAGCGGCAAGGGGCACGATATATCTTTGCATATCCCGGGGGCGCCAATCTTCCAATATACGAGGCGCTTTCCCGCAGTACCATTCGTCCCATCCTTGCACGTCATGAGCAGGGAGCGGCACATATGGCGGACGGCTTTGCCAGGGCAGGCGGCGAGGTCGGCTTTTGTATGGCCACAAGCGGTCCCGGTGCCACAAACCTTGTGACCGGTATCGCCACAGCCTATATGGATAGTTCTCCGATACTTGCCATTACCGGTCAGGTCCCCCGGAATATGATCGGTAATGATGCGTTTCAGGAGGTCGATATCACCGGCATCACCATTCCCATTACGAAGCACAACTATCTTGTACAGGAGGCCGAAGAGATCGGCCCCATAGTGGAACAGGCCGTCTACCTTGCTTCAACCGGACGAAAAGGACCGATCCTGCTCGACATTCCGAAGGATATCTTAACTGCCGAGTTTTCGACGACGAATGAAAAAAAACGCCAGCTTGAGGGCTACGCTCCGACCATAAAGGGACATACCGGACAGGTGAAACGGGCAGCGGGAATGATCAATGGGGCAAAACGTCCTCTGATCATTGCAGGTGGTGGCATCTTTCTTGCCGATGCCTTCGATGCTTTTGCTTCCTTTGTTGATAAAAGCTCGATTCCTGTTGTGCATACCCTGATGGGAAAATCGGCTCTGGACAACGAACATCCCCGTAATCTTGGGCTTTTCGGTTATCACGGAAGATTTGTGGCCAATAAGGCGGTTTCCGAAGCCGATCTTATCATAGCCGTGGGAACCCGCTTCGGAGATCGTTCCACAGGTCCCCTGGCCAGTTTTGCTTCCGATGCGAAGATTATCCATATCGACATCGATCCTGCGGAGATCGGAAAGAATGTTCCGGCCTACCTGCCCATTGTCGGTGATATCGAGGACATCCTTCCTCGTTTACGTGAACAGGTGGAACGATCCTCCGACTCATCCTGGAGCGATGAACTTTCGGTCTTCGCATCCGAGCATCCCCTCCCGGGAGGAGATGACGGCTTTTCGACTCCCTCCATCCTCAGAAACGTAAAAACCTTTTTTCCGGATCCGATCCTCGTTACAGATGTTGGGCGGCATCAGATTTATGCCGCCCAATACTTCCCCGTACACGGGGGCAGGAGCTTTATTACGTCCGGAGGGCTCGGTACCATGGGGTTCGGCCTTCCCGCCGCCATCGGCGCGGCCTTGGCAAGGCCCGATAAGCGGGTATTGCTTGTCAGTGGTGACGGCTCTTTTATGATGAACATTCAGGAGCTTGCCTGCGCGGCGGAACTGGACGTGGATCTTACTGTGGTGGTCATTCATGACAGGCGCCTGGGGATGATAAAACAACTGCAGGATGCCTTTTACGGGGGAGGCTTCGATGCGAGTAAGATAGGAGGAAGTGTCTCCTTTGCCCTTGCAGCAGAGGCCCTCGGGGCTGCCGGCCGCCGTGTCGCCTCTGCCAGTGAACTGAAGGATGTCCTGAAAGATTTTGAGACGGTTCGTGGTCCGAAGGTGATCGAATGCATGGTGGAAGAGGAGGAAAATGTCTATCCCATGGTGACCGGTTCCACCCTTACCGACCTTATTGAAGGAGTAGAAGCATGAAGCATACCATTTCCATCTTGTGCGACGACACCCCCGGTGTCATGACTCGAATTTCCGGCCTGTTCAGCCGCCGAGGCTTCAATATCGAAAGTCTTGCCGTCGGAAATACCGAAATAAAGGGAAAAAGCCGTTTTACCATTGTCGTTTCCGGGGATGATGCGGTTCTGGAACAGGTTCGTAAACAGCTTCAGAAACTGGTACACGTCATCAAGGTGTGGGACATCGACCGTGAGCGTATCATAGAGCGGGAGCATGCCCTTGTAAAGCTTGAGGTTCGCGACGAGGAACGACCGCAGCTTCTTCAGCTAGTCACCTCTCTTCATGCCAAAATTCTTGATTCTTCTGAAAATATCTGGATCATTGAGCTTACCGGGGATAGTGCATCGGTTGACAGTGCCATCAATCTGGTTTCACAATTCAGAATACTTGAAACCATTAGAACCGGCCGCATTGCTTTGGAACGGGGGAAAAAGGTCGGGAATGGAAAGGGAGCTTAATGGAAACCTTTGATGTCGTTATTATTGGAACAGGTCCTGCCGGTCTGGGGGCGGCTTTTGCCATATCCGAGGCTTCGCCGAAGCTATCGATTCTCTTGATTGACGGTGAGCGTTACAGCACCGGAGGGCTTCGAAACGACTGCAAAATGAACTTTACCTATCCGATCGGTTTTCCCCGGGAAAACTGGGAGAAGGAAGAGGCAGAACACTATCTTGAGTTGGTAAAGAGGGAACTTGTACCGACGATTCTTGCTAAGACGAACCTGCTTGTCTACCAACGCCGTGCGGAACGCCTGGGTGCGGAACTGTTGAATGTCCAGCAGACCCATCTCGGCACCGACGGCGGGCTTGAGTTGATCAAAGTCCTTACCAAGCGCCTGGAGGAACGGGGCGTGCGCTTCACTCTCGGCTCGGCGGTGCAGGATATCGACCAGGATGCAAGGGTTATTACCGTCGGCGATGGTCGTTTCGGCTATTCCTCGCTTCTTGTGGCCCCGGGAAGAAAGGGCTTTCTTTTCCTTCAGAAGCTTATGGACAAGCTTGGCATTGCATACGTGGACCATACCGTCGACATTGGAATTCGCATAGAAACCCGAGTGGAGCATTACTCCATTGTGCGCGACTATTACGACCCGAAATTCCTCTTTCCCGGAAAGGTACGAACCTTTTGTACGAACAGTGGTAATGCACATGTGGTACAGGAACGTTACAAAAGTTCCCGGGGAGAGACCTTCTATTCGGTGAACGGCCATGCATACTCTTCCGCCAGGGGACAAAACAACGGTCTTGCCAACTTTGCCATCCTCAATACCGTTCGTCTGACCGAACCGGTGGTAAGTGGTCAGCAGTTTGCCGAGAATCTCGGCCTTCAGGCCATGCTGATGGGAGGCGGCAAGCCTTTGATGCAGCGGGTAGGTGACTTTCGCCTCGGCAAGCGTTCGAAACAGGGGAGCTTTACCGGTGATCTGTATGATTTTAAGCCGACGCTGGCCGGAGCGTCTCCGGGTGATATCTCCCTTGCCATGCCTGCGAAAATCCTTCGTAATATCTGGAAATCCATGAAAATGCTCGATACCATCGTACCGGGGGTCATGCATCCCAGCACCATTATGTACTATCCCGAGCTGAAAACCTATGCGAACCGTCCGAAGTTCTGCGACCGCCATTTTCGCGTGACGGATTCCATCTGGTTTGCGGGTGACGGAGCGGGTACCAGCCGTGGTATTACCGCTGCCTGGGCAAGTGGAATTCGGGCGGCCGAGGGGATACTCGCCTCATAGTCCATCACCACTATTCGGAAACACTCCTCTCAACACAATCAGGCCGTCGTGTGTATGGTCCCTTAGGCTTTAACGCGGAGGCGGGGGGCCCTGCGGTCCGGGCAGTCATGCCTGTCACAGTAGGCGCAGCTCTCATAATTGGAAGTTCCGGTAAAAAAGAAGCCTGATATGCTTTTGTTCGGCACCATGAGCAGCGAATCGGTCAATGTGACACCGCTCCATCTTTGGGCATCTTCTCCGATGAGCCTGAAAAGGGGGCGCTGTTCTTCGATGGGCCAAACATCGATGTTCCCCGATCCCGGGTTCATGGAATGGAGGGCCGTGGTCTTATGGGTCGTGCGCAGATCCGTTCTGACCGCCTTGAGGGCGGCTCCGAGGGCGAGTTCCTTCATTTCATCGAGCCAAAAGCCTTCGAGCATATCCGTTCCCGGCAGTTCCATTTCATCGAACTCCGGACCGCAGGTGACGAGGTAGGGAAAGATACGATGCACCTCTGCCACGTTTCTTGCGGCAAGGCTACTGGAAAAGCGTTCGCCTCCACTGTTAAATCCCTTATTGTCTCTTTTTTCTATATATGTTGTCATCCAGATTCCCCGGGGGCGGGCGATCTTCAATGCCGCTTCCAGAAGCCCTCGCAAGGGACCTTCCATATCCGGGGCGAGATCGAGTCTGACTCTTCTGGCAAGGGTTTCAAAGGGAATGGTAAACTCTTTTGCCTCTATGCAGTGCTTTTCCATGCTATTCTTCGATATAGATATCCGTTCCCACCTGCTGCTTCCAGCCGGTAATTACCTCCTGGTTCGGAGGAGCGAGTTTTTTGCCGATCACCACAAGGCCCTCTTCCCTTTTTCCCCCTGTGCCGAAGGTAGCTGGCCGTATGGAAATCTGCGAATCGCTGCAATCCACCAAGTGGAGCAACCCTTCAGGAGCAAGCGGTAGGTATCCTTTCAGCCTGAAGGCGAAGCGTTTGGCCTCTATGAGAAATGCATGCAGTTTTTCGGGATCAACTGGTGATGTTGTTCGCAAGACGCAGGAACTGGGCCTTCCGCAGGCTCCCCAACCCTTATACCTCACATTGGGCTTCATGGTGAAACTTTGAGCATCCCCCGTCAGAATTTCAGCATTAATCTTTGCCTCGGTGACGGTGTACATCGGCTTTCCGGGACCGAGGGAAGCCACTACTTCCTTGATCTCCGTAATCCTCGCTTCATCGACGAGGTCGCATTTGTTGATGAGGTAGCGATCGGCATATACCACCTGCTCGTCGATGGCTCTTACTGCCTGGCGCAGGGTCAGAAATCGTTCTGCATCGATGATGCAGATGGTCCCATCGTATATAAGCCTCCCCTCTGCCCGCTTTGTCGCCTCGGCAATGATAGAGGAGAGAACCGATGGCTTTGCCAGGCCCGAAGCCTCGGTCAGAATGTAGTCGGGACCTCTTGCCGCCATTGCCACCACCGATTCGACGAAGGAGCCCGAAAGGCAGCTACAAAAAATCTGCCCCCCGGAGAGTTCCACGATCTGATCTTCCCCCTTTGTCTCGATCAGTGATGCATCAATGTTCATTGCTCCCCACTCGTTGACGATAACGCCGACTTTTTTAGCTTCCAGGAGGCTAAGGAGCCGATTCAGCAGGGTCGTTTTCCCAGACCCGAGAAAACCGGTAATCAACAGCAGCTTGGAGGTGTTGGACGTCATGACAGATGTGCACCTATGTTTGCAATAAGTTCTTCCCTGCCGGGAATGATGGAGGAGTAGGCCAGCCTGCCGTTTATATAGATGCTCGGCAGCTGTTTTACCCCCATCTTCGCCATGCGTGCGATGTTCTGAGGAGTTGTGTATTTGTACTCCACCACATCGATGGCCGTGCCGAAATGTGCTTTGGCATCCATTGCGCTGGCCAGCATGTAGGTACAGGCAGCACAGGTGGCCGAGTCCAGGGTAAAGACCTCAACGAGCGGGCGGGGCAGTGTGTCGTAGTCGGGAAGTTCGCCTTCGAAAACCAGATCCTCTTTCTGGTAATTGGCGATCATCTGCCGGGATAGCTCCGGTTGCCTAAGGGTCTGGCCGATCGCGACGCTGTTCTCGATGGGGGTGTCGTAGGGCATATCACAGCCGGGACTGACAATAAGGTTTTTCGGATCCACAGAATCGATGAGGTCCAGGGTCGCCTTCATGTTGTCCTGCTGGGTGCCGAAAAGCATTACCGTTGTAAGGGGAATATTCCCTCCGATCACGATATTGTAGCGGTCGGTAATCTGCTTTGCCGCGGCAAGGTCGACATTTTCATCGACGGAAATGGAATCCGGCCCGGTTTTACACATGGGCTCGATATTGGCTGTGGCATTACCGCAGACGAAGAAACTGGAAAACGCTCCAAGTCCTCTGATATGATCGAAAAGCCGGGAAAATGGGGCGGCCATAAACTGGTCGAAGTGGGCGGGGCTGATCTGACTGATTAGGGGGTCCACGACGGCAATAACGTCCATTCCCGTCTCAACATAGTATCCGCTCATTGCCTTTGCTACTTCCAGGGTGTAGGCAAGGAGCTTTTCCACCTTTTCCGGCTCCAGCATCATGTCCATGAAGATGTTTGTTCCCCGAAGATGGCTTGCAAGGGTAAAGGGGCCGCAGATCAGCCCATAGAGAGCCGTATCCTTTCCCACCTCCTTTTTCATTCGACGCATCGCCTCGAGGACCATGGGAAGCCGCCCCTCGTCGGGAGCGGGAATGGCGGTCGGGATCTCATCGCTTTCGGATAAGGGATGGCTGGAGACCGTGGGAGGAGCATCATCTGCCCAGACCAGATCACAGCCGAGGATTTCTGCCTCTATCTGCAGATCGAAAACCACCGGCTGGCCGTCCGGCTCATAGATCCTGTGTACTTCAAGCAGGCTTTCGACCAGCTTTTCAAGATCACATGAAACCTCTTTGGCATTGTAGCCCTTAAGCTTACCCGCATGTACACCGGCAAAGGGAACCCAGGGGATTTTATCGGTCTTTTGGTTGGCCATAACCTTTGCGATTCGTTCTTTTCCCGTCATTCAGTACTCCTCATGCTTACTCTTTGCGTGTTTTGCTACTTTTGACAGAGCTCTACTGCTGTTTCTGCAGCGGTAGCGGCATCCGCCGTATAGCGGTCGGCACCAATATTCTCGCAGAAGGATTCGGTTACCGGAGCGCCGCCCACCATGATCTTAACTGAATCCCGTAGACCGGCATCTTCGACAGCCTTTACCACGTTCTTCATCTGATTCATGGTAGTGGTGAGCAGTGCAGAGCAGGCGATGATATTCGCTTTTTGCTCTTGTGCCGCCTCTACGAACTTTTCAGCGGAAACATCGCTGCCCAAATCGACAACCTTCATTCCCTTCCCTTCCATCATCATCGCAACCAGATTTTTACCTATGTCGTGGAGGTCACCCTTAACCGTTCCTATGACCACGGTTCCCTTTGTTTCCACGCCGTCTTCGATAAGCAAGGGTTTGAGCAGCTCGGTCCCTGCATTCATGGCCCTGGCGGCGATTAATACCTCAGGAACAAAAATCTCGTTTTTTTTGAACTTCTCACCGATGATACCCATGCCATGCATCAGGCCACCTTCAAGGATCGCTTTCGCACTCATTCCCTCATCGATGGCCTGCTGGACCAGCTCTTTTACCTCTTTTGCCCGGCCCTTCTGCAGGAACTCGGACAATTGCATCATGTCTGCCATTGCTACGCTCCTTAATCGTAAGCTTCGCCGTTCCGTCCTTTCCTCGAGACATCTTTTAGCGATAGCCAATATCGGGATATCCTGACTTGCGTTTCAGCCTTCCCTGCGCCTTCCCGGTATTCAAAGTACCAGTGGCTTTCTGCAAGGTTGTCCGCGCTTACAGTGACGGGCTCGTGGGGGCATTTCACCCCGCTTCCCCCGAAGATGGCCGGTTGTTTTGTACTTGTAGCATAGAATGGGCCAGTGGCGTAGTATTGTAAAATATTTAGACAGGTGGTGAGATTTTTACATATCTTTCAAAGTATGTCGATCTTCGGGAAGTCTTCCCCCTGTTTCACGGTAGCGCCCCGGTGAAACTCCGCCGATACGTTTAAAAATTCTGGAAAAATAGCTCTGATCTTCGAATCCGCTTTGTCCGGCCACCTGGGCAAGGGAAAGTTCGGTGGTAGAAAGCAGGTTCTTGGCATAGCTGACCTTGAGCCGATTCACATATTCGGAGAAGCTGACACCCATTTCCTCTTTGAATATCGAGCTGAAGTAGGCAGGCGATAATCCTGCCGCCTCGGCGGTCTCCTGAAGTGTGACCTTTTCGGTATAGTGAAGCTGAATATAGCGAACGGCCCGTTCGATCGCTCCAAGGTGTTTTACCTCGCGGAAGGTGAATACCAAATTGATAAAACGGTTGAGCACCTTGCCGAGCCAGAAGCTCAATTCGTCGATGTCCCTCAGGCGGTCGATATCCCTGATGTATCGCAAATTAAGCGAGAGGCTTTGTTCGGGGTCGGCCCCTCCCTCCATTGCAGCCCTGCTCAACAGAACCAGTAGTTCCAAGGTACGAAATTTAACAATCTCAAAGCGACCTCCGCTTGAGAAAAAGATCGCACCAAGTAATTCGTTTAGAATACGCTTACTTGACTGCTTGTCGGCTCCTCTTATGGCGGCAAGCAATTCCCGTTCTTTCTCGATGGGATAGCCGGGCACCTCTATTCCCGAAGAGAAACGCTTTTTCTGTTCCTGGATCTCTTCTGATATGCGGCTCTGGAGATCAAGATTGTCTCTTCGCTCCGCAAGGGGCCGGTCGTCTCCCGATACCCAGCCGGCACTCATCATAAGCACCTCCGCAAGGCTCTTTGCCTTTTCGGTGCTTACCTGGGGAACCGTGGCGACACTCTCCGTCAGCATCGGACGTATGTTTGAGGCTGACGGATATTTACGGAGAATCTCATCCACCACCTCTTCGGTACCGATTACGGTAACGGGACCGGCAATCATTGATCCGACGGTTTTTCCGTCGCTGAGAATCGGGCTAGCCCAGTGGATGAGGCTTATCGGACAGAAATAGATGTAGATTCCCCCAAACCGTTCGGCTTGATAGGAACCGTAGAGATGGAGATCCCTGCAATTTGTACCGGCAGCGCCCGTCTTTTCCAGGGCAGAACAGACCTTGCACGATTCGGGTATTTCCGTCGGATCCGGCTCAAAGCTGTTTCCTTCGGTATCGATCACGACACAGCGAACTCCTGTTGCTATTTTGTAGTGAAGGGCCGCCTGGTGTGCCTTTTCAAGTAGCTCCCTCATCTCTTCCATGACATGCCTGGGAAAGGGCAACTCTTCCATCACAGCCTCTCCCGATCATAGGAGGGAAAGAACATCTGTTCCATAAAGTGGTCCTGGAAACGATGATTCGTACTCAATTCTATGTATTCGGCATGCTCTGCTATGTTCGCTATCCTCTCCGCCTCCCTTGCATAGAGAAGAGTGCGTACCGCTCCTCTTCCTGCGCTGTTTTTTGCCGATACGATTTTGCCCTCTGCTGCTGGAGGAAGAAGGCCGACTCCAAGAGCAGAGGAGGGGCGGAGAAATGTCCCGAAGCCTCCGGCAAGGTAAACGGCAGCTATTTCAGAGGCCTCAGCATCCCATGCCTCCAGGAGTACGGCGATGCCGGCGGCGACGGCTCCCTTTGCCAGCTGGAATTGTCGTACATCTTTTTGGGTAAAAAGGATCTTTCCACCTGTTTGTGTCTGTGCAATGGGGTAGCCTTCCTTGTCGTAGGGTTCTTTCATTGCACCGCTTTCATCAATGATCCCGAGGGTCAGCAGCGCGGAGACTGTATCGAGAATACCCGATCCGCAGAGCCCTATGGGGGCAGTGTCCCCTATGCTAGTCCACGAGAGCTTACCACCTGCCACGGCAACGGTATCGATGGCGCCTTCGACGCCCCCTGTACCGCAGCTTATCCCGGCCCCCTCGAATGCCGGGCCTGCTGCCGTGGCACAGGTAAGGATGCGCTCTTTATTACCAAGAGCCATCTCCCCATTTGTCCCCAGGTCGAGGAGGAGGGAAAGCTCATTGCTCTCGTCGATTTCGACCGCTGCTATTCCCGCGGTAATATCGGCTCCTACATAGGCCGCAACAGAGGGCAGAAGACGAAGGATGGCATTTGGGTAGGCGAGATCAAGGCTTTGAGCAGGCAGGACTCTCTGCTCCACAAATACCGGGGTGAACGGTGCCACGCCAAGGGGCGAGGGGTCTATACCGGCAAAAAGGTGCAGCATGGTGGTATTCCCCACGACCGAAATCTCTTGTACCGAAGAGGGGGCGAGACCTTTTTTCGTTATGAGCCTTCTTATGAGCCGGTCGACCTGGCCCCGTATTGCGGAGCACAAGGTTTCAAGATTTTCGCCTTTTTCTCCCGCAAAGGTTATCCGGCTGATAACATCGGCCCCCCACTGTCGTTGTGCATTCATTGCGGATTCCACCGCCGTTACCCGCACCGGAGGAGAGAATTCAACAAGGTATGCGACAACGGTTGTGGTACCGATATCGACCGCAATACCGCAGTCTCCTGTTTCTTTGTATCTGGGATCCGGAGCTTGGGAGAGGAGGCCGATTCCGTCGAGGATCGTATGGTCCTTCTTTCCTATGGTCGCAACCGTTATATCATTCGCAGGGGTACAGCGACAGGCAAGCCTGATGCCTGACGTTATCTCTTGCTGTGTCAACAGCCCCCGCTCCTCAGGGCTAGGAGGACCGGGGTTACCCTCAAGAACCCTTATCTTGCATTTCCCGCAGGTGCCTCTGCCTCCACAGGGACTTTCCACATCCTCCGGGGCTGCGGCCCGTATGGCTTCCAAAAGACTCTGATCTGCTTTTACCTTTATAACAGTGCCATTAGTTATGCCCATATGTACTGGTATAGCAGAGAGTACGGGTGTACGTCCAGCTTTTCTGACGTACAGGTTGCCGTATAGGCTTCTTGTCCTTTGAGGCCTGCTTCTTTACACTTGGATAAGGAGGTCAAAACCATGAAAAGCGGGGCCGAACACGAACGACGATGGTGGAAAGAGGGGGTAGTATACCAGATTTACCCCCGAAGTTTTGCCGATAGCAACGGAGACGGGATCGGTGATGTACGGGGAATTATCAATCACCTTGACTATCTCAAATGGTTGGGAATCGATATCGTTTGGCTTAATCCCATCTACCGGAGCCCCAACGACGACAACGGCTACGATATTTCCGATTATCGTTCCATCATGGAGGATTTCGGGACGATGAGTGATTTCGATGAGCTCTTAACCGGTCTTCACGACAGAGGCATCCGTCTTATCATGGATCTGGTTGTCAACCATACCTCGGATGAGCATCAATGGTTTATCGAGAGCAGGAAAAGCCGTGATAATCCCTATCGCAACTACTATATCTGGCGGCCTCCCGCTGCGGACGGCGGTGTGCCGAATGACTGGCAGAGCTTTTTCGAGGGGCCTGCCTGGGATTTCGACGAAGCGACAGGGGAATATTACCTTCATCTCTTTTCGAAAAAGCAGCCCGATCTCAACTGGGAAAACGAGAGGGTACGTGAAGAGGTGTATGATCTCATGGGATTTTGGCTGGACAAGGGGATCGACGGCTTCCGTATGGATGTGATCAATCTTATCAGTAAGCGCCCAGGTTTACCTAACTCCCGTAAAGGTTCCACAAGCCGTATCGTCGGTGGAGAACATTTTATCAACGGTCCCCGTTTGGAAGCGTATCTCTCTCAGCTTCGCGGCAAGGTTCTTGACGGACGGGATATCATGACCGTGGGAGAGACCCCCGATGTGACCCCCGAAATTGGTCTGCGTTATGTAGGGAAAGAGCAGGGGGCCCTGAATATGTTGTTCAGCTTTGAGCATATGGACATCGACTTTGGTAAGGGGGGATCCTGGGATATCGATAGCTGGACCCCTGCCGAACTTTTCTCGATTTTTGCCCGCTGGCAGATGGCCCTTAACGGAAAGGGGTGGAACAGCCTTTTCCTGAACAACCATGATCAACCCCGACAGGTGAGCAGGTTCGGAGACGACGGTGTGTATCGAAACAGGTCTGCAAAGTTGCTTGCCCTTTTTTTGCACACCCTTCAGGGAACGCCCTATGTCTATCAAGGTGAAGAGATCGGGATGGCCAATGTTCCCTTTACCTCGATCGATGAGTGCCGTGATATCAGCAGCAGGAATTACTGGAAACGTGCCGTGCAAGAGGGGCAAAACAAGGAAGAGGTCTTTCGACGTATTTTGTATCGGGGACGAGACAATGCCCGAACCCCCATGCAGTGGAACGATTCTCCCCATGCCGGATTTAGTTCCGTCGAGCCTTGGATCGCCTGCAACCCCGATTATCATCGGATAAACGTATCAATGCAGAAAACCCAAGAGGATTCGATCCTCTGGTTTTACCGTCGCCTCATCGCCCTCCGTAAGGTTCATCCCGTTTTTGCCTATGGCTCTTTTGAAGAGATTGCCGGCAGCAGCGGAGGCCTTATTGCCTATCGGCGGGAAGATGGACCCTCGCAGGAAACCCTTCTTGTCGTTCTCAACTGGAGCGGCGACCAAGCGGTCCAATCCCCGGCAGTTAACCGGGCGATCAAGGAGACCGAAGGGGATAGGATACTTCTTACAAGCTGTGAGGATGATCCCAACCGCCTCACAGCCCTGGCTGCCGGTGAGCCCTTTCTTCCCTGGGAAGCTGTCGCCATTCTCTGTGATGGGTAGAGATTATCGTACGAGAAATTCCACCCTTCTGTTTTGTGCGCGCCCCTCTTGGCTATCGTTTGAGGCGATCGGCCTGGAGCCTCCGTATCCTTTTACCGATAGCCTGCGCTCCTTAACACCGAGGGATACCAAGGTCCGTTTGACCGATTCTGCCCTTTGAAGGGAAAGGGTATACTGGCTCGCCCGGTCGCCCACATCGGCCGTATGTCCGGCAATCTCAACCTCTATCCTTTTTTTCTTCAGAATCGAGGCGATACGCGAAAGTTCTTCACCGGACTCCGGGGTGAGCTCCGCCGAATCCGGCTTAAAAGAGAGGGTTGAGGTTACCAGGACCACCACCTCGTTGTGGAGGGAATCTAAGAGCATCCTGAAATAAGCGACCTCTTCGTCGCTCATCTCTTCGGGAGGGGAGGGAAGGGCCCCCTGGTTCACCCTGGTCTTTTGCTGAAATCCGAGGAGAACGGGGTTCTCCGGATGATCCGGGGACGCTACCTCGGTAAGGCCGGACATCCCGTAGATGGTGGTCCCCTCCTGGCCTGCGTCAAAGATAAGCTCTGTTCCGCGTATACCGCAGACGGCATTGGGCGTTTCGACTCTATGGTTACCGCTGCCGGTAATCTTCTGAAAGCGGGAAATGATTCTTCCCTTTTCAAGGGAGATGTCGGTCTCTTTCAGGCTGATATCGGCAATGGAGGCCTGGCTGTTTTCGGCAATCCTGATAAGCGTTCCGTCGTCGAAACGAAGATCGACCTCTCCGCCTTCACCTGTGCGAATAAAACTCTTTTCGCCGATTTTTTGCCCCGTTTCTATCTCTTTTCCGTCCCTATCCCCCTTATAGAAAAGCAGGCTCTCCGGAACGACCCAGGTTGCCACGGGATTTTTCAGGATACGAACCGGGCTTCTAAATGCCAGTTCGCTTCTTGCCGCCAATCTCACTGTGGCTGTGATGATGAAGATGACCAGGAGCAGAGCAATCAGAGCCGCCAGAAGGAAACTTTTTTTGATGTTTGAGATATCAATTTTCATCCGAACTCCTACATATGTTTCCAAAACCTGAAATTGAGATGTTCGATACGCTCCAGATCAGGCATGGGAAAGACAACTTCTTTTTCTCCACAGGCAAATACAAAACCCGTTCGAATATAGCGATATCCGATATAGTCGAGTGAACTATCGAGACAGAGCCCCTTTGTGCGTTTACCATCGGTTTCGAGAAGGGCGCGGTAGGCGTTTTTAAGACTTGAGGGATGGATGCTCTCTATGGGCGCCTGTCTGAAAGGATTTAACTCGAACTCCTCGAGAAAGGCTTCGATGTCGATATCAATCTGGGTAAAAAAGAGCTTCGGAGCCCCTTTGGGATTATCGGGCTCGGTGATATAGCGCCCGAACTGCCGGATATTGTAGTTCGATAGAACCAGCATCCGCAGGGGGGCAATCTCGGCGTAAATCCGTACCCGCTCTTCCTCCTCTTCCGTATTGACGCTACCTGGTGAGAGGGCGATACAGTCTCCTTCAGAGGTGACCAAGTGGAGGGTCTTAAGAAAATCGAGATCGATGTGTTCGAGCACGCGGTAGCTTGCAATAAATTTCGTTGCCTTGGGGCTCCCGTCCTCATGAGCCACGATTTCCGGCAGGAGCTCTTTTATGGGGAAAAAGGGGTGACGGAAGTCGGGATCCAACTCGGCAAAAATTACTTTTCCGTTGTAATATCGGGAGGACCCCGCGGTATAGTGTTCACTAAAGCGCTCCGGCGGATACTGGCTTCCCACCAGAGCGACATTCGGATGAAGAATAAGGTAAAGATGAACAGGATCTTGCATCGGTTTTGCCTCCGTGACTTTAGATTATAGCATTCACCTTTTGCTAGGCAAGCAAAAATAAGATATGGAATGCAGATAATCTGTTTTACGCAAACCGATGAGCAATGATCGTCACTACACGGTCTTTACCCAGACTGATTTCACCTCCGTGAAGGCCTCCACCGCCTCGCTTCCGTTGTCCCTTCCGTAGCCGCTTTGCTTGAATCCTCCGAAAGGGACTGTCGGCTGGAACATATCATAGGTATTGATCCAAACCACGCCGCTTTTCAGCTTCGCTGCAACCCGGTGAGCTCGTGCGACATCCTTCGTCCACAATCCCGAGGCAAGTCCGTAGTGCGTTGCGTTTGCTCGGCGGATCAACTCCTCTTCCGAATCAAAGGGGTAGATATTGACCATCGGTCCGAAAATTTCTTCGATCGATATCCTGGCGTCATCGGGGACATCGGTGAAGATCGTCGGTTCGATATAGTATCCACCCTCTGGTACCGTTGGTGGAACCATTCGCTTACCGCCGCAGGCCATCTTTGCTCCACAGTTTCGGCCCTCTTCTATATAGTTCATAATCGTTTCAAATTGAGCCTTACTTACAATCGGTCCCAGATTTGTTTCGGGGTCCAATGCGTTGCCAGGTTTGATTGTCTTGGTCATCTCGATCATCTTCGACAGGACCGTATCATATACGGGACGTTCCACGAAGAGGCGACATCCGGCAACGCAGCTCTGTCCGCTGTGACCAAAGGCGGCGGCAAAGGCCCCGGGAACGGCTTCGGTCAGATCCGCATCTGCAAAGATGATGTTCGGAGCCTTGCTTCCCAGCTCAAGGGCAAGCCGTTTGATGTTTCCTGCGGAGGCTGCTATTACCCCGCGTCCCACGGCGGTGGAACCTGTCATCTGGACCTTTGCCACATCGGGGTGGGCAGCAAGGGCCTTCCCGATAAGTGAACCGGGGCCTGTCACAACATTAAACACCCCCGGTGGTAATTCGGCTTCAAGGGCGAGTTCTCCCAGGCGCACCACTGCAAGGGATGCGTCGGAGGCCGGTTTTACCACCACACAGTTGCCGCATGCCATGGCCGGTCCCGCCTTTTGCATGGCATGGATGAGGGGATAATTCCAGGGAAGGATGATCCCGACGACCCCCAGGGGCTCCCGCCGTGTGTATACCATATGACCGGGAATGGAAACTGCAGGCACCGTCCCCTGGATTTTCGTGGGCAGTCCTGCCGCATGATAGAGATTTCCCGCCGATGCCCGTACATCAATGGCTTTTGTATGGTGAATGGGCTTTCCGTTGTCGATGCTTTCAAGGTAGGCAAGCTCTTCGGCATGTGTTTCGATCAGGGATGCGAATCGTCGTAAAAGGGCCTCCCTCTGCGCCGGCAGCATTCCCTCCCAACCATTGGCATATGCCTTAGCCGCGGCTGCAACGGCTCTGTCGACATCCCTTGCATCCCCCTGGGCCAGACGTGCGATCGTCTCTCCGGTAGAGGGATTGATCACCGGAGCATGTCCGCCTCCTGCGGCTGGAGTAGATGCTCCGTCGATAATCATACCTATTTCTTTTCTTGAGAGAAAACGCTCCACTTCGGCCGGAACAGAAAATGGTTTCATATATGACCCCCCTTTTTCTAAAAACGCTTTGGAACCGGTTCCATACGCATGATACTGCCGCTTTAAGGAAAAGGCAAGATGTAGTTGACAGCCGGTACTATGTAAAGTATTCTGAAGAAGGAAGGTTATCTATACATCTATACCTTATAAGGCCTGAGGGGATTATGGAGATTGATCGAAATAGCCATGTACCGGTGTACTGGCAGATAAAAGAGGATATTCACAACAAAATCATGCAGGGGAGTTTCCAGCCGAAGCAGCGTATTCCTTCCGAGCCTAAGCTGGCGGAGATGTATGGCGTAAGCAGATTGACCGCGAGAAACGCCGTAACGGAACTTGTCAACGATGGATATCTTCAACGTATTCATGGACAGGGAACCTTCGTAACCAAACCTAAGTTTGAAGAAAGTTCGGCGAGGTTTAGCGGCTTTTTCGATACCATGACCCGCAAGGGATATACGGTGATTTCCAAGGTTCTCTTTGCAAAAGAGGTTACACCTTCGGAAGAGGTGGCAGAGCCCCTACATCTTTCCGGCCACGATACGGTCTATCAGATTCGCAGGCTCCGTTCCGTCGGCAAGGATCCCATTGGTATTCAGGAGGTTTTTCTTCCCGCTGCCCGCTGCTCAGGGGTCTTGAATTTTGATCTGGAACATGACTCCATTTATCGATTTCTCGCTGAAGAGCTGATGCTGAATCTAAAGAGGGCAAGAGAGCAATTGGAAGCAATTGCGGCGAACCGGGAGTGTGCAAGCCTTCTCGGAATAAAAGAGGGCTCTCCTGTTCTTCATACCAAAAGGACTACCTTTCTCTCCGGCGATATTCCTATTGAATACAGTATCAGCTGGTATCGTGGCGACAGCTATGTTTTTGAGGTTGATATTGATTAATCCGTTTGGCGGAATGTAAGAACAAGGGGCTTGTGACCCCCATATGAAGGAGCAACAGCAATAATGGATAAGACGCGAAGAATGCGGCAGATCTTCCGCAAGGATGGAAAGAGTTTGATAGTGGCCATGGACCACGGCAGTAATGCCGGAGCCGTTAAAGGTCTCAAACAGCCTGCCAAGGTGATTGAAGCGGTCGTAGCCGGCGGGGCCGATGCGATTATTGCGAACATGGGTTTTGCAAAGCGCTTTGCCTCGGAGATGGCCGATGTCGGTTTTATCGCACGGATGGATGTTTCTCCCACGATGATCGGAAAGGGGCATGCAAGCCATCTTGTATATGAGGTCGAATATGCCCTCCGGCTCGGTGCCGATGCCGTTATTGTAAACGGCGGACCGGGAATCGGTGTGGAGGAAGAGACATTACCCAATATAGCAGCCGTTGTGGACGCCTGCGATGCCCTCGGTATGCCGGTCGTGGGGGAGATGAGCCCTGGAGGCTTTGATTCCGATCCGGAATTAAAGACCATCGACAACATTGTTCTTGGGGCCCGTATCGCTGCGGAACTGGGTGTCGACTTTGTCAAAACAGTGTATCGACCGGGATTTGAGAAGGTTATCGAGGGCTGTTTCTGTCCAGTTGTTGTTCTGGGCGGTGCAAAGACCAATGATACGAAGAGCTTTCTCGCTTCCATTGTCGACGCGGTGTCGCAAGGCGGAGCAGGCGTTGCCATCGGAAGAAATGTCTGGGGAAATGCGAAGCCTGCTGCAATGGCTAAGGCCCTTTCCGCAATCATCCATGAACATGCCAATACCGAAGCGGCCTGGGACATCTATCAGTCTCAACAGTGGTAAGGAGAACATTCGATGGGTAGCAACGATTTACAACTCCCCTCTTCGATGAAGCAAGCGGTGATGACCGAACCGGGGTCGATTGAGCTTCGGGATGTGGCCCTTCCTGTTATGGGGGAAGGTGATGTACTGGTGAAGATTGACGCGGTTGGGATCTGCACCTGGGAGCAGAAATTCTTTAAGGGAATTCCCGGTTCTTACCCCTTTATCGGCGGACATGAGATTTCCGGCCGGGTTCTTGCCGTCGGACCGGCGGTTGCTCAGCCCCTGTCTCCTGGCGATAAGGTTGTCGTGGCCAGCCTTACCCGGTGTGGTGAGTGCTATTACTGCAGGAGGGGCATGGACAATCTTTGTCTTCATACCGGTTCAGAGTCCACTCCGGGAGAAATGTGGGGCCCAGGCGGTTTCGCAGAATATTTTGTTGCAAGGGGATATGAGGTGTTCAAGGTTTCCGATCAAATGCCTGCGGCTGTCGGAACCCTTGCCGAACCCCTCGCCTGTGTATTGCGAAGTATCGACCGGGGAGGCATCGAGTTCGGTGATACCGTCGTGGTCATGGGCGGCGGGGTCATGGGACTCCTTCATCTGATGTTGGCAAAGGCGCGGGGAGCCCGTGTTATCATGAGTGAACCTGATGGGGAGCGGAGAAAAAAGGCGCTTGAGCTGGGGGCGATTAAGGCCGTCGATCCCCTGCATGAGGATCTGAAGGCTGCGGTGCTTGCGGAAACAGGTGGAATCGGTGCCCGAACGGTCTTTTTTACCGCCGGAGGGGCCAAGGCTGTGGAATCGGGGATCGGAATCCTGATGAAGAACGGTATTCTCGTCGTCTATGGCTCGACGCCGAAGGGAGACAGTTTTCCCCTCGATCCATCAACCCTCCATTACGATGAGATATTCCTTACCGGTGTGACAAAGCATACAAAGGATACCTTTCGGAGGGCCGCGGAGCTGATAAGTAGTGGTTCCCTTCCTCTGGAAAGCCTGATAAGTAAGCGTATGCCCTTCGATTCGGTAAAGGAGGCTTTCTCGCTTGCAGGACGCCTTGATACCTATCGGGTCATCATGGAAATGTAGCTTCGAAGGAGTGATGCACCATGGCCCTTATCGATCCTGTGCTTTTTCTGGGCTACGATCTAGGTTCGCACGGCGCCAAGGCGACCCTTCGTGACCTTTCGGGTCAGGTGCTTGCCTCTGTTTCTCGTTCTCATACAATCGACCGTCCTCACCCGGGATGGCAGGAACAAGATCCTGTGGCTCTCTGGTGGGAGGAGTTCGTCGATATCGTCCGGAGCATCAAGCTCCAAGTAGCGGCACGACCCATGGCAGAAAAGGGGCCCCTTAGGCTGGCGGGAATCGGGATTACCGGTTTCGTTCCCGGACTTTGCGCCTTGGACCGTTTTGGGCTCCCGGTTCGGATGGGGATCATGCATACCGACCTTCGCGCCGGGGCGGAACTACAGCAGATTCAGCAGCGCTTGAATGAGCCCGTCAGTCTCGGAACCCTGCTTCCGAAGCTTCTTTGGATAAAAGATCATGAACCGGATACGTATGCGAGGATTTCCAAGGTTCTCGTGCCTCATGCCTATCTTGTCTATCGCCTCACAGGGAAGATGGTCTGCGACTACGACACCGCTTCGATTTACGGCGGCATCTTCGATGCCTCTTCCCACAGCTGGGATGAGGATGCGTGTAGCCGTGTGGGTATCGATCCTCTTATCCTTCCGAAACCTGTCCCTGTTACGGCACGGGTAGGGGAACTTAGTCCCGAGGCTGCAGAACTCCTTTCGGTTACACAAGAGAGCTCCGTTATCGCCGGAAGTGGGGATAGCTTTGCATCATTAGTAGGTGAGGGAGCCGTCTCTCCCGGAGATCTTATGATCTACCTCGGCACCAGTGCCACCAGAATCCTGGTCCAGGCGCCTTTGCAAACTATTGCCGCAGGGCCTCACTATGGAGCGGGTCGTGCCAGCTTTTGCGGCAGGATTTTTTCCTGTGGTGAGTCCATGGAGCATTACCGTACGCTTCTGGGAAAAGAGGGGTGGCGGGAACTCGATGCCGCCGCCTCCGAGGTCCCGCCCGGATCTGACGGAGTCTTTGTGATACCGCATCTCAAGCAGCGGGGGACCGACGAAGAGGGCCTCCGTGACCGGGAAAGCATTGTAGGCCTTGAGACCTCCCATGGACCAGATATCTTGTTTCGGGCCTTTCTGGAGGGGGTCGCCTACCGCCTGAGGGAGGGGTATGAGCCGATCGAAGGGGAGGTCGGCCGGATATTGCTTGCCGGCGGCGGTGCCCGAAGTGCGATATTTGCATCCATCATCGCCTCGGTCTTGGGCCGGGAACTTGTGCTCACCCCCGACGGCGGTGCAAGCGGAGGCATGGCCTTGCTTGCGGCCTGGAGCCTCGGATTTTCACCCTCCCTTGATGCATTGGTCGGGTCGTGGTTTTCCAAACGCCGGATAATCGAGTCTGATCCGGAAGCGGTAACATATTACACTCGTGCGTATCCGCGCTATAAAAAGATCGTTTCGGTGATCGATGATTTGTACCGGATCATTGATCGGTAAAAAACTACGAGTTTCGCATAAAAACGGTTTCAAACCCTTGACAACAGGTGCTTTCTTAGTGTTCATTAAAGATAGAAAGTGCTCCGAAGCCTTCCGGAACGGACTCCTTTGGTTATACCTTAGCCGTTCCGTTTGCCACTGTTTTCGCTTGCCCACGGAAGTGAAAAGCATCGACAAGCGGAAGCAATCCTTACCAGGAAGGGGGAACACCCATGGATCTTTCCATTGACTTGTGCGGTATCAGATTAAAGAGTCCGCTTATTGTAGGATCGGGGCCCATTAGCTACGGCGCCGAGGGTATGATTCGTGCTTTCAATCACGGGGCCGGGGCCGTCGTGACTAAAACCATTCGTGATCAGGCGGCTGATAATCCTTTTCCTCATATTGCGTTATCTGATGCAAAAAGCCTTGTAAATGCTGAAAAATGGTCCGATTTTCCTGCCCGTCAGTGGATTGATCAAGAGATTCCTCGGGCAAAGGCCGCAGGGGTCGTGGTGATCGGCAGTATCGGGTATACCCCCGAAGCGGTGGACCACTGGATCTGTGATGTCGATCGGGCCGGCGCCGATATGATCGAGCTTGTCAGCTATCGTGAAGAGACCATTCGAGAGATGGTTGTGCGGGCGAAGCGCCTGACCGATAAACCTGTTTTTGTAAAAATCAGCCCAAACTGGCCCGATGCCGTTTCAGCTGCCATCGATACGCTCAGGCTTGGGGTCGACGGCATAACGGCCATGGATTCCTTGGGGCCTGTCTTGCGTATCGACATCAAAACCGGGCGCCCGATGCTTGGTGGAGCCCACGGGGAAGGCTGGCTGAGCGGGGCCGCCATAAAACCTATTGCACTGAGTTATGTCGCCGAGATTGCCGCGAAAACCGATAAGCCCATCATTGGGCTCGGCGGGGTGATGAACGCCGAAGATGCGGTGGAGATGATGATGGCAGGCGCCAGCGCCGTTGGGGTCTGCAGCTACCCGATTATTCGTGGTACCAAGGCCCTGGGAACACTAAACAAGAAGATTATTTCCCTGGCGGAGAAGCTTGGCTTCTCTTCTTTGTCCGAGATATCGGGCTATTCCCAACCCTATCTGCGGTCGGGAGAGAACAGCACGAAATTCTCATTTTCCTATAACCCGGATATCTGCACCGAATGTGGACGCTGTGTTACGGTCTGCCCCTATGAGGCCCGAAGTATGGTGGGCAGACAGATGAATCTTGATCGGTCGATGTGCCGCTATTGCGGCCTGTGTGTAACTGCATGTCCCACAGGTGCCCTTTCAAGAAGTGAGGTGACAGGATGAAAAGCTTAATTTGTGGTGGAACGATCGTCTCGCCCCTCGGGAAAACCAGGGCCGATCTTTTGATCGATGGAGAGAAGATTGCCGCAATCGGAGATCTTGCTGGCAGCGAGGAGGCCGCCGGTGCCACATGCATCGATGCTTCCGGTAAGCTTATCTTTCCCGGTATTATCGATGCCCACACCCATTACCATCTGGAAAGCCGCGGAACCGTAACGGCGGATAGCTTTTTCGAAGGCAGCCGTGCCGCAGCCTTCGGCGGGGTGACCACGGTAATTGATTTTGCAGATCAGGAAGCGGGGAAGCGTTTACAAGAGTCCAGCAGCGAACGAATAGCGGCGATGAGGGAGGGAATGGCCTGTGACTTTGCCCTCCATCAATCTGTCTATACCGTGCATGACGGAATCGAAAAAGAGTTACAGCACCTCAAGGCGCTGGGTGTTACCACTGTCAAGATCTTTACGACCTATAAACGGGAAGGGTATCTGATTGATGAAAGCGGTCTCAGACGGCTTTTCGAAGCGTGCCGAGACCTTCAGATGATGGTGAGCGTGCACGCAGAAGACGACGACATGATAGAGGAGTTGGAGGCGGAATACGAGGGCCGCCCTCTACCTCCCTCCATGCATCCCGTGCTTCGTCCCTCGGAGTCGGAATACCGTGCGATAAAGAAGATAGGGGAACTTGCACATTCGGTTTCCATGCCGATCTATATCGTGCACCTCTCCTCAAGCCGGGGCTACGATGCCGTATGTGAGTTGAAAGGGAAGGGGGTTCGGATGATGATAGAGACAACCCCCCATTATCTTCTCCTTGACAACGATCTCCTTTCCAGGCCGGAAGCTCAGAAGTATATCATGACGCCGCCATTAAGGCGGCCGGAGGATAATGCAGCCCTTTGGAAGGGCCTTGAGGCGGGGAACATCGATATCATTGCCACGGACCACTGCTCCTTCACCAGGGAACAGAAAATGGCCTCCGATTCGGTTCTCACCATTCTTCCCGGTATTCCCGGCAGCGAGGAACTTCTGCCCCTGGTTCACACGGAAGGAGTAGGCAAGGGGCGTATTTCCCTGGAGCGCATGGTCTCCCTCCTTTCCGAGATGCCGGCAAAGGCCTTTGGGCTGTACCCTCGCAAGGGCTTGATTGCCGAAGGCAGCGATGCCGATCTTGTTATTTTCGATCCGGAAAAAGAGGTGGTTCTTACCGATGAGCGTCAGCATACCGCAGCCGGCTATACTCCCTACAACGGCTGGAAGGTAAAGGGGATGGTCGAAGCCACCATATTTCGGGGAACACTGATTGTCTCCGACGGTATCTATCATGGAAAAGCCGGAAGCGGCCAGTTCCTTGCCGCAGGACTTCCGGAGCTCTACAGGAGGGGATGAAGGGTGAAGTATCAGGTAGTAAATAAACCAGTCAACAGACTGGATGCTTTTGAGAAGGTGACAGGGCGTGTCAAATATGTCGGTGATGTCAACTTTGGGCATCAGCTCTATGCAAAGACCGTCTATGCGGCATATCCCCATGCAAAGATCATAAAGATCGATACCTCGAAGGCTGAGGCGCTTCCCGGTGTTGCTGCGGTTATTACCGCCCGTGATGTTCCTGCCACCAATGTTATGTTCGGTCGTTTTCCTGTTCTTGCCGATCATGAGGTGAAGTACATAGGTGACGGCGTTGCTGTTGTGGCTGCGGAAACCAAGGATGTGGCAAGCCAAGCTGCGGCCCTGGTCGAGGTGGAATACGAAACGCTGCCCGGCGTCTGGAGCGTGGATGCGGGAATCGAGGCAAACCTGAAGGTCCATGATGATCTTCCGGATAATGTTATCGAAAGCAGCCATTATCCCATGTATATGGGGGATGTTCAAAAGGGCTTTGCCGAGGCCGATCATGTCTTTGAACAAAGTTACCGTACCCAGTTCGCCGATCAGGCCTATATTGAGCCCGAGGTCATTATCGCCCTTCCTGATCCTTACCGTATCGGTGTGGAAATTCACGGATCGATCCAGAATCCCTATTCTATCAGGGAGAACGTGGCAAAGGTCCTCGGTCTTAAATTGAGCCAGGTTCGAGTGATTCAGGGAACCATCGGCGGTAGCTTCGGCGGGAAGGACGAATCCGTCATGTCCATGGCTGCCAGATGTTCGGTTCTTGCCCTGAAGACAGGGCGCCCCGTTAAGATGGTGCTGACCCGCGAAGAGTGTTTTGCCGAAAGCTGCAAGCGACACGCGTACCTTTGCAACTATAAGGTTGGGGTCAAGGCCGACGGAAGTATCACCGCCGTCGAAGATGCCATCTATACCCAGGGGGGGGCCTACAACAACAAGGCGATGTTCGCCAACTGGCGAGGTTCGGTTCATGCCGCCGGTGCCTATTACTCGCCCAATGTTAAAACCGATGTCTACGGAATTTATAGCAATACCATCTACGGCGGGGCCTATCGTGGCTTTTCCGCTCCTCAGATCGTATTTGCCAATGAGTCGCTGATGGACGAGATCGCCGAATACCTGAAGATGGACCCCCGGGATTTCAGGCTGAAGAACTGTCTGAAGGCGGGGGATGAGATCGCCACGGGGCAGATTCTCAAGCCCGGCGAGATTGAGGTACCCCTTGCCGAGATGATACGGGATACCTGTACCCGTGCCGACTGGGATGAAAAGCGAAAGCGTTTTGCTGCCTTTAACAAAGAGTCGAAGGTGATCAAGAGGGGAATCGGCATGTCCATCACCTTTCGGGGCACTGGGCTTGGAGGCGAGGGAATCGACTGTGCCGGTGCAACCATCACCATAGATAAAGACGGCAGCATCAACATCCAGAGCGATCTGATCGAGATGGGGCAGGGAATGCGAACCGTTCATGCCCAGATCGCCGCAGAGGTGCTTGGCGTCGGACTCGATCGCATGACCTTCTCCACCAGCGACACCAGCGTCACCATGGATGGAGGGCCTACCGTTGCCAGCAGAGGCACCCTGGCCGGGGGCAAAGCGGTTATGCTGGCTGCCCAGAAGCTCAAAGACCGAATGCTCAAGGTAGCTGCAGAGGACTGGGGGGTTGATCCAGCAGATCTTGAGATCGAGCATGAGGTGGTGAGTCACAAAGAGCGAAAGGAACTTGAGATCGGCTTTGACGACCTTGTACTTCGCTGTCTTCAGGGCCTGGGTGTAACGCTTAGTGCCCAGGGCTGGCATACGCCGGGCCCTGAACACCTCGATCATGCCACCGGGCGGGGAAACGCCTATCCCAGTTACATCTACGGTGTGGCCGTGAGCGATATCTCGGTGGACACCGATACCGGCCGGATAAGCGTCGATCATGTTGCCCTCAGTTACGAACTGGGGCGGGCCATCAATCCCCAGCAGGTAGAAGGGCAGCTGATCGGCGGCTTTATGCAGGGAATCGGCTATGCCATCATGGAAGATATGGAAAGCAAAGATGGTGTGCTGCTTTCCCGCAACTTTGACGATTATATGATTCCTACGGCGGCCGACCTTCCTGTTTTTGATCTGAAACTGTACGAGACCGATGACAATATCGGCCCCTTCGGGGCTAAGGGCGTCGGTGAAATCGGAATCGAACTTGCCGCCCCGAGCATAGCCAACGCCCTCATGTTTGCAACGGGCCGGCGAATTCGGGAGCTTCCCCTCAATCTTGAGCGGGTGCTGATCGGTAGAAATCTGACCAAATGAGGGGAGCTGAACATGGTTGATATGGAATTTTTAGCGGCGAAAAATAAGAATGAAGTTCTTTCTCTTTTGGACAAATATGGTTCAAAGGCCCGCCCGGTTGCAGGTGGCACCGACCTTATGATCGGAATTCGGGAGGGAAGGCTTCCCGGAGGGGCCCATGCCCTGATCGACATCAGTAGGATTCCGGAGCTTTCCTATATTAAAAAAGAGGGCACATGGCTGCGAATCGGTGCGGGCACCACCCATGCACAGATTGCCGCCAGCGAGCTGGTCCTTCATGAGTCATTGATTCTTCAGGATGCCAGTGCCTCTGTGGGATCTCCCCAGATCAGGAATCGTGGCACCATCGGCGGCAACATCGTAACGGCTGCCCAATGTGCGGATACGGTTCCTGCTCTCATGGTTCTTGATGCATGCGTCGTTCTTGAGTCCGTGGCCGGACGGCGGGAGGTTCCCATTGTCGATTTTTTCCCGGGCCCAAAGAAAAGCGATGTACATCCCGGTGAGCTGGTGACGGAGATCCGTTTCCCCTCCATTGTGGATGGATACGGGGCAAGTTTTGAGAAATTGATTCGCCGAAAGGCCGTTGCAAAAAGCAGGCTTAACTTTGCCGTTGTTGCCTTGCAGGATGCTTCCGGCATGATACAGGAGATGCGACTTGCCATCGGTTCCGCCCTTCCTACAACCAGCCGTTTTCCGACGGTGGAACAGATGCTGATAGGCAAGAGGGGAGATGAAGGGCTCTTGAAAGAGGCGGGGCTGGCGGCTGCGGCCTATATGATTGAAAAGGGCGGTATTCGTTGGTCTACCGACTATAAAAAGCCTGTGGTGGAAAAACTTGTCAGCCGGAATATAGCCCGTGCTCTGGCTCTGGAGGAATAGAAGTGGAAGATATTGCTGTGGACTTCCGGGTGAACGGAAAAGAATACCATGTGAATTGTGCGCCAAGCGCCAGACTGCTGGATGTGTTGCGGGATCAGCTTGGATTGACAGGGACGAAAGAGGGCTGCGGTATTGGTGAATGCGGGGCCTGCACCGTCCTGATGAATGGAAAGAAGGTCAACTCCTGTATGGTACTTGCGGGACAGGCGAGGGGGGCGGATATCCTTACCATCGAAGGGGTGAACGGAAGCGATGGGGAACTCCATCCCCTTCAAAAGGCCTTCATCGATGCCGGAGCAATCCAGTGCGGTTTTTGTACCCCCGGTATGATCATGAGTTCCCTGGAATTGCTGAATACGACCCTGGAACCGAGCGACGAGGAGATCAAGCAGGCCATCAGCGGAAATCTCTGTCGATGTACCGGTTACAAACAGATTGTCGATGCAATCAGGCTGGCTGCAAGAAACATGCTTGCCGCCAAAAGGCGTCATTAAACACGGTAAAATGCGAGGCGTAGCGGCTTCAAAGCATATTTAGATTTTAAGGAGATGTGTGTATGTACAACAATCTAAAAGGAAAACATCTGATTTCGACTCAGGACTGGACGCTCCCCGAATTGGAGCAGCTTCTCGCCGTTGCTTCCCGGCTCAAACAGGAGCGGCAGCTCGGCATCCCTCATAACACCCTGCTTCTGGCCAAGACCTTCTTCATGCTTTTTTTTGAAGAATCGACCAGAACAAGGAACGCCTTTGAAGCCGGTATTCACCAGCTTGGCGGACATGCTCACTTTCTTACCCCAAAAGCGACCCAGATCGACCATGGAGAGACCGCAAAGGACACCGTTAAGGTCCTTGAGCGCTATGGTGAGGGGCTCGGTATTCGCAAGACATTCGGTACCGGAAACGCCTACATGCGGGAGATCGCCAAATGGTCCAAGATTCCCGTGGTGAACATGCAGTGTGAAGATTACCATCCCACCCAGGTTCTTGCGGACATCATGACCATCAAGGAGAAGTTCAACAACGAACTACGGGGGCGTAGAATCTGCGTCAGCTGGACCAGTGCACCCAATTACATCAGGCCCCTTTCCATGGCCCAGTCTCTGGTTCTCGCTATGCCCCGTTTCGGCCTCGATGTAACCCTGGCCCATCCCCCTGAGTTCAAGCTGAAACCCGAAATCATGGAGACCGCGAAGGCCAATGCAGAGGCTGCCGGTACCAAGTTCGAGGTTGTGGACAGCATGGATGCTGCTGCCGAAGGTGCGGACATCATCTACGCAAAGGGATGGGGCCCCATCGTCTACACCGAAGACGAGAAGGAAGGCCTGGCTCTTATCGACAAGAACCCCGGTTGGGTCGTAGACCAGCGGCGGATGAACATGGCATCCAGGGATTCGATTTATATGCACTGCATGCCCTACGACCGGGACATCGAAGTGACCAGCGAAGTGGTGGACGGACCCCATTCCGTAGTATTCGACGAGGCCGAAAATCGTCTTCACATCATGAAGGCGATTATGGCCGCCACCATGATCTAACAGGCGAGTAGTATCGACCGAGGGCCGGCCCTGTCGGCCGGCCTTTTTTTTCACGAGGTATACATGGCTGAAGAAGAATTTTCGGTAAACGTAACGATTAACGGAACTCCCATGAGCTTGCAGGTCAGACGCAAGTGGACCCTGCTTTACCTTGTGCGAGAGGTCCTCGGTCTCACCGGTACCAAATACGGTTGCGGGACCAACGACTGCGGAGCCTGTAAGGTACTTGTCGACGGTAAGGCCGTCAACAGCTGTGTCATACCTGCAAAGAATCTTGACGGAAAGTGTGTGGTAACCATCGAAGGCCTGCAGGAAAACGGCCAGCTGAATATCCTGCAGCAGGCCTTTGTCGATGCCGGGGCCATTCAGTGCGGTTTCTGCACCCCGGGAATGATCATCTCGGCAACGGCCCTTCTTAGGGAGAATCCTGATCCGTCGGAAGAGGAAATTCGCAAAGCGCTGGACGGCAATCTCTGTCGTTGTACCGGCTATGTCAACATCGTGAAGGCCGTGGCCCTCGCCGCCGAGCGAATGAAGGAGCAGAACCATGGCTGAACGTTATCGGGAGATGAAGATTTTTGAGAAGGAGATCGCCGAACGAGGTTTCCGCTATGTGGGTCAGCCCCTTCCCAACCGGGAGGCCGAAATGAAGGCTGCCGGAGAGATTCGTTACATCGACGATTTGCGAATGCCGGGAATGCTTCATGCGAAGATCCTCTTTTCTCCGCACGCCCATGCGAGGATCGTTTCCATCGATACCAGCAAAGCCGAGGCCCTTGACGGGGTGCGGGCGGTGGTGACCTGGAAGGATGCTCCCAGGATTATTTTCAATAGTGCCATGCGCTTTTACATGGATACAAGTCCCTTCGACATGCCGAAGACCGAGTATATCTTCGACGATACGGTCCGTTTTGTCGGGGACCGGGTTGCCGCAGTGGCTGCCGATGATGAGTTCATCGCGGCCCAGGCAATCAAGCTGATTGATGTGGAGTATGAAATCCTTCCGTCGGTGATACGCCTGGAGGATGCCATCCAGCCGGATGCTGTGCAGGCCAATCCCTATGGTGTGGATGGAAGCAATATTTGTGGGGGCAGGGTTGCCTACGGCAGCCACGATGAAGATGAGGTCCTCCGTGCCGTCGAAGAGGCGGAATACAGCTTTGATGATACCTTTCATACCAGCAGGGTCCATCACGGCTATATGGAGCCTGTTACCCACATCGCCCATTACACCCGGGACGGAAAGTTGACGATCTGGACCAGCGGCCAGAATGTGTTCTGTTTTCGGGATGTTATTGCCACCAGCCTCGGCATGAAACAGAGCCGCGTCAGGGTCATCAAAACCGTCTGCGGCGGCGCTTTCGGCGGAAAACTCGAGGTGATGCACGAACCCGTTGTTGCATTGCTCTCCATGAAAACCCTGCGCCCGGTCAAGATCCGTCTCACCCGGCAGGAAAACTTCATGGCAAGCCGGACCCGGCACGAAGGAATTCTGAGAATTCGTACCGGCGTAGACAAAAACGGCACGATCGTTGCCCAGCATGTGGAAAGCGCGCTGAATACCGGTGCCTATGCCGGCAGCGGTCCCAACACCGTAGGGGCCCAGTCGGGTAAGACCTTTATTCTCTACGGTGCACAAAAGATGTTCTATTCCGGTGCAAGCTACTACACCAATACCCCCCTGGCCGGTGCCATGCGCGGTTACGGTTGTCCGCAGATCATGGTGACCCGGGAGACCCACACCGAAAACATCGCCCGAGCCCTCGGCTACGATCCTGCCGAATTCAGGCGGATGAACGTCGTAAAGCCGCACCATAAAAACTGTATGGGCAACGATATGCACAATGCCCGTATCGTCGACTGCATCGACCGCGGTGTGGAGCTTTTCGACTGGAAACGGCGGCGGGCCAGGGCCGAAGATGGTAACGACGGGGCACAGGCCATCGTTCACGGCATCGGTATGGATGTTGCCGTTCACGGCAACGGCTGGTATCCAGTCTATCAGGATATCACCACCATTACCCTGCGAATGAATAACGACGGTACGGCAACCCTTCTGACCGGTACCCACGACCTAGGTACCGGTGCCAAAACGGTCCTTAGCCAGATTGCGGCCGAGATTCTTACCATTCCTCCCGGTGAGATCGAAATCATAGAAGCGGATACCGATGTCACCCCCCTCGATCTCGGCGCTCAGGCAAGCCGAACCACTTATATCGGCGGAAACGCCACCATCATGGCTGCTCGAAATCTCCGGGGACAACTCATCAAAGAGGCCGCTTCGATGCTTAAGGTTCCGAAAGATCGCCTTGAACTCGAGGAGTGCTTTGTTGTGGACCGGGAGGAGCCTGATACACGGGTAAGCTTTGAGGACGTGGTCGGCTCGGCCCAGGATGGAAGCGCGGGAAATCCTCAGCGTGAACTCATCGCCACCGAGACCTTTGAGTCTCTCGATTCTATCGACAGCTACGTGGCAGTCTTCTGCGAGGTCGAAGTGAATAGACAGAGCGGAGAGGTAAAGGTGATCGATCTTTTGTCGGTTCACAATTCGGGAAAGGTGATCAACCCGGCCACGTATGAAGGGCAGGTCCACGGTGGCATGCATATGGGACTCGGCTACGCCCTCTCCGAGGAGATGTTGATCGATTCCGAATCCGGAAAGGTTTCCAATCCAACCTTCAAGAAATACCACATGTTCAGGGCCTCGGAAATGCCGAAAATTCATGTCGAAACGGTAGAAGATCCGGAAGAGGCTGGCCCCTTCGGAGCAAAAAGCATAGGCGAATGTGCCACCGACGGCATAGCAGGGGCGGTGGTCAATGCCGTCTCCCATGCCCTGGGTGGGGTTAAGCTGGACAGAATACCTCTTACTCCTGAGTATATTAAAGAGGTTGCGGCCGGGAACAAAAGCTGAGTGGCAGAGTTTTCAGTCAGTCAACATAGCTATGTCGGAGGTGCTTCCTTCGCTTCTATCTGGAACTCTTCGGTTTCCATGACGTAGTATGGGGATGAAAATCACCGGCAGCAGCCAACGTTGCTGCCGGCAGGCGAGGTTATTTTTCCCGGTGATATGGCCAGGCCATGATGCCGCCTTCCATGACTTTTACATTCGTATATCTATTGGCGATGAGGGTTCTTGCCGCTTCATACTCCCTGAGAGAAATTTTACAGTAGGTGATGATTTCAGTACTTTTATCTTCGGGGAGTTCGTTAAGGCGGTGACGAACGGTACCTACAGGTATGAGGTGTTCGCCGATGCCTATCCGCATCGATTCCCACTCTTCTGGGCTTCGTGCATCGATGATGAAGGGCTTTTCTCCCCGATCAAGTTTTTCCTTGACCTCGACACATGAGATCCCATCCATAAGGCCCCTCATCTTATCCTGTAACACCTCGGCACAGGCAACAATGTTGTCGATGGCCGGCGAGAAGGGGAGCCATTCGAATCCGAGAAGCTTGCCTGTATCTCCGTCAGCACCTAAAAAGGCTGCCACAGCATTGTCTGTGATGAACGTCACAACTGTATGGATTTTTTTCATGGTTTCCAGCATTTAGCCAGCTGCCAATCGAGGAGTATAAGAATCTGTGGGAGCATTTCCACGACCGTAGTCTTAATGTCAACCAATTCAAGTGCTACACAGGTTTCGATACCAATCAATTCGCCTCCGACGACAACCGCTTTCTTTATCTTTGGAGGGAGCCCTGCTATGACTCGGCATTTTGATATCTTACCGCTTCTGACCGAAAGCGGCAGTACTGTCCTCATCGAAGGAGCAAGTGGTACAGGAAAGAAGCTTTTTACCGGAGCTATCCATCATCTTTTTCCACGCTGGGATACGCCTTTTGTCGCTGTTAACTGTGTAGCTTTCGTTTTGGATGAAATCAGCGACATCTCTCTGACAATACAGGTGCACCTTTTGAGAGTTCTGCAGAAGCAAGCTTGATCGAAGTCAATAAGAAACGTGTCTCAGGTTTCTGTATCGTTTAAGAAGTCAATGGCAAACTTTGCATAAAGGGCAGTTGCCTGCTTGATGGCATCCTCGTCAATATCGAATTTGGGATGATGGTGAGGGTAATAGGGCAATTTCATTTCATTTCTGCCTCCGACGAAGGCAAAAAGTGAAGGAGCTTCTTTTGCATAGAAAGAAAAATCTTCTCCGCCAGTCGTTGGCTTCAGGTTGAAGAGTACGGAAGGACCAAATAATTCTTGTACAGCATGTTTCCCCAATAGTGTTAGATATTGATCATTCTTTACAACTAAGGTCAAATTCTGATAATCGGTTTTGATTTCTGCCCGATAGGCTTTTGCGGTATCCGAAGCCACTCGCTTTATCATTAAAGGAAGCTGCTCATTTACGTCTTGATTAAAACATCGTGTAGTACCTTCCAAATGAGCTTTTCCAGCTAAGATATTATAAGTAGTACCTGAGTTAAGAACCCCGACGGTAAGGACAGCCGCTTCCATTGGGTCTATTTCACGGCTGACGATACTTTGCAAATTAAGAACAATGGCTGAAGCTGCAGCGATGGCATCAATTCCTTGATGCGGCATTGATCCATGACCTCCTTGGCCAATGACATCAATTGTGAACTTGCTAACTGCGGCCATCCGAGCACCAGCATCAATCGCAATTCTACCTGACGGAACTTCATTCCAGATATGGATACCAAAAATAGCATCAACGTCGGAAAGTACCCCTGTTGATATAATTTTTTTTGCACCTAAAGCAATTTCCTCACCTGGCTGAAAAATTAATTTTATCTTTCCCGGAAATGATGTTTTTAATTCAGAGAGTATTTTGGCAGCCGTCAAGAGGCTGGCGGTATGTGCATCATGGCCACAGGCATGCATTAAACCGACCGCTTTTGACTTATACGGCAGTTCTGTTTCTTCAACTAATTCAAGAGCATCCATATCAGCACGTAGGGCAACAGTTTTTCCGCTTGTGTTTCCTTCAATTTCGGCTATAACAGCTGTACCTGCTATTTTTTTTGCCTCTAAACCTATTTTATTTAATTCTTCGACAACTCTACGGGAAGTACGTTCTTCAAGAAGGCTTGGTTCTGGGTTTTGGTGTAATTCTCTTCTTAAATCAACAGCATATGAAAAGTAGGCATCAGATAGCGCATTTATATTTTTCATGTCTTTCTGATGTTAAGAGAAATACTTTGAGCTGTCAATGTAGGCAAAATTGGGAGTGTAAAATTTCTATACTATTTGAAATCCAATTAACGGTGAAGCTATAAAAAGTGGAAAGAAAAAATTTGACAGAATCAGAGATGTGCCTGTATACTGCTGATATGATCAGTAGTAATACTAAAGATATACAACAAATCATACAATAATGGAGCGAGAGTGTTAATGGCAACAAAGAAAGAGACATTAAAATCACAAGTGTATCGAAAAATTCTGACTATGATTCTTCAAAATGATTTTGAAGCAGATTCGCTTATAGTCGAAAGTCAGCTTACAAAGATGTTCAATGTTAGCAGAGCCCCTGTGCGTGAGGCTCTAATTGAACTCTGCCAGGAGAATATTCTTAAGAATATTCCTCGGGCGGGATATCAGGTAGTGAGAATTTCTGAAAAAGATATGCGAGACGCTTTATATATGCGGCTTATTATAGAACTTGAAGGATTAAAACTTGCTTTTCCTCGCCTTACCAAGGAAAACATTCGGGAGTTGAAAGAAGTGGCTATTGAATCGGATAAAGTTCGGGCTTCCCAGGATGCTGGTGAGACGTTGGATCGTAAAATGCAGCTTAATGATAAATTCCATCTTAGGTTAAATGAATTGTCAGGAAATCTTTTAATGGCTCGAATGTTGAAAGAGACAATGCAATTGGTTCGTCGTGGTGTGACTCAAACAATGATCCGTGAATATAGTATGGAACTTCCAGTATCTACCTTTCATTCAGGACTCGTAAAGGCTTTAGAAAAAGGAGATTTAGATTCCGCGGTAGAAAATCTCCGAAATGATATTTTGTCATTTGAACAGGATATCAAAAATCTGATTACATAAAAAATTTGGATCCTAAAAAGTATTTAATAGATACTCTCAACTAAAATAAGGAGGTTCTCTATAGTAAAAAAATGTTCAGACCTAATTGTTTGTGCATAGATTTTTCGGTTTTCATTCTGATCTAATAGTAAAGGAGGGAACGATGAACAATAAGAAGGAACATGAAGTTCAACAGTTGCTCGCTGAAAAATCAGAATTCAAAAAGGAAATAGGTGTTTTTGGCGGAGTGAGCATTATTGGTGGAATAATGATTGGTTCGGGTATTTTTTATATAGGTGCATATGCCCTTCAACGAAGTGGTATGAGCATGGGGCTTTCCCTTTTGGCATGGATTATTGGTGGCGTTATATCTTTGCTGGGTGGGCTCTGTTTTGCAGAGTTGGGAGCAATGATGCCAAAGGCAGGAGGTATGTATGTATACCTCAGCAGAGCATATTCACCAGCCGTTGGATTTATGAACGAATTTACTAGTTGGCTAATTAGTGGCGCTGGCTCTAATGCTGCAATTGCTCTTGCTTTTTCTACTGCTTTAGCCGTCCTTATTCCAATGGGGACTATTACAATAAAATTTGTTGCAATTTTAACGATAATTATTTTGTCAGGAGTTAATTATAGAGGAGTTAAACAAGGGTCAGTTATTCAGAATATTTTTATGATTGCAAAAACAATACCACTTGTTCTGATTCTTGTATTAGGTCTTTTTATGGGGAAACAGCCACTTAACCTAAGTCTGATTCCCGTCTCTGATCCTGGACTGTCAAGAATACTTGGGATGATTGCCTTTGCAACTATTGCTACACTATGGGCCTATGACGGATGGACCAACCTCAATGCAGTTGCTGAAGAAATTAAAAATCCAAAGAAGAATTTGCCGCTCTCAATAATTATTGCAATTAGCTCGGTTACTGTTTTGTATGTGCTATTCAATTTTGCAATCTACAGAGTATTACCTGCTGATCAGATTAATAACATGATAAACAACGGTGATTTATATCTTGGAACAAAAGTTGCAAAAGTAGTATTGGGAAGTATCGGTGGAATAATTGTTGCAGTAACGATGGTTATTTCTATGATTGGATCATTGAATGGTTGTATTATGTCTTTCCCACGTGAGTATTATGCAATGGCACATGATAACCTTTTTTTTAAGTCGTTTAAAAAACTCCATCCGAAATACAAAACCCCCTCAACAGCAATTATTGTGCAGATGATTATTTCGAGCCTGCTGGTGTTGTTAAGAGATTTAAATCAACTAACTTCTTTAGTTATTTTTTCCAGCATGACTTTCAAGGCGTTGACAATAGGTGCTGTTATTGTCTTTCGAAAGAAACTTCCAAATATTGAACGCCCGTACAAAGTTTGGGGTGGTTTAACGACTGTCGTTATTACCATTTTGGTTATGGTTGGATTGATTATTAATACATTGATTAATGATCCCACTACTTCTTTGGTCGGCTTGGTTGTCCCGGCTGTTGGATATCTTTTTTATCGCTATTTTAAAGCCAGAAACCAGAAAGGAATGGAACATAACGCATAATTATCGTAAATCGTATTTTAAAATTGATGTCTTACAATCTTGGAGGTTGTAATGAATATTGCAATATATAATGCACGCATCTACGTTGATCGTGGAGTTTTTGCTGACACCTTATTGATCGAAGATGGAAAAATTTCTCTTGTTGGAAGTTTAGAAGATTTACGTGATGCCATTCCTTCCGACGCAAAAAAAATTGATGCACAAGGGAATACCGTGATACCGGGCTTTAATGATTCTCATATGCACCTCTATGATCTTGGATCAAAGATGAAGATGATTAAGGTTTCCGGTGCAACATCTATCGACGAGATTATAGCTCGCGGTCAGGAGTTTATTGAGAAAAATAGACCTGCTCCTGGCACTGTGTTGCGTGGTGTCGGTTGGAACCAGGATTATTTTACTGATAAAAAACGAGTCTTGACGAAATTTGATATCGATAAGATATCAAAGAAACATGCAATCATTTTAGATCGCGTTTGTGGACATCTCGTTTCTTGTAATTCATTAGCACTTAAGATGGCCGGAATCAACAGAAATACGCATCAGCCGGAAGGCGGTTCTATTGGTTTTGATCACGACGGTGAGCCAAATGGCGTTTTCGGTGAAAATGCCATACAGTGCATCAAAAAAATTATTCCTCATGTTTCGTATGCAGATATGCGCGAAAGCGTAAAAATGGCTATGGATTATGCGAGGACCAAGGGTGTTACTTCCATTCAATCTAGAGATGTTCTGAATGATAATTATCAATTAATGCTTAAGGTTTTCAACGATCTTTATACATCCGGTGAATTATCAACACGCGTGTGTATGCAGTGCAGTATTGACCATGAAGGCCCGTTTAAAGATTGTATTCAGCAAGGCTATGTAACAAATTATGGAAATTCTTACTTAAAATTTGGTCCTATGAAAATATTTGCTGATGGATCTTTAGGATCTCGAACTGCATTTATGCGATCCCCGTACTTTGATGATCCTCAAACAAAGGGACTCCAAGTTATGCCGCAGGAAGAAATGGATGCAATTGTTGCTAAGGCTTCGAAACATAAGATGCAGGTCATAACTCATGCAATCGGTGATGCTGCAATTGAAGAAGTGTTGAATAGCTATGAAAAGGTTATTAAAAATGGCAACAATCCTTTACGGCATGGTGTAGTTCATTGTCAAATTACCGACATAGGATTACTGAAGCGATTTCGTGATTTAAATGTATTGGCTTTTGTGCAACCGATATTTCTTCATTACGATATGCATATTGTTGAAAACAGGGTCGGAAAGAAATTAGCGTCAACTTCCTATGCCTTTAATACCATGGATCGTTTAGGAGTTCATGTTTCATACGGAACGGACTGCCCCGTAGAAGATCTTGATCCTTTTGCTAACCTGCATTGTGCTGTTAGTCGGCAGGATCTAAGCAATTATCCTGATAATGGTTTTTATTCGGATGAAAAAGTCGATATCTATCGTGCTGTCGATAACTATACTGTTGCAAGTGCCTATGCCTCATTTGAAGAAAATGAGAAAGGACGCATTAAACCAGGAGAGTATGCTGATATTGTTATGCTGGATAAAAACATTTTTTCCGTTCCTTCGAATGAAATTAAAACAACACAAGTTCTTATGACCATTCTTGGTGGCAACATTGTTTATGAAAGATGATCGGTTTTAGACCTACGTGAAAGAAGAAGGGAAAAAAATGATGACGAAAACTGAGCGCATTGATGCTGTTTTATCAGGCCAAAAGCCGGACCGTGATCCGATTTCTTGCTGGTACCATTTTGGAACCCAGTATCTACCGGGAGAAAAATATGCTGATATTGTTTTTTCATTTTATGAATATTACGGTTTTGACTGGCTCAAAGTTATGAATGATTATTTCTATCCAATGCCTGTTGGATATGATGCATTAAAAAGTGTGGAAGACCTAAAACAACTTAAGCCTATAGAAATTGATGCAACGCCCTTGCATGAACAGCTGACGGCCATTGATATTATTAACAATCGTTTAAAAGGGGAGGCTTATGTCTGCGACACAATTTTTGATCCGTATCAATCGTTGCAGAAAAGCCCGGTAGGAGAATATCTACCAAGGCTGATGAAAGAAGAACCCCAGGCCGTTCTTGATGCCCTCGAAATAGTAACACAGAATACAATCGAATATGCGAAGAGGACCCTTGCGTTAGGAACCCATGGGATTTTTATGTCTATCCTCTCAGGAGAAGACAAAATATCGAAACAGGATTTCCTTGTATTTGAAAAACCTTTTGCCATGAAAGTCTTTGCTGCCGTAAAAGAAATGGGGCCGATGAATACGGCCCATCTACATGGCAAACACATCGACATTGACGAATGCCTTGATTTTCCTGTTGCTGTCCTTAGTTGGGAAGATCGCCAGGTCGGAAATCCTTCTCTGCAAGAGGTTAAACGAAAATGGTCCGGTGCTGTGATGGGTGGTATAGACAATACTATCATGACTCGGCGAACACCTGAATTTCTGATGAAACATACTTTGGAAGGAATAGAGATGGGGGGAAAATCCCGTTTCTTTCTGGCAAATGGATGTAGTTCACCAGCAGAAATGGATACGTATGCTTTGAAAGCGATTGTTGATGTAGCGCAGCAAAGACGATAAAGGAATTTCCGGATGGGCTTTCTAGTAATTGATTTAGGAACTTCAAATTGCCGGGCCGTATTTATAGATGAGGGAGGAAACTGTAATAAAGAGGAACGGGCTCCTGTAAAAGTGAGCATTAAGGGCCCTTATGCCGAGATTGATACGGATGAAGCCTGGAAAACGGTTTGTGTTCTTGTTAAGCGTTTACTGAGGAACGTACCTTCTAAAGATATCGACGTAGTGGGGATCGGCGCTTTACTTGGATACGTATATCTTGATAGTAAAGATCAGCCGATTAAGCCTGCTTTTATCTGGATGGACACCCGAGCAGACCGAGAAGCCTTGGAAATGACGAAGTTTTTTTCGGAAGATTTCATCTATGCCGTTACTGGACGAAGAATAAGTCCCGAGCTTTTGGCTCCTCAAATCCGTTGGTCATCCAAACATGATAATGGTGTATTTCGCAAAATACGGCGGATAATCGGGCTGAAGGATGAACTGATACGACGTTTAACCGGGGAAATTGTTACCGATTATTCGCATATGAATTATTCGATGCTTTGCGATTATCGTAACGGTAAGGTTGATGATGCTTTTGTCGCATGGACTGGATTAAAGAGATACCCATTGCCCAATGCGGTACCCGCACAAACAATAATAGGAGAAGTTAATCGGAGCGCTTCTGTCTTAACAGGGCTTCCGCAAGGAATACCGGTAATATGTGGGACTTCCGATGGTACAGCTGCTATGTACGGAGGTGGAATATTGGTGCCGAATACCGCGGTTTTGGTATCCGGTACCACCGATGTTCTTATGGCGCTAACAGCGAGACCGCTTTCTGGCTGTGATTCACTTTTAAGTATCAATACTGGAATGATTGTCGATACATACGCGGTCGGAGGTGCCTCCGGGTTGGCCGGGGGGACTTTGCGACCGTTGTCTGCATTGTTTGGGATGGAAGTAAGTAACCTCATTGAGCAAGCAGAAAAAATTCCTGCTGGATCAGAAGGTTTATTGCTTTTACCTGGATTTACCGGGGAGCGGTCTCCTTACTGGAAAAGTTATCTGAGTGGAGGGGTCCTCGGTTGGACGCCTACGCATGGGCCTGCTCATTTTACACGTGCCTTGTTCGAGAGCTGTTCATACCGCATCCTGCGATGGCTTTTGACATTGCGTAAGACAAAAATCAATATTGGCAAAGTAAATATAGTAGGGGGTGGTAGCCGTATAAATCTATGGAACCAAATCAAAGCCGATGTTTGTGGAATTTCTCTTACCCAGCCTCGAGAGATCGAGGCAACTGCTCTTGGAATTGCACTCCTTTGCCGTTTAGGAGTGGATAAGGAAGCTCTTCCCGAAAAGCTTAGCGAATCTTGGATCGTACCACAGTGTGAATTCTCTCCAGATGAAAGACGGCATGCTTATTATGGTGAATTGTTTGCATTATTCGAGCATTGTTTGGAGAATGTTGACGAAATTTACTGGGACTTGGAAAAAATACAACTTCGAGAACATCCGGAGCAATAATGAATTTGAACAAGAAGTAGAAAAGGAGATATGCTTACAATGGAAAAAAAAGATGAATTTGTCACAAAACAGGAAATGCTCACGAAAATCAGAGCTGCCATCGAAGATCGTGCAGCATGGTTTGCATTTTTATATGATGAGTTTACAAAGCTTTTACCGGAAGAAAAAGTGATTGAGGCTTCACGAAGAGCCATTCATAAATTCGGGACGCTCAAGGCAAAAAATGATCCTGAGCCTTTTCATGCCAAAGATTGGGTACTTCGCCACAAAGAGAAAGGATCGGCTGCTGTTTTTGACTCAGATATTGATTTCTCCAAAACCAGAGCAACCCAGAAGATGAACTACTGTCCGTTGGTTGAAAGTTGGAGTAAACTTGGGTATTCACCTGACAAGATTGATCTTTTCTGCGATATTGCGATGGATGGTGATCGTGGTAGGGCAGACAGCCATGACGGTATACAGATGAAGCTGCATGAAACAATTGGCAAAGGCTGTAAATTTTGCCGTTTAGAGATAATTGAGGAGTAAGGGAGGCAGAGGAGTGAATGTCTACTTCTGCGGGATGATCGGCACCGGAAAAACAACATTGGGACAGCGTTTGGCTGATGACTTATCCATGCCCTTTTACGATCTTGATCAGGAAATGAACAAACGTTTAGGCTATTCTTTCCACCGTTTAGTTGCAGAAGAAGGATGGTTAGCGTTTCGCGAGTTGGAATATTACATTTGTAAATTTTTCTCGCAGAGAAATAACTCCATTATATGCCTCGGTGGTGGTACCGTCCGTTATGACTGGAATGTGGATGTGCTGAAGGAATCGGGTAGACTCATTTTGCTTGAGGCTTCTATCGAAGAGCTTGTGCATAGAGTTTCTCAAGCTGACCGGCCGCGAGTAAATAAAGGCACAACCATAGAAGAGGACATTAGTTTGATGTGGAAGCAGTCAAAGAACAAGTATTATACGGCTGCCGATTATGTCTTCAGAACCGATGAAAAAAATATTGAAGAAGAAGTCGACGAGTTGAAGGATCTGTTGCAATCCAATCCGCTGTTTCAGGGGTTGCAGGTTAATCATAGTGGATAATAACTAAGGAAAACGGAGCAAAACAATGAAAAAGATTATAACGACGGATGGTGCCCCCAAGGCAATTGGACCTTATTCGCAGGCCATTGAAGTAGATGGCTGTATCTATACTTCAGGGCAGTTACCGATTGACCCCAAAACCGGGCAGATGCCGGAAACCGTTGAAGCACAGACTCGGCAGTCTCTTGAAAACGTGAAGGCCATTTTAAAGCAACGGGGTTTGAATTTAGGGACTGTTTTTAAAACAACTGTTTTCTTAAGCGATATGAATAATTTTTCGAAGATGAATGCAGTTTATGCGGAATACTTTTCCGGGAGTTTTCCGGCCAGAAGCTGTGTCGAAGTTGCGCGTCTGCCTAAGGATGCCAAGGTAGAAATCGAAGTAATCGCCGCTGAATGAGGTAAGCTATGAAACAAGATCATCATGTGTGGAATAGCTATGCGGCATTGTTAAGAAGAGAGGTGGCACCGGCTTTGGGCTGTACCGAGCCGATTGCTGTTGCATTGGCGGCTGCCCGTGCAGCGGCTCAGCTCGGTAAGACGCCGAAACTGATCGAGGCAAACCTAAGCAGAAATATCCTGAAGAATGGCATGAGCGTGGGGATCCCTGGGACTGGATTATACGGACTCGAGATTGCGGCGGCTGTCGGAGCGGTTGCTGGTGATTATAAAAAAGGCCTAGAGGTACTCAGTGGCATATCCGCAGAAGCTCTTACCAGAGCAAAGGAGTTATGTGCTGGTGGTTCGGTAAAAATCAAACAGCGGCAAAGTCCTTATAACCTATACATAGAAGTGAGGGTCAGTAATGGTCAGGATACTTCAACGGTAATTATCCAGCACGAGCATACCAATATTGCCTATGTGGGGCACAATGGCATGGTTATTCTCGATAGACGTCAGGATGACAATGAATCCGGCGTTGGAGCAGCTAACGGCATTGATAAAGGGCTTACCGAGAAAGAGATCTGGGATTTTGCCATGAATGTTCCCCTCGAGAAAATAGCTTTTCTCATGGAAACTGCACGGCTGAATACGGCTGTTTCCGAAAAAGGCCTGCAGGATGCATATGGTCTCGAAGTAGGGCGTTCATTGGAAGATGATATCAAGAATGGCTTACTAGCCGATGACATCCTAAATCGTGCGGTGAAACGAACGGCAGGAGCCATTGATGCCAGAATGGCAGGTTGCCTTTTGCCTGTCATGAGTAATTCGGGCAGTGGAAATCAAGGCATAACGGCTACTATGCCAATTGTCTCGATGGCGAAAGATTTAGAACTTGATCAGGAACATTTAAACCGAGCTTTGGCTCTGAGCCATCTTACAACAATCCATATGAAGAGCAGTCTTGGTCGGCTTTCTGCATTATGCGGAGCAACCCTGGCCGCTACCGGTGCTGCCTGCGGTTTTGTATATCTTTTGGGAGGAGGTTATCCCGAAGTAGAACGAGCTATACAAAATATGGCTGGAAATGTAGCAGGAATCATCTGTGACGGGGCCAAAAGCAGCTGCGCTCTGAAGGTTGCAAGCAGCGTTCATGCCGCCGGACAGGCTGCACTTCTTGCGATGAAAGGACGTTCCGTTTCTTCGATTGAAGGCATTGTTGCGGGGAACGTCGAACAGACCATCCAAAATATCGGTCGGCTTGGCTCGGTTGGGATGAAGGAGACGGATAAACTTATTCTCGAGATGATGCTGGATAAAAACGAATAATTTTTGCGGTAATATACAAGGGGAGGGGGCTGCCACGGTAGTCCCTTTTTTTAGGCAAATTCCATCCATCAGCATATTGTTAGCGTTTTTGAAGGTGCTGCGAGTAATTTCTCAGCCTCTGGATGAAGAAAAATATTCTTCATCGTAGTTGTGAACATGCGGTTGAAACAGGGACTTGTCATCGGGGGGAGTAGCTGGTTGCGAGGCTGCCCCTGTCCTTGCCATTCGAGGGCAACAAACCCGAAGTAGTGGAACAGACGTCGCGTTTTGGCGGCAATCTGATAGTCGGAGGCGTTTTCGCTGGGAGACGATGAACATGTTTATACGGCTGCCTATACGATCGCTATCCTGATACTTGCGGGAATGGCTGCTGTGGCATTTCTGTTTTCTCTTATGCTTTACCGCTACTGTAAAAACGTAATTAATGAATACTTCATCTCCTTGGCCTGTAAATAGAAATAATCATAATCCCTTGATATTACAAAATAAACTTCCTGATGACACGGGCAATACCGTTATTGTTATTGCTTTCGGTAATATAGGAAGCGACATTCTTAACAGCCGGGATGGCATTTTCCATTGCTATTCCCAGGCCTGCGTAGCTAAGCATCGAAATGTCGTTTTCACTATCACCGACTGCAATCACCTCTTGTTGTCTGATGCCTAGTGCTTCTGCAAGAACGGCAACTCCGTTTCCCTTTGTCACCCCTTTTGCGGTAATTTCCAGGGCCGGGTTTGTGGAGAAAAGCATTTCGAATTCTCCCTCTCGTTTGAGTGCATTATGTAAAAAACGTTTTTGTCCGTCGCCCAACGTATGAATATTACATTTCTGGATTTTTATGTGTTCCTGCCGTATTAGTTCCTTCAGATCCTTTGTTGAGGGGATGAGCGAGATGCTTTGCTTGTTAAAGACGTTATTTGTTCCCGAACCGAAACCGAGGTACATCTGAAAATCCGAAGTACTGGTGGTATATGCCTGTTCTGTGGAAAAAAAGACGGGCGAGAGCCCCTGTTCGGATGCCGTGTCAATGATACGAACAAGTTGATCATAGGAAAATGGATTTTCCCGTACCAACGGCTCAAGCGCAAGATGCTTAATAATCGCTCCGTTTGAAGCTATGATATGATCATCATCATTGTTGAAGCTGCTTCCTACCGAAAGGGCACTAAAAAGTGCCCTCCCTGTGGCTATAGCAACCTTGACATCTTTCGCCTTTGCGGCGCGGATCGCCTCTAATGTTTCCTGGCTGATCTCTTTTGAATCCGTAAGCAACGTTCCATCAAGATCGACACAGAGTAATTTATAGTTTTGCACCATGAATACCTCAGCCGTGGTTGATGATACTATATTTGGCCTTTGGTATCATAGAGGGACTCATGGAAAATTCGTCAAGTCCGTAATCCCAAAATAACGGTGACTTTTTATGCAATGCACATATAAAATAGCCCCTTTTGCCTATACGTTATGAAATAGGAGTTCATTTCGTTCAGATTCCATGGCCTGCACGATTGTCACCTCCTATTTGTGGGGAGCATTGTAGCTGCAAACCAGGTAGAAGGGGTGTGGAATTATAGCCGGGAAAGACGGCATAAAACCACCAGAATTCCGAACACTACTAAATTGTCACTATTGACTGTGGTAGATTTCCTTTAAAACACGCTTCGCATATTGTTTTGCGTTTTCCAGTTCTTCCTGATTTGGATGGTGTCTGTTAAGCACCAGCCACGCTCTGCCTTTACTTGTCAAGGCATCGGATACGACGTTGAATCCTCTATCGTGCAAATCCGAAACGCGTTTTTCAATGACTTCTACCAGCCCGCCGTATGTTCCAAATATAGCAATATTTCTTATCTTCTTTGCATCCATCTGATCGACAAACAGCCGCATTTTTTTACTTGCCTTTGAACCATAAACACCATCTCCCAAGAACAATAAGTCGATCTCTTCAGTCGCTTTATCCAAAGAGACTTCTTCAGCTTCTGTGCCCACTGTTTTGGCTATGGCTTCAGCAATTTTTCTGGTATTGCCTGTCATACTGTGATATAAAACCTTTATCGTCAACTTTAGCCTCCATATTGGTAAAAGTATTAGTTTCTTTTACTATAGATCAAGCAATCCTGGAACCCCAAGGATTTTCCGGGAAAACGGCATAAAACCACCAGGATTCCGAACACTATATATTTTCCCCCCTTCTCCACATACTTGTCAATTTTTCGGTTGCAGTCCTGAAAGGACAGTAGTAGCTTTGATTCATCAGTTTCTAAGCTACTTTTGGGAGAATGCCATATGCAGATTTCCGATAAAAGAACGATTGATGATTACTACCATGCTTTTGTACATAAAGACCCCTCTTATCTTGGAAGCTTTTTCGCCGGAGTAAAGACTACCTCGGTATTCTGCATCGCTACGTGCAGGGCTCGTAAACCAAAGAAGGAGAATGTTCTCTTTTTTACGACCTTCAAGGATGCTCTTGATGCCGGTTTTCGTCCCTGCAAGATCTGCAGGCCGACGGAAAATAGTGCCAAGGCACCGCCTCAGGTTGCAGCGGCAATCAACTTGGTCAAAAAGAATCCCAAGGAAAAATTTTCCGACTATCAATTGATTCAGAACGGTATACGCCCCGAACTGGTACGACGCTGGTTTAAAAGGCAGTACGGCATGACCTTTCAGGCCTTCCAGCGAATGTACCGCATTAATAATGCGTTTCAGGAATTACAGGCGGGTAAATCTGCCACAGAGGTTGCCTTCGATATGGGATATGATTCGCTAAGCGGCTTCGGCTATACCTACAAGAAATACATCGGTTCATCACCTTCAAATAGCGCTGGGCAGAATGTCATTCTCATCGACCGGCTTACCACTCCCATCGGCCCCATGTTCGTCTGCGCAACGGAGAATGGGATTTGTTTGCTGGAATTTGTCGACCGAAGGATGCTGGAGACGGAATTCAGGGATCTTCAGAGATTATTGCGCGCCACCATCATCGCAGGAGAGAATTACCATATCAGGCAGGCAAAAAAAGAATTAGCAGAATACTTTTCCGGGAAGCGAAAAGTATTCTCCGTAGCGCTACACACGCCCGGCACGGAATTCCAGAACATTGTTTGGAACGCTCTCAACGATATCCCCTACGGCGATACCGTAAGCTATCAGTCACAGGCGGAGCATATCGGGCGTCCTAAGGCCGTGCGGGCCGTAGCTTCGGCTAACGGCCACAATCGTATTGCAATCATCATTCCCTGCCATCGTGTCATAGGTAAGAACGGCCATTTGACAGGTTACGGAGGAGGACTTGAAAGAAAAAGCTGGTTATTGGCCCATGAGCGGAAGTGGCGGTAATGGTATTATCCGAAAAGATATTTGACCCCAAGTCTTTATTTCACGACATATAAATACTGCAGGAAAAAAGAGGAAGAAGGGGAGTGGGTCCTCCCCCTGTTAGGATCTTCTTTCCTGTTTTATCCTTTAGGAAAAACACGTTCATATCGTCTTTTGATGTGCATATGGTAGTCTCCCAGCCCCTGATAACTTGTATAATCTATTTCAGAGACCCGCTCCAGGAGCTGCGGAAACTCTTTTATGAATTGCAAATGTGAGTGGAGCATCGTTTTTTGGCGCGCATCGATAGTCGTGAGAATCATACCGAAATGAACGCCATAGTCCTCGACTTTTTGCTTTGCCATATCCGGAGGAAGAAAGATATGCTTCAGCTGAATTACGTGCCCTTCATGTTCAAATCGGTATTCACCGTCTTTTTCTCCCGGGCTGACCGGCAGCATCATATGGCCTACCAAATGAGAAGCCGGATCATATATGGTAAGGGGATTGATGGGACCGAGCATACGGTCGAAATGAGGCCTGGTGCTGAAATATCGGAGAGCATCATCTTGTGTGATGGTGAATTCAAAGGGATCTTCCCGATAGAGGGATGCAAATTCAACAAAGAGGTGTAACGGTGTCTTTACCGGATTTGTATCTGCAATGGTAAGAAAGGGTGCAATTGCCACCGTTCCTTCTTCGGGCGTTTTTCGATATTCGGCAAAAAGAGACGCTTCCGTTTTCTCCGATACGGGACATTGGCAGCTTAGAATACCGTAGAGTATCGTTTTGAGGGCTGCTGTCTCTATGCTGATATTGTTCATACCGTTGTTCATACGGGACTCCCTTCCGCAATGATCTCTCTGGCCCAGGCCATACAGCGGGCAAGAAAGCGTTCGGTAATCTTTACCTCGCCGAAACCTGCGTGTTCCTCGGGATCCAGGGTGGTGGCCAGCAATCTGCCCTTGAAGCTCGCCTCGTCCAGGAGGATGACCGCCTTACCTTGTCCGTTGGAAAGCAGGATTTCCTGTCCCGGCTGAGGGGCGAAAACTCCATGATAATGCCACTTGAGATCTTCCATGCTGAGGCCTTCAAAGAGGCTGTGTTCCGGTTTTTCAATGAGTAAATTATCTGTGTACACCTCGCCGGGCTTGTACGCTTTGTCGGCATCCTTGGGGTAGCAGACCTGCGGTAAATCCTTGTTCCATATCAGCCCCGGCATCCACGGGAGAATAACCTCTCCAAAAGAGAGAATAGTACCGCCTGCCTCCAGATACCTGATTAATTTTTCCCGTTGGGCATAGAGCATTTCCTGGTTGCTTTCCCTGGGGATGATGATAAGCCGATACCTGTTCAGATCGAGCCGGGGAAGCCGACGAATATAAAGCAGTTCCATATCCTCGTATTCCGGGCGGGTAAAAAGGTTGTAATGAAAATGAAGGCCGCTGTAGATGACCCCTATGGGATGCTGCTTCCGTTTTTCCCGAATCAGCGGGGCCTCTTCCCCAACCCAGGTAATGATGTTTCGTAAGGCTCGTGCCGCACCTTCATCCCTTGAAAAGCAGTGGCAAAAAATATCAAACTGGCTTCCTGCGATGATGATCCCCTTTGTACTGCTTCTGTCTTCATAGAGGATGGTATCTCCCCGCTGATTCCTGATGAGGGTTTTCGCCCCGGCAGGGGGGACCAGGTGCCCATGGCTGCAGAGCCCGTTGATCCCTTTATGCCAATGCAAATCTTCCGATTCGATATCCTTTAGGATCGGGTGCTCTTCCACCTTAATGAGGGGCTCATCATCCTCTCGTGTAAAGCCTCCCGGCTGACATCCCGGTAGCCAACCGCCGTTGTAATCTCCGAGCACAATCAGGATGCCGGGAAGATCCAGAAACTCTTCAATAACTCTCTTATAATCCCTTAAGGCCACCTGGTCGACCGAACGTGGTACGATTATTGCATCGTATAGCGAGAGGTCTATCTCGGGTAGGTCATATATATTGATGGGAATAAACTGACCCCGGTACTGTGGATCGTTCAATGTCTGATGCTGAAAGCTTATTCCCGAGTACAGCACACCTATCTTGTTCATATGCGTCTCCTTTCTTTTTTCTAACGTCTTATAAGACCGGCACGATTGCCCGGCCTTTGCCGTTTTCATGTACATACTCAAACGTTCGTATTTCAAGACCGTAAAGCCGCTTTAGGTTTTCTTCGGTCATCACCTCTTCAACAGTCCCGTAGCGATAGTCTGCCGGGTCGTACATAAGCAGTACATCATCGGCCGCATGGACTGCGTGGTTCGGTGAATGGGTTGTGAACACCACGCTTATGCCATGTTCCTGACTCAGGCCACGTATAACTTGCAACACTCTGCTCTGATTTCTGAAATCCAGTGCCGATGTCGGTTCGTCCAGAACCAGAATGGAGCATTCCGAGGCAAGTGCCCGGGCTATCAAAACTAATTGTCGCTCTCCACCCGATAGCTCGTTAAAAGGGCGTTCTGCAAAGGATTCCATTTCCATCATCGATAACACGGATTCGGCTATTCGATAGTCCTTTGGCTTGGGTGAGGTGAAAAGCGGGATGTGTCGTGCCCTGCCCATGACCACCATGTCGAGAACCGAATATGAGAAGATCGAAGATTCCCGTTGCGGAACATAGCCATATTCACCGTCGATAAAGATGCTCCCTGTATCGACCCGTAACAGTCCTATCATGCATTTGAGCATCGTTGTTTTCCCTTGTCCGTTTGGACCAAGGATTGCAAGGGACCTTCCGCTCTCAAGCTGAAACGAATGGTTTGCAAAGACGGTCTGTTCTCTTGTATAGCGAAAAGAAATTCCCTCAACTTTAATCATGTTTCCATCCCTTCGCCTGATTTTTCTTGAGCAGATAGCCGAATACCGGGGCTCCTATGATTGCGGTGATGATTCCCAAAGGAATCTCCGCGGCAGTGGCGCTTCGTGCAAGGTTGTCGACCCAAAGCATATAGGTGCCGCCCATCAAGGCCGATGCCGGCAAAAGCTTCCGGTGATCGGGACCGACGATCATTCTCGCCATGTGGGGAACAACAAGACCAACCCATCCCACAATTCCCGCCGCCGACACGACCGCTGCCGTGATGACCGCCACGGCAATCAGAATCATCCAGCGCAGTCTATCGGTTTTTACTCCGATCGCTTCGGCTTCCTCCTCACCCAAACTGACGATGTTGATACGAAATCTGATGAGAAAGAGGAAGCTGCCGGCCAAAATCAGGGGAATGGCCGATGCAACAAGCTTTTTGTAGGTAATGGTGGAGAAGCTTCCCATAAGCCAAACGACGATTGCGGGAAGCTTATCGTAGGGATCCGCGACATATTTAATGAGAGAGGTGAGGGCGGTGAAAAAAGCACTTGCAATGACACCGGATAATACCAACATCAAGATTGGTGAGTGCCCCTTGCTTCGGCTCAAAAGGAAGACCGCCGCCACTGCCGCAAGGCCAAAGGCAAAGGCAAAGATCATGTTCAGGAATTGGCTGCTAAAGAGCATGATTGCAAGCGCTCCACCGAAGCCGCTGCCCGCCGTCACTCCGATGACCTGTGGTCCCACCAGTGGGTTTCTGAATACCCCCTGGAGCACGGCCCCGCTCATGGCAAGGCCTGCTCCCGACAAGATTGCGAACAGAACCCGGGGAAGTCGTATTAATGTCACCACTCTGGCATCGGTCTGACTCCAGTAGGGCGCAATCGGAAAAAGTTTCGAGGCGAGAATTCCAGCCACTTTAGGTATGGCTATGGTGTATCTGCCCAGGCCGAAGGAGATGAGAGCCGAAAGAAGCAGAGCAGTGCAAAGAAGAATCCACGCCTTCTTTTCGTTTCTCCGTTGTTGCATAGGAAGTGCCTGTTTATTGTAGAAAGCGGTCGTACCCGGCGGCTTCGCTATTCATGGTTTTTCTCAGAATACCGTCTATCTGCTCTTCCGTGGGTACCTTCCCATATATCCAGAGATAGTTTTCCTTAATCTCGTTCCGCAGGTCCCAGCCGAAGCGCTCGGGATGGAACAGCATGGCAAGCCATTTCCACATCAGGGGTGATTCCTGGTTCGGGGGATCCCATCGGTATCCGCCAAGGGGAATTTTATAGACACGATGGTCTCTGACCGCACTGACATCGGCCAGCTTCGGGTTGCCGTAGATATCCTGAGGCGTCAGTTCGGATTCGAAGCCGTTGAGCAGGATGATCTGCGGGTCCCATGCGATGATCTGTTCTTCGCTGACCTGAGGAAACTGTGTCAACTCACCTGCGGGATTGATTCCCCCGGTAAGGTTGATGTAGAAATCATTATAGGTTCCCTGTGCCGCAACGGTTTTACTCGAAAGCCACCGGAGAAAATAGAGGACCCTTGGCTTTTCATTTTCGGGAATCTCGGCCACTGCGCTGCCGATTTCTTCCTGTACCTCATGGTGCCACGCAATGATTTTTTGCGCCTTTTCCTCTTTATCCAACAAGAGGCCAAAGTCATGGATCCAGCCTTCGAGATTTTCCTGGCTGCCGTACAAAAGCAGTGCAACATTCAGACCCGCATTTTCCAGTGGTTCGACGACATCGACTCCCAGATGCCCCCACTGAAAAATGAGATCGGGATTAAGCGCAAGCATCGCCTCTACATTCGGCATAAAGCCATCTCCCACAACCTCACTGTTTATCCTCAAGGCTTCCGGGTAGAACTCTTTGAGAATGCCTTCTTCAAGAGCGGATTTTGATTTTGGGTGCATCCCCACAAGCCGTTCTGTGCCGCCGTCGATCGCAATCAGCATGCTGGCCGCCGGGATAGGGATGGTGACAATCCGTCGGACTTCCTTCGGAACAGAGACTTCCCGTCCGGTCTGATCGATGATGGAAATAGTTTCCTTGGCTGCTGAAGGTGGGGTGTTTTCCTGTTCCTGATGTCCTCCGGCAAAAAGGTAGCCGGAGGCGGTCAGCAGTACCATGGTCAGCAACAGTATCATGGTGCGATAAGGGGGATGGTTCATGTTGTAGTAGCCTCCGTTATTGGTATGAATTTGTTTCAGCTTTTTAAATTAGGTAAGACTAATCTAAAGACACGATAACTTTTCTTTGTGTTTGTGTCAATAGAAACAAAAAAGCTTTGGATGAATCCGAAGTGTCGGGCTGTCTCAGGAGCAGACAGCCCGTTGAGGCCTTTTTTGTCATGATCCGTCCGAAGGATATATCAAGTCGTTACATTCTTTTTAAAATAATCCACATAGACCGCTATCAGTATTACCACCCCCTTTACGACATATTGCCAAAAGGAATTGATTCCCATGAGATTAAGACCATTGCTGAGCATGCCAATCACCAGAGCTCCGATAATCGTTCCCCCGATCTTTCCCGAACCGCCGCTCATACTTGTTCCTCCGAGCACTACTGCGGCAATGGCATCCATCTCTGCCCCCTGTCCTGCGGTTGGCTGACCTGAAAACATGCGGGAGGCAAGAACGATACCGGCGATCGAAGACATTAGCCCCGAAAAAAGATAGGTGAAAAAAATCACCCGTTTGATTTTTATTCCCGAAAAGCGTGCTGCCTGGGAGTTCCCCCCTACAGCATAGATGTGCCGGCCAAGTTTGGATTGGCTTAAAATAAAGAAGGAAATAAGGACTATGAAAAGGAGATAGATGATGGGCATGGGAATATCACCGACATAACCGGCTCCAATGAAGTTGAAGCTGTCGGACATGACTCTGATGGGTTGCCCGCCGGTATAGACATATGCGGCGCCCCTTGCAATATTCATCGTTGCAAGGGTGACGATGAAGGGGGGAATGGTTGTAGTCGATATGACAAACCCGTTGAAGGCCCCGACAGCGGTTCCCACAACAAGCCCTGAAGTGACGGCGGCTGCAAGGGAGGCTCCGTCAAAGGCGATGAGGCCACCGGTGACGACTCCTGAAAGGGCGATGATCGAGCCCACGGAAAGGTCTATTCCTCCAAGGATAATGATCATTGTCATGGCACAGGCTATATAAAGGTTTGTAGCCACCTGCCGCAGTACATTAAAAATATTGGCCCTGGATAAAAAGACCGGAGATTTGATTGCCAGAATCAAACAAAGCAGGGCAAGTCCTATCAGTATTCCCATGTTTTCCTTCAGGAACTGAAGGACAGAATGTCCTATATAAATTTGACGTTTACCTCTCGAATCCACAGGCTGTATTGTATCGTTACCCATTCCGTATCTCCTCAGCTTTGCACCGGCATTCCATGCAGCGTAGCCAAATGCATGATTTTCTCTTGGTTCAGCTCCTCTTTTGGCAGACAGCCGGTTACCGAACCGTTACACATGACCACGACGCGGTCGCTCATGTTGATAACCTCGGGAAGTTCTGACGATATCATGATGATGGCCATGCCCTGGGCGGCGAGCTTATTCATGATGGCGTAGATCTCCGCCTTCGCTCCAACATCCACTCCTCTCGTAGGTTCGTCCAGGATCAGGATCTTGGGGGTTGTCGCCAACCACCGGCCGATAACAACTTTCTGCTGGTTCCCACCCGACAGATTTCCAATGGTTTGTTCGGAAGAAGGGGTCTTTATCGAAAGTTGTCGTATATAATTGTTGGTGATTGCTTCTTCCCTTCTGTCGTTTACAAAAATTCCCTTGATAAACCGGGACAAGATCCTTATGGATATGTTGAATTTTACGCTTTGTACCGGAAACAATGCCTCTTTTTTCCTGCTTTCGGGAACAAGGGCCAATCCATGGGCCATTGCTTCCGATGCGTTTTGTATCCGTACCTGTTTCCCTTCAATGATAATGTGGCCTTCTGTAAAAGGAGCCAGACCGAAGATGCATTTCATAACCTCGCTTCTTCCTGCGCCGACCAAACCGGCAAATCCAAGAATTTCTCCTTTGTAGAGATCAAAGCTCACATCGTTAAGGAGCTTCCCGTCGCTAAGATGCTTCACTTCCAGGATCTTCTCGGATAACCGGGAATAGGTTCGGGTGTAGTAGCTTGTGAGCTTCCGACCCACCATCATGGTGATAAGCCTCTCAGGTGTGGCCTCCTGGGTTATAACGGTTCCGATATATTCCCCGTCCCTCATGACGGTAACTCTGTCGCTGATCTCGAAGAGCTCCGACATTCTGTGTGAGATATAGATGATTCCGACCCCCCTCTTTTTCAGCTTTCGTATGGTATCGAAAAGAAAGTTGACCTCTTTTTCCGAAAGAGAAGAGGTCGGCTCATCCATGACAAGAATACGGGAGTTGAACGAGAGTGCTTTGGTGATCTCGACCATCTGCTGCTGGGCTATTGTCAGTTCTCCCAGATTGATGTCGGGATCGATATCAAGATCAAAGGAGTCAAGAAGGGTCTTTGCGTCGGCATTCATCCTTATCCTGTCAACGGTACCGTGTCTGACCGGTTCCCTGCCGAGGAAAATATTCTCGGCAACGGTCATCTTCGGCACAAGTACAAGTTCCTGATGGATAACATTTATTCCGTTTGCCTGGGCATCATGGACCGTATGTATATCGGTTTTGCTGCCTTCAATGAAAATTTCTCCGCCGTCCATGGAGTAAATTCCACCAAGAACCTTGATCAGTGTCGATTTGCCCGCACCATTTTCACCAAGAAGAGCGTGTACCTCTCCGGCCATTACCGCTATGCTGATATCCTTTAATGCCAGCACTTCGGGAAACTGTTTTCGGATATGTTTCATCTCAAGTAGTGTCTGATTACTCAAGGTTACCTCGCTTTCCTGCCTCAAAAAAACGACTCTGCTCTTCCATAGAACAGAGTCGGCATGTGATAATCGAAACAGCCTACTGCCAGCCGTCCGTTCCGTATTCGTCAACGTTGTCGCTATTGATTAAGAAAGTCTTGACAGGCACCCTCGTCTCATACGTTTCACCGTTCAGGATTTTATAGGCAAGCTTGACAGATTCCAGTCCGATAGAGATGGGAGATTGGGCACCGGATCCTACGAACTGACTCCCTGAGGCAATTTCGGATTTTGCTTCCGGAGACCCGTCCACGCCGTAGATCAGGATATCTGTTCTGTTTGCAGCCTTGCATGCTGCAAGGGCTCCAAGGGCCGTCGGATCGTTTCCTCCCATGATAGCAATGATATCGCTGTGTGCCTGGAGGATGTCGTCCATCTTCTCCATGGCCGTGGGGAGATCTCCCTTGGCGTCCTGCTGGGCGACAATGGTAAATCCATGGCCCTTAATGGCGTTCATGAAGCCCGCGATCCTGTCATTGATGGAGTTCATGGTCGGCGAATCCAGAACAACAATATTCCCTCCTCCGGGATATCGGTCGACAAGATCCATACCGCAGACATAACCGGCATTTTTGTTGTCGGAGCCAGCATAGGCGGTTACGTACTCCATATCCTTGACTTCCGTATCGAAGTTGATGATCGGTATTTCCGCTTTCTCCAGAGCGACAAGGGCGGGTCGGATCCCTTCCCAGTCCACGGGATTCAAAAAAATGGCATCAATATCCTGGATGATGAGATCTTCAATCTGGTTAATCTGTTTTGCCACGTCCATGGCAGGATCCATGGTGATCAGCCTGTCGCCCCTGGCCTCGACGGTATCCCGGATTGACTTTTCCAAAGCGATGAAAAAAGGATTGTTCATCGTCATACAGGTGTAGCCGAAGGTATAGCCGGATTCTTCTTCGTTTTGTCCGCTGGCAAAAATCATGCCGGCTCCAATGAACAAAATCAGGAGACTTAACAATATCTTTCTCATAATTCCTCCACATTACGTGAATGTTTTGGGTGGCACCATCACCAAACTTGAATTCAGGATACCGGCCTTTTCTCCGGGCAGCAATGAATAATATGTCACAACTTAAATGACAGATGTCATTTTTGTGATGACAAAAATCCAGTATTTTGGATTTTTCATATTCTGAAAACAAGGGTACAATTGACGGTAAAATGAAGGATCGGGTTAAACAAGTCTATATTGCCATCTATGGATTAAATTTTGTTATCATCGTATTCCTTTCTATGACCATGTACTTCACCATCTTTAAGATATGCGATGATTACCAGGCCAGAGATTTCTTGGAGATGGCGCGATATTTGCCTCATGTCGCATGGACCGTTCCTACGTATACCATCATCTGTTTTACCTTGATCGGAATTTCCAATGTGCTGAAGGAAGGGGTTTTCAAGAACCAGCCGGTAAAAATCATTTTCCTTTATATTGCCGATCTTATCTTATTTGGTCTTATTACCTACTTGCTAAATTTTAGTTACAAAGGCTTTTTCCTTTTTATTACCGCGGGCCTTTTTCTGTTTGTAAACAACATGTCTGTCAGGCTGATAACCTTGGCGATTACCCTCATATGCTTCATTCTTTTTGATTACGATCTGCTGACGGTCAGGATTCATCTGCTTTCTTTTCAGGATTACATTGACTATTACGATCCGAATATCCAGATCTATTTATACAGCATCAAAAGTGCTCTTGATTCCGCCAACCTCATTCTGGTCGTGCTTTTTTTCTATATGTTTATTCACAGCAAGATCCGGGAGAATAAGGAGTTCGTTCAATTGAATAACCGCCTGAAGGAGAATTTGGCAAAATTGAAGATTGCCAACGTTCAGTTGGAAGAGGCGGGTAGGATGAAAGAAAGAAACAGGCTTGCCCATGAAATTCATGACATTCTGGGGCATTCGCTGACCTGTATCTCGACCGGCCTGGAAGCAAGTATGGAGGTTACGGGAACATCAAATCCGGTCCTGGCCCGGCAGCTGCAGAGAATAAAGGAGGTCAGTGATAAGGGACTGATGGATATCAGGCGTTCGGTCAAGGAGCTGAAGGTCGATGTCATCGTAAAATCGTCCCTGATAGAAGCCATCCATGAATTGATTGCTAATATTAATGCCCTGGGAAAACAGAGAGCCTTTTTGGAGATTTCCGGAGAGCCTGTCACGCTGCAGCACGATGAGGAGTTGACGGTATACCGATTGGTTCAGGAAAGTACAACAAATGCAATTCGTCATGGAAAGGCGGAGGACATCTTTATCAAACTGACATACGGTCAGGATCAACTTGCCATTGCCATACGGGATAATGGGCTGGGGTGTCATCACCTGGAGAAAAATTTTGGTTTAAGCCATATGGAAGAGCAGGTACAATTTCTCGGGGGAAGCATATCGTTCATCACGGAAGATGGCGGAGGCTTCACGACATCTGCCTTTATTCCCCTTCGAAAAGAGGGAATCGATGATTAAGGTTTTAATAGCGGATGATCAGGAGATCATACGGGACAGTCTGGAGCTTCTTGTTAATTCCGATGAGAGATTCGAGGTCGTCGGCCTGCCCCAAAACGGCCGGGAAGTTGTCCGGCTGGCGGCTGAATTGAATCCCGATGTTGTTCTTATGGATATCCGGATGCCGGAATTCAACGGAATAGAATGTGTCAAACTTATCAAGGAAAGGAATCCGGCTATCAAGATTATCATGCTAACCACCTTTGACAGCGACGAATACATATACGAGTCGTTGAAAAACGGTGCGGACGGTTTCCTTCTAAAGGGAATTTCCAAAAGAGACCTGATAAACAGCATTGAAACGGTCTATAACGGGGGAGCAAGTATTGAACCTCAGACTGCCCAGAAGGTTTTTACTATTTTCGGAAAAATGGCAAAATCCTATTTTCTGAATCAGGATGCCGAAGATATAGCAAATCTGACGGACCAGGAAATACGCATCATACAGCTTATCGGCAGGGGCTACAGCAACAAAGAGATCATGGGTGAGGTGAATTTTTCCGAAGGAACCATCAGAAATTATATCAGCATGATTCTAAAAAAAATCCAACTCAGGGACAGAACCCAGATCGCTATTTTTGCCATCCAGTCGGGCATCATGCTGAGGGATATCCATGGAAAATAAGATCCGTCTGACCGCTCTTCTGCTGCTCCTGATCGTGTCTGTAGTTCTTTTTTCCCATTACCTGGCCGCAGCTGACGACGTTGAGATTGAAATGGCACTATATTCCGGCAATAGCTGGGGCGTCCCCCAGAATTTTGCCTATGCCATCTATGATAAGGCTGTGGAGCTGTTTGAAAGCCGCCCGGAAAACCGTCATATAACTATCAAGCTGAAGACCGGTATCATGTATAATCACTATTCAGAATGGCTGGCCCAGTTGGTTCTTCAGGGAAAGGAACCGGATATCTTTTTGCTGGTGGAACAGGATTTCAACACCTATGCTTCCATCGGACTCCTCCAGAACCTGGAACCCTTCATTTCCAGATGCAGCGATTTTAACAAGCAGGAATACTATCCCCGAGGGCTGGAAGCGGGAATGTTTAACGGAATTCAGTACTCGCTTCCCATTTCTCTGGTACCTTCCTTCATGATTGTGAACAAAACACTTTTGGAAGATAACCAGATCAGGATAGATCGGGAAGATTGGGACTGGGATCAGTTTTATGCCATCTGTCGGCAATTGACGAAGGACCTGGATGGCGACAGCATCCCCGATCAGTTCGGCGTATACGGCTATGACTGGCACAACGCCTTTTATACAAACGATCGGTATCTGTTCAACCCCGACGATCCGGCAATCCAGTTTAATAGCCGTCGCCTGGAGGAGACCCTTCAGTTTTTGAAGAAAATGAACCGCCTCAACAAGGGGCATATTCTCAGAGAAAAGGATTTTGATCAGGGAAAGACAGGCTTTAAGGTTTTTAATCTTTCCGAGTATAAGGTCTACGGAACGTATCCCTACAGAATACTTCGGTACGAAAATTTCGAGTGGGAGACCATCCCCTTTCCCTCAGGGCCCAGCGGAACAAGTTCCTCTAAACTCTATACGGTACAGGTTGGCATGAGTTCCCGATCGCATCATAAAAAGGAGGCCTTCTCTTTTATCCGTTTCATGACCGGCGATCGGGAATTTCAGGAAGCGGTATGGAGCGGTACCAACATGCTTCCTGCCAACCGACGGGTTGTAAACGATCTTTATCATGCTTCCTCAGACGAGGAACGAAAGATCCTGAACTATCCTTTTTTGAACAATATCATTCGGGACAGTTATATCGACCCCAATTTCAAATGGTACGCCTCCATGGACGAATTCATCGACCAGAAGATCTTTCAGATCGTTGCTCAGGATCTTGATACTTCAATCGGCATAAAGGAGTTGCGGGAGGATATGGAGAAGATGCTGAAGGGCTATCGGTAGCCGTCAAAAAGCAACAGATATTCTTCGTAGCCTGCCTCCTTCATCTCTGTCCTGGGTATAAACCTGAGGGCTGCAGAGTTTATGCAGAACCGCAGGCCGGTAGGATCGGGTCCGTCTGTAAAAACGTGGCCAAGGTGGCTGTCTGCATATCTGCTCCTGACCTCGATTCGCTGCATGGTACCGGAAGTATCCTGAAGATAGCGTATATGATCGGGATCTATCGGTCTGATGAAACTGGGCCAGCCTGTTCCCGATGAAAAGGCGTCCGTGGAGCTGAAAAGGGGTTCTCCGCTGACGATATCGACATAGATGCCCTCCTCTTTATTATCCCAGAATTCGTTTGCAAAGGCGGGTTCCGTCTCTCCCTCCTGGGTGAGGCGGTATTCGAAATCGGTGAGCGACGAAAGCCTTTCTTGCTTGTCAAAATTACCCCACCGTCCCTCCTTTGTGGCCAGACCGCCGGAGGTTTCTGCCTTGTTCCAGAGGGAATCGACGAAAGGACCTCTTCCCGAGCCTGTATAATAACGGTCGTAGGCCTCCCTGTTTTTTTTGTAATAATCCTGGTGATATTCCTCTGCCGGATAAAAGGGACGACGGTCGAGAATCTCGACAAGGATGGGGCGGGAAAATGTACCCGATGCCTCAAGCTGCTTTTTTGATGCCTCTGCGGCCTCCCGTTCGCCCCTGGTGCCGACAAAGATTGCGGGGGCATACTGGCTACCCCTGTCTGCAAACTGCCCTCCGCCATCGGTCGGATCGATGTTTCTCCAGAAGACATCGAGCAGCTGCCTGTAGGTGATGACCTCCGAATTATAGTAGACGGTAACACTTTCCCTGTGTCCGGTGCGGCCGCTTGCAACGTCTTGGTACCTAGGGTCTTTCTCATCACCACCGCTGTAACCGGAAACGGCTTCTGCTACTCCAACCAGCTCTTCAAAGGGTTTTTCCAGACACCAGAAGCACCCACCTGCAAAGACAGCGCTATCGTAGGCTTCCAGCGCCTGAAGGTGCGTTTCGCTAAAGAGCATTTCGGGAAGCCTTTGTTCGACTTCTCCCGAAGCATGGAGATTCCAGGGCAAAAGAAGGGCAATCAAAAGGAAGCTCGCGCCTTTCATTTCAGGCCTCCTTGTATGATTAATATACTATCTTTTTCTATATCTGACAAAATTGATAATGTTATGGTTATGAACCCTTGTTACAATCTGTTTGACAAATGTTCATTCTGTTTTATAATGAGATTGAACTACCATCCTGGGGTTGCAAGGAAAAATAGCAAAACTTTCGGAGGTTACCATGAAGAAATTGATCAATGCGCCTGATGATGTCATTGAAGAGGCCTTGACGGGAATGGAACTTGCTCATTCCGACATCCTTAAGGTCCATCGTAATCCGAACTTTATTACGCGTAGCAGCAAGACACGGAAGGGAAAGGTTGCGGTTATTTCAGGCGGTGGAAGTGGCCATGAGCCGTTACATGGCGGTTTTGTAGGGTTGGGAATGCTTGATGCCGCCTGTCCCGGTGCCGTCTTTACCTCTCCGACTCCCGATCAGATGGAAGAGGCGACAAAGGCTGTGGACGGAGGTGCCGGTGTTCTTCACATCGTGAAAAACTATTCCGGTGATGTGATGAATTTCGAAATGGCCGCAGATCTTTGTGGTGAAGCGGGAATAAGTGTTGAATCCGTTATTATCGACGATGATGTCGCCGTAAAAGATAGTCTCTATACCGAGGGAAGACGGGGGGTCGGTTGCACCGTCTTCGCGGAAAAGATTGCGGGTGCTGCGGCAGAACGTGGTGATGATCTCAAGAAGACCGCCGAATTCTGCCGTCGGGTCAACGAGGTCGGCAGGTCTATGGGAATGGCCCTGACATCCTGTACCGTTCCTTCCGCCGGCAAGCCTACCTTTGAAATCGGTGCTGATGAGATCGAGATGGGGGTCGGCATTCATGGTGAGCCTGGTCGCGAAAGAATGAAGCAGAAAACCGCTCATGAATACGTGCAGATGATGGGAGAGGCTGTGGTCTCCGATATCCCCTACAAAAATGGTGATGAACTTATCGTTCTGCTCAATGGGATGGGAGGAACTCCACTCATGGAGCTCTATCTTCTTTATAATGAGTTCGAACAGTTCTGTAAGGCAAAAGGCTTGAAAATCGTACGTCGTCTTGTAGGTAATTACATTACCTCCCTTGAGATGCAGGGATTTTCCATCTCTGCGGTAAAGGCTGATGAAAAGCTGCTTGCTCTGTGGGACGCTCCTGTACATACCGCGGGCCTGCGTTGGGGAATCTAACTTCAGAGGATTTTTTACAAACGATCGGAGGGAATGTATGCTGACACTGGAAATGACAGAAAAGTGGCTGCGGGAGCTTGGACGGGTATATGCCGAACAGAAAGAGTACCTGACAAGATTGGATTCTGAGATTGGGGATGCCGACCACGGCATCAACATGAACAGAGGATTTTCCGCTGTTTGTGCCGAGCTCGACAAACAGTCCCCCTCTTCGATAAGTGCTGCCTTGAAATCGACGGCGTTTGTCCTGATACGAACGGTCGGGGGGGCTTCCGGCCCCCTTTACGGCAGCTTTTTTCTTGATTTTTCAAAAGCTCTAGACGGTAAGGATACGGCAGAAAGTGCAGATGTCGCTGCAGCCTTTCAGGCTGGTCTGGAGGCGATCAAGAAACGGGGAAAAGCCCATGTGGGCGATAAAACCATGCTTGATGCTCTGGTCCCCGCCGTGGAAAAAATGGAAGTCCTTGCAGGTGAAGGTAAAGATATACCCACAATGTTGGGTGGCGCCGTGGAAGCGGCCGAAGCGGGACTTGCATCGACAATCGAAATGGTCGCAAAGAAAGGAAGGGCGAGTTACCTCGGCGAGCGGAGCAAGGGACATCAGGATCCGGGGGCAACATCTTCCTACTATCTGCTGAAAGCGGCTCTTGAGACCTGGAAATAGGGATTAAAGCTCGTATGGTCGGACTTGTTATTGTTTCTCACAGTCGGCAGCTTGCCGAAGCGCTGGTTTCCTTGATACGGGGAACCGGCAACGAGGCTATACCCGTGGTTGCGACAGGCGGAGTGGGCGAGGGAGCCCAGGAACTCGGAACGGATGCCGGTGACATCGTCGATGCCATCGGTTCCGTTTATTCCGACGAGGGGGTACTGGTCCTCACCGACCTGGGAAGCGCCGTGCTGAGTGCCGAACTTGCCCTGGAGTTTCTCCCCGACGAGCAAAAACCGCATATTCGTATCTCTTCGGCTCCCCTTGTCGAGGGTGCTGTCTCTGCGGCGGTTCAGATCGGATTGGGGTCTTCTCTTCAGGAAGTGGAGCTTGAGGCACGTGGCGGGCTTGTTCCCAAACAGGAGCACCTGGATCAACCTGAAACATCGTCCTCTACCGATGCGCCTGAAGCAGATGCTGTCTCTTCTGCAAGCGGCTCTGTCGCCTCTGAAACAGGTAATCATGTCGAACGGGTGATGACCATCACCAATGTGCATGGCCTGCATGCCCGCCCGGCTGCGAAGCTGATACGCCTGATCGGTTCCTTCGATGCGGAAGTGGAGGTTTCCAATCTCTCGAGGAAGCTTGGACCGGTGTCGGGACGGAGTCTAAACAGGCTTTCGTCACTGAATGTCCTGCAAAACGATCGGGTACGCTTTTCCGCTTCAGGTCCCCAGGCCACCTCCCTTCTTGAGGCGGTGGAGGCCCTGATTGCGGATAATTTCGGAGAGGCCGAAGAGCAGCTCGAAACGATCCCTCGGTCGGAGTCGGAAAACCCGGAAGGACTGATCGGCATCTCCGATGGTATTGCGATTGGAAAAGCCTTCTTGCTTACAAGTCATGGATTCGAAGCCGAAAAGGCTTTTGCCGAAGATCGAGACACCGAAGCCAGGCTTTTTACCGAAGCCGTCGAAAGGGTCGAAGCCGATCTTGCCGAAAAAAAGCGTATGCTCGTCTCAAGGCTCTCGGAACAGGAACTTGAAATTTTTGACGCTCATGCAATCCTGTTGAGAGACCCTGAACTCTTTGATGAGACCCTAAAACTGATCGCGGATGAAGGATATAAAGCCGCATACGCGTGGAGCCTTCGCGTCCAGGAGGTGAGCCAGGCGTATGAGAGCCTTTCGGATGCATATCTCAGGCAGCGGGCAAAGGATGTACGGGATGTAGGGGCTCAGCTTCATGATGCGCTTGTTGGTAAGGATGGCTCCGGGGAGCTCCTGACGGGGATATCCTCGCCGGTAGTCCTTTTTGCCGATGATCTGACGCCGACCCAGACTGCTTCCTTTGATTTTTCCATTGTAAAGGGGGTGGTTACCCGCTTCGGAGGGCCCACTTCGCATACCGCAATTCTGTGCAGGGCCTTGGGCATACCGGCTGTCGGCGGATTCGCCGACATGGAATCTGTTGCCGATGGGACGATGGTTATCATCGACGGCAAAGCGGGGGCCGTATCCATAGACCCGCAGGAAGAGAAACTTGCCGAGGCCCGGGAAGCGGAAAAGCAGAAGAGAGAGGAGCTTGAAAGGTTGCGGCAGAAAGCGGAGGCCCCGGCAATCAGCATCGATGGCAGCCGGGTGGAGGTTTTTGCCAATATTGCATCGCCTCGTGATGCCGAGGCGGCAATACGTAACGGGGCAGAGGGAAGCGGCCTGTTTCGGACCGAATTTCTCTTTCTCAATAGGAAAACGGCGCCGACCGAGGAGGAGCAGTTTGGGGCGTTTGTAAAAGTTGGTGAGGCTTTCGGAGAAAAGCCCGTTATCATCCGTACCTTTGATATCGGTGGGGATAAGCAGATCGACTATATGAGGCTTCCCGATGAGGCGAATCCCTTTCTCGGGGTAAGGGGACTACGGCTCTATGAAACCCATCGGGAGCTTTTTACGGCCCATATCCGTGCGATTCTTCGGGCGGCTTTCTCTTTCAATTTTCAGATCATGGTACCCATGGTTGCCGAGGTCGACGAGTGTATCCGAATCCGAAGCGCTATCGAAGAGGTCCATACCGATCTGGAAAGGGAAGGGGTTCAGCATCGCTGGCCACTACCGATAGGGGCTATGATCGAAACACCGGCGGCAGCGCTTCTTGCAGGAAAACTGGCAAGTCGTGTGGACTTTTTCAGTATTGGTTCAAATGACCTGACTCAGTATATCATGGCTGCCGAACGGGGAAACCCCAATCTCGTTCACTTTGCCGATCCTCTACATCCCGCGGTCTTGTCTGCAATCAAACTGGCTGTCGAATCGGCACACCTGCACGGCAAAAAGATCGGCGTCTGTGGAGAGATGGGTAGCGATCGGGACGGAATTGCCGCATTGCTGGCTCTCGGGGTGGATGAGATCAGCATGAGTCCTGCAAAAATACCCGAGGCAAAAGAACGTATCAGATCCCTTGATCGATCCAGGCTTCTATCCCTTCTTCCCCACCTGGAGGAAGAAGGGAGTGCAAAGGCTATACGCTCCTTCCTTAAAGAGCTGGAGGAAGGCCGGTAGTCGAATGATGCGATGGGAAATTATTCCATCGCATCGATGATTTCTTCTGACCTGTTTCCGACCCCTTGTTTCTCTAAAAAGTTTCGTACCTGTTCCCTGGCCTTTGCCTTATCCACTGAGATGAGGACGAAGGCTGTTTGGCTTTCTTGGTCGTATTCCGACCGGATAACGGTATAGTCGAATTGGAGTTGAGAGGCCTGTTCTGTTATCGCCTCCACAGATTCCTGGCTATCGCGCTTTTCTCCGGAGCTTGCTTCGGTAAAATAGCGGTTTACCGCACTCTTTAGACTGACTTGCAGCTGAAAGGCCATCTCACCGATTGCAATGGTCTCTGCGGAACGTAATGCACCCTCTTGATCCGATAGATGGCGTGCCCCCGCCGCGGTAAGCTTATCGGCTAAGAGCGGAGGGCTAAGATACCAGTCGGGATAATGTGCTATCGTTTTCGCTTTTTCGTCTTGTGCCGCTGCCGGTACCATGGGGGCCGGATAACCGGATTGGTCGAGATTTCCCAGCTGGGCGTCGCCGACCTTCATACCTGCATAGACCTTTGTACCCTCTCCCGATGTGTCGTCGATGGCGGTGTTAAAGGATGCTGCATAGTTGAGAACCAAGCCCTCGTTCGGGTCTACATGACCTTCTGAAATGATGTAGGTGGTATTGTCGGCACTCTGTGTTTGCATGTTCTCACCGTCCCCCGTGAGAGAATAGCCCATCTCTGTTCGTACGATGATCTCCAGCTTCGAGCTGAAGCTGCCGTCGGGGTGTACCAAGGTGGGCCAGCCCTGGAATGTTTCGTCGGCTTCCTCCGGATTAATGGGACGATAGATGAGATATCCATCCTTTACCGTTGCCTCCAAGGCCTTGTCGCCCATGGATTCGGTGATGTGATAGACACCGTTATAACCGGAGGATGCCCGCAGGTTTTCTTTCACCAGCTGAAGCGATCCTTCAACCTCAACTTTGTGTAAGGAATCGAATTGTTCGCGATAACCTCCCCAAAGAAAGGAACCGTCGTCCTGAAGTTTGCCTGTAATGCTTGGGGTTTCGCTGCAGCTCATCGATCCATCTTCTGCCACCGTAAAGTGGAGCATGGAAACGGGATCGGTAAATTGCCTCTCTTTGACCGCAACCACAACATTGTCGTAGATATTGATGGTCGACTGTTTCAGCAGTATCCCCGATTGTGCATACTGTGCTTCCAGTTCAGGGGAAGTCGTGGCCTTCTCAAAATTGTAGAGATACAGGCCGTCCTGAAAGAAGGGCTCTTTTTCCGGGCTTTGCTCTCTTGTCTCTGCTGTCTCTGCCCCGGGACTTTTTTCGCTGGTCTCATCGGCCTGAGGGGCCGGTCTATTCTCAGAAAGTGTATTGCTGCTTACACAACCGCTTAGGATCAAGATAATTGCTACAAATACTGGTAGAATGCAAGGTTTCACAAGGTTCTCCTTTTTTCGATATCGTGTGGAGTGTAGCACATATGTAGTGTTCCGAATATTGGTGATACATGTGTCAAAGCCATCGACACCATAACTTTATCCTATAATCGCCTTCGACCCGGAAAGAATAGAATAAATCGTGCCGTCGTTTCGCTGTTTTCCGCCCTGATTCTGCCGTGATGAAGATCTACAATCGCTTTTGCTATCGAAAGCCCCAAACCCGATCCACCTCCCATACGGGCACTGTTGCCCCGATAGAGACGGTCAAACATTCGGTCAAGATCCCGTGCTGCAATGTGGCCGCTGTTTTCGACGATCAGTACGACATCCTTCACCTTCGATTCCAATGTGACTCGAATGGTTCCGCCTGGTTGCGTATGCTGAAGGGCGTTCTGAACAATATTGGAGACACAACGCTGCATAAGGTGTTCATCAATCAAAAACCAGAACTCTTCCCCCTCGCAGCACAGCGCTATCTCCTTTTGCCCGGCAAGGAGGGCAAAGCGTTCTCTAATATCATCAAGAAAGGCCGAGGCGTGGAAGTAGCGGGCATTGATCTTCATCTCCGGTGACTCATATCGACTGAGTTCCTGAAGATTCCGTACCAGTGTCTCTACACGGTTTAGTTCCGTAAGGAGATTTGCAAGACGAGGCCTGCCGATATCGAGCACCCCGTCCAGCATCGCTTCGAATTGGGCCTTGATGGCGGTAATGGGGGTTCGCAAATCGTGTGAGATATCCTGCATCCACTGCCGTCTTAGGCTCTCCTCCTTTGAAAGCTGGTTTTGGAGATCAAGGGCGGACTGGGAAATTTTGTTCATCTCCCTGGTTCCCAGACTGGGAAAATCTACGTTACGGGCTCCTTTGCTCATGGCTGTTATCCCTTTCACGAGCCCCCTGGTTTGTCGTGAAAAGGATGATGAGAACAGAAGCGAAAATACCAACGTGAGCCCTGTGGTGATAATCGTTCCGGTGGTGACTGCCCGGCGCATGGTTGCAACGAATTGTCTATTCGCCTCATAGGCAAAAAAGTCGACACTATCTACCGCCAGGTAACCTATCACATTATCTCCATCCCGGATTTCCAGGGGCTGGGATTGGTGAAGTAGGGCCTGGAGCGGTCCCTCTTCCTTTTCCAACTCCTGAAGCGTAAGTCGTTTCCCCTGTTTTAAAAGAAAGAGAGGGTGTTTTTGTTCATCAAAGACATACACGTATAAAGAGTCGGTCATGTATGGGGTAAGTGCACTCTCCAGGCTCCCTTCCGACAGCCCCCCATTAAGCCTGTGGACCTTGGATATGATGGGTATGAGAAGGGCCTCCAGCTCCTCCTTTTTCCCCTCGTTCCAATTGAGAATCGAGGCTTTTATGGCAAATCCCACCATGAGCGACATAACGGTGAGAACAAAGAGAGATGAGGCGAGGAGGCCGAAAAAGGTTCTGGAAAAGATGCTTCTCATCCCTCTTCCCTGTCCCTATGGCCTTGAAAGCGATATCCATAACCGCGAACCGTTTCGATCCATTCTCCTTCTCCCAATTTTGATCTGAGATTGGCAATATGTGTATCAACGGTTCTTTCCGATCCTTCGAAAAAGTAATTCAGACATTCGGCCAGAATTCTTTCACGGGAAACGACGATGCTTTCCTGTTTTGCAAGATAAAGGAGTATTTTCCATTCGGCACCTGTCAGGTATGCCTCGTTGCCGTCTATGAGAAGGTGATGGGTCTTTTGGTCGATTTCAAGTTTATGCTCTTCACAGTACCAACTGTTTTTGCCTGTAAGTTCCGAGCGGCTGTATGTATACCGCTTCAAAAGGGCTTGCACGCGCAGGACCAGTTCCTTTGTCGAGAAGGGCTTTGTTACGTAGTCGTCGGCTCCCATTTCGAAGCCGAGAATGCGGTCGGATTCCGAATCTTTTGCTGTTAAAAACATCAACGGAACATTGGAAAATTCCCGAATTGTTTTTGCCAGCGAGAAGCCGTTTCCATCTGGCAGCATGATGTCAAGGATCACAAGATCTGCAATATCGCGTTTGATTGTTTCTATAACGCCTTTCGTCCCCTCAAACTCCACAATCTGATGCTCCTCCAGTTGGAGGTATCCGCTCAAAGCCTCGCGAATAAATGGGTTGTCTTCGATCAAAAGTATGCACGCCACCTTTTATCTCCTACCGGGCATAATTAAGCTCTCGCAAGATGTAGTTACCCGAGGCTTCCCGCTTTCGAACCCAGTTCCCCTGCGGATCATAGATATATGAGGTACTGCTCTCTTCCTTTGTCTCTACATTTTGTACCGTTTCACGATACAGATTGCCCCTCTCATCGTAAAGGCGGGTGCTTGTCTCTTTTATCGTGCCCTCCGGATCGGATACCGTTGCTCTGGTCTGCTGCCCCGCTTCATTATAGCTGTATTGAACCTGCTCATAGAGACCGTTTGCGTTATAGCGTTCCTCTTTTGTCACTTTACCGGCTTGGTTGTAGGAAAAAGCCACCCTCTTGAGCAGTTTCCCGTCCGAATAGAGGGTCAACCAGAGTGAGATGCGGCCTTGATCGTCGTACTGATAACTGTTTTGCAAGTTGACCGATCCGTCCGCCTGATAATTGACTTTTTCAATCAAAATTCCTTCTTCGTTATATCGATAGATATCGTACCATTCCAGCTGCATTTGCGCATCGAAAGAGGATTCACGCAAAAGTCTGTTCTTTTCATCGTATTGATATGCATACTTCCAGCGGAAATCGCCGTCCGCCCCCGAACCCACAATTTCTGCAATAAGCCCCGCATCGTTATAGGCAAAGCTTGTTTTGTTTTTTAGAGCTCCCCCATCACCATAACCTTTTTCTGTTTGCGGTCTATTATGCTCGTCAAAGAGAATGGTCCGCTTCAGGGCCAGTGATGAGAGGGCCTGTCCAGTATATTCGGAAAGGCTTACCACATTGCCACAAAGGTGCTGTGTCCAGGGTTCGGGAACATCGGTGGTGCTATCTTGTGCCCATAGAAGCCAGGGAAGAAAAAGAAGGAAAAGAATAATTTTTTTCACATGATTCATAATTCATACCTCGTTCTTGACAGATCCGTTTCTGTATAAAACATATACCCTTTGGAATCATATCAACGCTGCACTGTTATCTACCAAAGCTCCGCCCCCCTGTCTACCGAAGAGGTCGAAATCTCGTTACATCTTTGCAAAAGCTTAACAATTGCCCCAAGTCAGCTTGATATCCGGCATATAGCTTATCCCTTGTAGATTGAGAAAACGGGTAAGGAGGTGATACGCCGGAAGATTTGTTAGTTTTGATCGATTGAAAACACTTTACCATGAAGGAGAATAGTTATGAAGAAACGAATAATGATTATTGGTGCATCTATCGTATTTTTGTTGTCGGCCTTTGCTGTGTCGGCTAATGATTCCCTGACACAAGTTATGGATAGCAATCCCGATTTCGCCCGCTTTGCCCAGCTGATTAACGAGGGTGATACCAAAGCCCTTCTTGCTGAGAACGAAGAGCTTACTCTTTTGGTTCCGTCGAATGAAACCTTGGAGGCAGTAACGGCTCAGGCAAGCGATGATGCAGAGGCTGTTGATCGATTTCTAAAAGGGCATATCCTTATAGGCGCTCTAAGCTACGATCAGCTGCGAAACAGTGAAAAGGTCATCACCCTCGGCGGCGACACCCTATCGGTAGCGCTTGACAGTGATGGACGTGTCCATATCGGCGACCTTGTTTTGACGAGCGAGAAGAATCTCGGTACCGAATTGGTCTCCGTGTATAGTGTTTCCGGTCCCACCGACGCCGTTGAAAAGGGGGAGGAATAGTATGATAAAGAGAAACGTACGACATGTGTCACTGCTCCTTGCAGTATTCTTGCTTTTGGCCGGTATCCTCTCCTGCCGGCATGAGGAGGAGAATACCGTCGCCGCTCCGGTGCCGGAAAACGAAAATCCTCCTGCCTTTGCCGAGCCTGCTCCCGAGAGCCCCGATGTGGCTCCCGAACAGGATCTTTTCGAGATTCCCGATCAGGAGGAATCCTATTCAGATGATGTTTTGCCCTCCGAAGGCACTACCGAAGGTGCTGCCGATGCTGAGGAAGGGGAGAACATCGAAACAAATGAATAGGTATGAATACGTATTGATTGAGACGATATAGATAAAGCCCGTTCGTCTCTGTTTCTGTTTCTTGTCCGGCCTGCCCTGTTATGGGTGGGTCGGACTTTTCGTTTCTCTCCTTTTCCGTTATGCTTTAAGCCTATGTTGCACCTAACGCTACTGCCTCATATCCTTGCGATATGCCGCTTGGAGCACGATGCCCCAGTGCCGTCCTGGACCGGGGGCGAGAAATTTGTCTCTATTACCCGAACCGGTGATGAACTTTCCGTTGTTTGTTCTCAGCAAAGGGTCCCCGACGGTGTAACCATGGAAGGCGGCTGGCGTGCTTTCAAGGTCGAAGGACCCCTGGAATTCTCGCTCACCGGCATTCTCTCCTCCCTTACCCTTCCTCTTGCCGAAGCAGGGATTCCTGTGTTTGCCCTCTCCACCTTTGACACCGATTACCTTTTGGTCAAGGGAGTTGATGTTGAAACGGCAGAAAGGGTTTTGGGGCAGTTTTGCTTTCTGGAGGAGGAAGGGGCAAACCGTGCACATTGAGGGTATCCTAATCGGCCTTGCCGCCTTTGTATTGATTGGCCTCTTTCATCCCCTGGTAATCCATGGTGAGTATCACTTCGGAACAAAAATTTGGCCGCTATTTCTTATCGCCGGGCTTCTTTTTTGCGGCCTTTCCCTTTATATCGGACAGGTTGTACTCTCTGCCATCCTCGGTGTAGCCGGATTTTCTTCATTCTGGAGCATCGGCGAGCTCTTTCACCAGAAACGCAGGGTAGAGAAGGGATGGTTTCCGAAGAAAGAGCGGAAATAAGTTGTGCTATCGGATAGCGGGCTCTGCAGGCGCTCCTCTCTATTGTTTATCTGCAAGAATATACGAAAGGCCGTCTCTCTCAAATTTTTCTAATGCCATTTCAGGCAGATGTGTCTTATCGGTAATTACATAGTCGATATCACCGTATCCGGCAAATAGGTTGATTCCCGCCGCATCGAATTTTGTGGAATCAAAGACTCCAAAGACTTCATTTGCCGCTTTTATCATGAAACGCTTAAGATGTGCTTCAAAGGGGCTCAAAGCGGCCAGCCCCTCGTTTAGCCTTACTCCGCTGGCTGCGATAAACGCCTTATCAACTTTTACGCGACTGAAAAAGGCCTCTGCATCGGGTCCCTGCGTCGACATATTCTGGCTGAAGAGCATGCCTCCGGAAAGAGACACGGAAACTTGTGTATTGGCAAGGACGGTAGCAACGGGAAGTGAATTGGTCAGTACGGTAATGCTGTTTTTATTGCTCAAAAGCCGGGCGATTTCCAGAGTTGTTGTGCCGGAATCTAAAATGATTGAATCACCGTCATTAATAAAATTAACCGCGCATTTTGCAATCTCTACCTTTATTTCATGGTTTATTCGACTTCGTAACTCAAAGGGGGTCAGGGTGTTGCTATCTACTATGTGGGCTTCTCCCCTTTTTCTTATGATGAGATTGGCCTCTTCCAGAATTGATAAATCTTTCCGGATGGTAGCCGAGGAGACGGGATAAAGCGGAAAAAGATCTTTTACATTTATGGAAGCGTTCTTTTTGATAATTTGCAAAATCTCGTTTTGCCGTTTACTTATTTGCTGCATTCCGGTTCTCCTCTGTGCTATCACTTATTATTCGCTACAATTGAAGTTTTGATAAATTGTAAAGTAAAACATTATAAAATATTATACGCTATGCACTTTTCCGAATCAAGTCGGTAAAGTGTTAATAATTTCGATATTACATGCATTTTGTCTTGTAATTACCTATATTTTTTGATGTAATAATAGTTAATAAAAGATTGTGAAAGTTTATGAAATAAAATTTGACATAATGATGATGTCGTGCAATTATAATAAAGATTATTGAAGAATACTATGGTTTTTCATCAGGTCAAAAGAGGAGATTTTGCAAGGTGTCTATTCTTTGTGTTGGAGAATTGGTAGCTGATATCTTGGTTAGATCCGTCGATGGAATTGATTTTACGATCGACAGCATGTCAGTTGATGAAATTTCGTTGAAAAGCGGGGGGGATGCATTTAATGTTTCTCTCAATCTGGCACGCCTCGGAAATAAAGTGGGTTTCTCGGGGAAAATAGGTCGTGACTTTCTTGGAAAATTTCTTAAGGGTGCAGCGGCGGAAAGAAAGGTTGATCTAAGAAATCTTTGCGTTTGTGATGAGATTCCGACATCGGCTGTTATTGCCTTAATCAGAGAGGATGGTGCGAGAACGTTTCTGCATTTCAATGGCAGCAACGACTCGTTTTGTATCTCGGACATCGATCTCTCACTTTTAAAAAAGTATACGTTTCTGCACATCGGAGGTACATTCCATCTTCCTGCATTTGACGGAGAGGGAACATTGCAGTTACTCAAGGCTGCAAAGGGTATGGGCTTGATCACTTCTATGGATGTTGCTTGGGATCGATCGGGGCAATGGCTGAAAAAGATCGGCCGTTGTCTTCCTTCTATCGATTATTTTATTCCAAGTGATAATGAAGCCAGGATGCTTACTGGTACAGACGACGTTAGGGAGATGGCATTCCGGCTCAAAGCGGCTGGCGTAAAAAACGTCGTAATTAAAATGGGAGATAAAGGGGCATATGGTGATATTCAAGGAAAACAATTCTTTTGTAATACACATAGGGTCAAGGTTGTTGATACCACAGGAGCCGGAGATGGGTTTGTTTCCGGCTTTCTTACGGGCTTAGCAAAGGGAGCTGATCCCGTTAGCTGCGTGAAATATGGAACAACAGTAGCTTCTTTCATTATTCAAAAAGTTGGTGCCACAGAAGGTTCGCCAACGTTCCAGGAAATCACACACTTCCTATCTACTGAAACTGAACTGGAGATTTTACATGTATAACAACAATATGAAAGGACTCATTGAAACAGCAAATCGGGAAGGTTTTGCCATTCCCGCATTCAACTATTCCGATATCTGGGAACTGCTTGCAATAGTTGAAGCTGCAAGGGACCGAAAGGCACCGGTGTATATTGCCTCGAATAGCTTAGTCGTCAATACCCTCGGCATCGACTATTGTGGTGCTCTTGGGAAGGTTGCCTATAAAGAATCACACGGATATGTACTGAACCATTTAGATCATGCCATGGAAGTTGATCTTTGCCGAAAGGCTATTGATAGCGGCTACATGTCGGTGATGATCGACGGGTCTTTAAAAGAATTGATGGAAAACATTGCTATGGTAAAAGAGGTGGTTCGTTACGCCCATGACAAAGGGGTAATTGTTGAAGCGGAAATCGGAAAAATCCGTGGTTCAAATGAAGAAGGCACCTATACAGGCAATGAGTATCTTGGTTCTGTGGAAGAAGCGGTGGCAATGGTCTCTGCAACAAACGTTGATTCTTTGGCTGTTGGCATCGGCAACGCGCATGGATTTTATAAACAACCTCCGCACATACATATTGATCTTTTACGTGATGTTCATCATGCGGTTTCTGTTCCTTTGGTTCTGCATGGAAGCACGGGAATTCCCTACGAGACGGTACGGGCCTGTATAAAAAATGGGATTGCCAAGGTGAATGTCGGGACAATGCTGCATAGCACCTATGTCAAACAGCTACGAATCGAGTTGGAAAAGAAGGAAGACTATAATGTAGTGACTCTCCTGACACCGGTAAAAGATGCGGTAAAGGCAATGGTGAAAGAGTGGATAGATGTTTGCTATGCGGGAGGAAGGTATTAAGCCCATCCCACACAAGTTTCGTAAACGGTGGATTTTTATGGCAAAGGTACCAAAAAGGAAAGAAGGATAAGATGATGGCAGAAACAATGAAAGCAATTGCTGTTCTGAGAGCAGGCGAGATTAGCGTGGTAACGGACGTTCCAAAGCCAAAACCAAAACCGTATGAGGCTTTAGTGAAAATTCATACTTGTGGATTTTGTAACGGAACAGATATGCAGATTATCAATGGTACTATAACGGAAGCAGAGGGCTTAAAGCCCTACCCAACGGTTTTAGGGCATGAGGCTTGCGGAGAGGCTATTGAACTGGGGGCTAAGGTACGGCACATTGCCATCGGGGACAGGTTTGTGCGACCGGATACGCCGTATTGGTATGGAAAATATTCCTGTACCCATGGGAATATGGCGGAATATGCTGTTGCAATTGATAGGAAGGCAATGGAGGAGGACGGACTTCCTTTCGATTCTTTTCCATCCGAAGAGAATTGTGGTCGTATTCCCGGAGATATTTCATTTGAGGACGGTGCGGTAGTCCTTTCGTTGTTGGAATGCTTAAGTGCGGTAAGAAATTTTCACCTACAAGCTGGTATGGATGTCCTTGTTTACGGTGCAGGCCCCATGGGCTTAGGCATTGTCGCCTGTCTAAATGCAATAGGCGTACGTAAAATTGTACTGATTGATGCGGTGGAGTCACGTTTAAACTATGCCTGTAAACATTTTAGCGTTAATCAAACTATTAATATTGCAAATGACTCAGTAGCAAACTGTATCGAGAAAAATTCCTTTGATGCCGTACTTGATGTAGTAGGGTCAAGTAGAATTTTATTGGAAGGGACTCTTTTTCTTAAAAAAGGGGGAATCTTATGTGGGATGGGTGTCTTGCATAAAGATGATGCCCTGATCAATGTGAGGCAGCTTCAAAATAATACCGTACTCCATATGTTGAATATGCCGTATAAACGGATGGCACATATTGATGATTTGGTAGAAATGATCCGTCACAAAAAAATTAATCTAAAAGATTTCTATACCCATGTACTTCCTGCGGAAGAAATCAAAGCGTGTCTCCGCTTGGTGAAAAGAAAGGAAGCACTTAAGGTCGTGCTTACGTTTTAATTTATATGAGACGCACCAATGGGTGCAGGTCCATACAGGAGTCGAATAATGAAAGGGATAGAATTTGCCTTATTCCCAAATGGGTGGGGACAAAACGATGCTGCATGGAATTTTGCCGGATATAATTTTGCTACGGCGGCTAAAAAGGACCGTGGTGAAGCATGGATGACTTTTCCACTTCAGTGTGTCGTCATCAAACATCCTGAAGCAGGATATATTATGTATGATGTCGGATGTGGTGCGCGGGAAGAAATAGATCGAAGACCCGAAGAGCACCGCCTGATTAATCCTGTGATGATCAAACGTGACGAGTATGTCGACCAGCGATTAATGCAATTAGGCCTTTGTGTGAATGATATCTCAACAATAATTATTTCACATTGTCATTGGGATCATATTGGCGGACTTGAATTCTTTAAAGGTACTCCGGCAATTAAACATATTTATGTTGGGAAAGAAGAGTTTTCGTTTGCACTGGTTGCAAGTCATAAAAGCAGCAAAGGTTATTCTGATGCTTTGTACTATAAAAAGAATCTTGATGTCGATGGAGCTGAATTTAATTTGATTGAAGAGGATATTGAGCTTTTTCCTGATGTAAAGCTCATTTTGTTTGAAGGCCATTCACCTTGTGTCATTGGGCTCATGTTACATCTAGAGAACAGTACCTATATTTTCCCCAGCGATGCGGTAACTGCAGAGATCTGTTACAAAGAACCTATTGTACGGCCTGGTACTATTTATGATTCCCTTGGATTCGATCGTACGTTAAAACGATTACGTAAGCTTGAGAAAGAGTACGATGCAAACATCATATTTCATCACGATCCTTGGAATTTTCCGAATTATCGGACCATGGAATGGATTCGATAATAGGGGGTGTTTTATGAAAATAATGCGATTATATGGGCCAATGGATTTTCGAATTGATAGTGTAGATGAGCCGTCATGCGGACCTGGTGAAGTAAAGGTTAAAACGAGTTGCTGTGGCCTTTGCGGGTCTGATAAGCCAAGAATTTTGTTTGGCGAGGTTCCTTTTTTTCCAAGTACGATCGGACATGAATTTTCTGGGATTGTTGTTGAGACCGGTAAGGGGGTCACGACCGTAGAAGCAGGTGATCTCGTAACCGTTGTTCCTTTACTCGTTTGCAATAGCTGTGTGCATTGCAGAACAGGGCATTACGGACAATGTGTTAGTAAACAGTTTATTGGGCTACGTGCGGAAAATATGGGTGCTTTTGCACAATACAATGTGCTTCCTGAAAGAAATGTTTTGAAGGTTCCTGTCGGAATGGATAAAGTGACTGCTGCATTGGTGGAACCGTTAAGCGTTGCCATTCATGCTTTGATTCGAATCGATTTTCATCCCGGACACGATATAGCCATTATTGGAATGGGCACCATTGGACAGTTGCTGCTTCAATGTGCCCGGCTTTTAGGTGCAAAGCGGATTTTTGTTTTTGATTCAGATGATAATCAACTTGATAAAGCAAGAGGGCAGGGAGCGGATTATTGCTACAATACAACGACCGAAGGTTTCTTTGAGCACTATCTTGATGATACGTTTGGTCTTGGATGCCTTTATACCGTTGAAGCCGTGGGTCTGCAGGCTACAACTATGCTGGCCATTAAATTATGTGCTGTACATGGTAAGGTTGCCCTTGTCGGCTATCTTGATAAACCAATAACGTTCTTATCAGATGAGATGAGATTCCTGCTGGAAAACGAAATTAATCTCTTTGGTATATGGCAATCTTATGATTTGAACTTTCCTGGTGATGCATGGCGCCTGGGAATTCACTATTTAGATTCTAAAAAGATTGATGGTATGTCTCTTGTTTCAAATATTGGAACCCCAGGTAACCTCATTGATCTGGTATCCGATTGGAGTGTCCCAGGCAAAGTAACGGGAAAAATTATGATTGACTTCGATGGTTTCTAAATTGGGTGTTCATCTTGTAGAGATACAAGAATATTTACATAGTAGCGGGAGGAACGAATGAAAAGAATAGGTTTAATTTTTTTGGTTGTTGTCTTGTGCCTGCCTTTTATTGCATGTCACAAATCATCTGAGCGGTCTGCTGCCAAGGCTGACGAACAACAAGCCGCATCAGACAATAGTAGTGCACCGGAAATTACTATTGGCTGTTGTGTGATGGATATGGCAAATGAAATTTTTGTCCAATACGTTGAAGGCTATAAAGCCTTTTGTGAAGCCACCGGTAATAAAGTAAAGCTTATTGTTGTTGATGGTTCTTCGCAACCGGAGAGACAGGTTGAAGCACTTGAGAATTTTATCAGTGTTGGCGTTGATGCGATTATGCTTAATGCACTGGATTTAAGTGCGGTTGAAGATGTAGTGCATCGGGCAATGGATTCCGGTATAAAAGTGGGTATCTATCCTTCAATGGATGGAGTTACAATGAACTTTGTATTTGATGAATATCAGTGGGGATTCAGTCTTGGTGTTGCTGCAGGTAACTGGATCAACGATGAACTGGCTGGAAAAGCTGTAGTAGCTTGTTTCAACCAGGCTGAACTTGAGACGGCATTGGGACGTTACTACGGTTATGTCGATGGCGTACTTTCTGTTTGTAAGAAAGAGAACATAACGTTCTTGGAGCCCATTTCAACGGTAGAGCCGGTTTCTGCAATGGAAGGAATGGAAAATATTCTGCAGGCACATCCCGATGCCAAAGTTGTCCTTTGTTCTGCAGATGCAGCTGCGGTTGGGGCATACCAGGCAATTGTAGGTGCGGGTATTGATACAAGCAAGATGTTTTTAGGTGGGTGTGACGGTATTTCAGAAGCTCTTGGTTATATAGCGAAAGGCTCTGTCTTCCGAGCTACGTGTGCAAATCAGTATTTGGTCCAGGATATGGGATTCGCTTTGCTCCAGAAACTCACAAAAGCCTGCCTTGGGATGGATTACGATGGTGACTATATTGCTCCAACCTTCCTTGTAGACAAAACAAATGTGGCTGAATACATGTCACGGGAGCCGGAATATACGCTTGATGACGATTTGGCCGCGGTGTTTCGATAAGAGTAAAAATTTACTATTATATGATAATGCATATTCCATACTTCTATAGTATGGAATATGCAAATTTCTATAGTTACGATTTCCTTTATTTCAATAGTTGGGAGGAAGATGGATGGCTGTTGCACATAGCCAAATCGTTGTTGACATAAAAGGATTAACGAAAAGCTTTGGAGGAATCATTGCTTTACATAATGCTGATATTGACTTCAGAAAAGGTGAGGTACATGCATTAGCTGGAGAGAATGGTGCGGGAAAGTCAACCCTTTGTAAAATGCTTTCTGGAGCTATAATTCCTGACAGCGGGACGATACGTATCAACGGTATACCTCATACACGCCTTACACCGAAAGAAGCAAAACTTGCAGGAGTTGGAATGATATATCAGGAATTTAATTTGGTTCCTGATATGCCTGTGTATGAAAATATTTTTATAGGAAAAGAAATTAGGAAAGGGATTACCGTTGATACAAAAGAAATGATTTTGCAGACTGAAGAATTGTTTGAAAGAATGGAGGTTAAGATTGACCCCAAGGCGTATATTTGCAATTTATCAGTTGCTTATTGTCAACTGATAGAGATTGCAAAAGCCTTGAAAGAGCATGTTGAAGTTCTCATTATGGATGAGCCGACCGCTCCTCTAACAAATCAAGAAGTAGATGTTTTATTTAAACTTGTTAATAATTTGAAAGAACACGGCATTACAATAATCTATATCTCTCATAGAATGGAAGAAATTACAAATCTATCCGATCGTGTAACAATTATGCGCGATGGTGCTGTTATTTCAACGTTAAAAACAAGTGATACGACGCAGCATGAAATTATTTCACGAATGGTTGGTCGGGAATTAGGTATGAATTTCCCTCTGAAGAAACAGGTTCTTGGAAAAAAAGAAAAGGTTCTTAGTGTCAGAAATATCAAAAATAGCATGCTACAAGATGTCTCCTTTGATTTATATAGGGGAGAAATTCTTGGTCTGGCGGGATTAGTCGGGTCGGGGAGAACAGAAACCTTACGCGCAATTTTTGGTGCTGATAAGATGACATCAGGAGACGTACTATTACATGGGGATAATAAAGTCACCATAAAAACACCAAAAGATGCAATAAAGAAAGGAATAGGATTGATTCCTGAGGATAGAAAGCGTCAAGGTGTACATTTATCGCAATCGATTAAGAATAATATGACGCTGATCAAAATAAAAGATTTGAGTATTTTCGCTACCATATCAAAGAAAGAAGAGCAGAAGCTCATTGATAGGTATGTTGACATCCTGTCAATTAAACTTGCCTCACCTCATTTCCCGGCATCAAGTTTGAGCGGAGGAAATCAGCAGAAAGTTGTATTAGCAAAATGGCTTGCCATGCAGCCTGACATTATTTTTTTTGATGAACCAACTCGCGGTATTGATGTTGCGGCAAAAAGCGAAATATATGAATTGATGGACACCTTACGCAACGATGGAAAAGCGATAATTATGGTATCGTCTGAAATGCCAGAAATTATCGGGATGTGTGACAGAATTTTAGTCATGTACGAAGGAAGAATTACTGGTGAGCTTACTCATGAGGAAGCAACCCAGCCTCGAATAATGGAATTGGCATCCGGCATTGTGTGATGTACTTATGATGAGGAGTAGGCAGTAATGAATAGGATCAAATTATCGAAGAAGATGCCGACTGTAGGTGTTTTCTATCAAAAGTATGGCATCCTTTTTATATTAGTACTTGAGATTATCTTTTTTGCAATTGCTCACGAGAATTTTTTAACCAGTACGAATTTGCTTAGTGTAGGAAGGCAGATATCTTTTATTGGCATTGCATCAATCGGTATGACGATGGTTATGATAACTGGAGGCATTGATATTTCAGTAGGATCGATGCTTGCTTTGGCTGGTGTGGTGAGTGCTAAACTTTTAGTCGACGGAGGCGTGCCGCTTCCTCTTGCAATTATTCTAACCCTTCTGGTTGGAACGTTTTTCGGTTTGATTAATGGTGTTACATCGGAAATTATGCATGTCCCACCGCTTATTTCAACTTTGGCAATGCAAACTATTCTAAAGGGCATAGCTTTCTTAATTACAAATGCACTTCCGGTAAAAGGTGTCTCTGATTCCTTTAAATATCTGGGACAAGGATATTTGTGGGGATGGATACCTGTTCCTTTTCTTACCATGTTACTCTTATTTGTTGTCGGATGGTGGTTCCTTGAAAAGTCCTATTTTGGTAGAAGAATATATGTTGTCGGGGGCAATAAAGAAGCCGCAAGGCTCTCCGGAATTGATACAAAAAAAGTAATTATTTCGACATATGCATTGTGCGGCTTCTTTGCTGCATTGGCAGGGATTCTCATGGCTGGTCGTCTTGGTTCCGGGCAACCGTCCATCGGTACAAATTTCCCGATGGATGTTTTAACTGCTACTGTTTTGGGCGGGATTAGTGTAAACGGCGGTAAAGGAAGCATTGTCAATGTATTCTTTGGTGCATTTATTATGGGCATTCTCAGTAATGGTATGATCATGTTGGGTCTGAATGAATATTGGCAGTGGCTGGTTAAAGGCTTTGTACTACTTTTTGCTGTTTCGATGAGTAACCTAAAGAGCAAATAGGGATGATACGAGCATACACACCTGTGATAGCTGTCCTCCTTTATTATTGATCAATCTACGATTGACACCCCCAGTATGACGAGGTATTATTCATATGATGTATATACATCTATATGAATGATACATGAGCGAGGTCACCGGAATGAAACGTTTTAACGGACAACTTGCCCTGATTACCGGGGCGGCTACTGGTATAGGAGCGGCTTGTGCCCTTCGGTTTGCCGAGGAGGGGGCGAATATCGTCTGTGTTGATCTGAAAGAGGATGAGAATAGATTGACAGTCGAAGCCTGTGAGAAATTTGGCGTAAAGGCCGTAAGCATTATGGGGGATGTGACCGATAAAACGGGGGCGGCAGAGGTGACCAAGAAGGTCCTCTCGCAATTTGATAGAATTGATATCTTGGTATGTTCGGCCGGGCTCTACACCGGGGCGCCCCTGGTGGATGTTAGCTATGAACAGTGGAAACGCCTTCTCGATATAAATCTGACCGGTACCTTCCTGTATAACCAGGCGGTGGCTCCTGTTATGATGGAGCAGAAGTCCGGTTCGATTATCAACATTTCTTCGATGGCGGGAAAAACAAGCTGGCCTGCCTCTGCCGAGTATTCTGCAAGCAAAAGCGGGGTAATCGGTTTGACACGTTCCGTAGCAATGGAACTTGCCCCCTACGGTGCAACCTGCAATGCCCTTTGCCCGGGGAATACCTTAACTGCTATGGTTAAGTCGGTTGCCGGGGTGGTCGGAGGAAGGGATGGTATGACCGCACAGGAATGGCTCGATATGCGGGCTCGCGACTGCCCCATGCAGCGGCTTGCCGAACCTTGGGAAATGGCGGGAGTTGTATCGTTTTTGGCTTCCCGTGACAGCCGATACCTTACGGGACAATCCTTATCTGTGGACGGCGGCATGGTGCTGTAATCCGTTCTGACTTTCAACGGATGCAAAGCGGCAGAAGATTTTTGAAAAACCCGGGGGATGGTGTATACTCTCACTCAAAGGATTATGGGAGTAAAATATGAAAAAGGTGATACTGGGAATTGTTTTTCTCACCTTCTTCTGGAACGTCTCTCTCTTTGCCGAATCTGTCGATCAGATGTGGATCGTTAAGGAACATACCGGCTCGGCATCAAGTCTTCAGCGGGTTTCTGAGCCGCTTTTTTCTCCCGGTCAGACGATGTACGTGTATATTCTGGTCAACAATCTCGGGGTAAAATGGGGAGAGGGGCAGGTTAAGTGGAAATACTACTACCAAAGTTCCGATGGAAAGATTATCTGGGCGTCTCCTTTTACGCCGGTAAGCAGGAGGAGTTCAGATCCTTCATGGAATTTTTCCGAGGTAGTGACGATAAGCCTGCCGTCGACCATTCCGGAGGGGAGCTACGGCCTTGGTTTTTCCCTCGTTGATGCCCATACTTTGAAAGAGTACCGTGGCTGGGTTGAGTTTCGTGTTGGGATTGTCACTACTGATCAGAACCTCACGGCAGAGCCTGATCAGCAGCAAGGAAAAGCGGCCGCGCCCGAGGTTCAACAGGATTTTACCTCGTCGGTGAATGGGATCCGCTTTACCCTTGTTGCCGTAGAGAAAAGACCGGAACGGCTTGTCATCACCTTTACGGGAAATAACGGAGAAAGTGAGGAACAGAAGCTTGTTCTCTATCCTTATTCGGCACGAATCATAGACAGGGAGGGCAATGAGTACCAATATGCCGACCTGGGGGATGGCGGTTCTCTTGCCGCCGGAGTTTCTTTCCCACCTGGAATTCCAACCATGGCCGACATCAGATTTCGTCGGCCGACAAATACTATTATGTCTATGGCACTTCTTTCCTTCAGTTTTTACCATACCGACGAGATGGTGGAATTACGGGGAGTGCCGGTGCCATACCCCTGATCGTATGGTTTCTATGGGAAACTGCATGCGAAGTGTTGTTTTCCCGGTTTAATTTTCCCGCTCCTTGCGATGGTACTTTTCCGCCAATGCAACATACTCTCTGCAATTTTCTTTAATCGCTTCGATCTCTTCCTCTGTAAGCGTTCGAACCGCCTTCGCCGGAGAACCAATGATGAGACTCCTTGCCGGAAATGTTTTATGTTCCGTGATAAGGGCACCGGCACCGACAATGCTCTCTTCTCCGATGACCGAGCCATTCATGATGATCGCTCCCATCCCGATGAGACAGTCATCACCAATGGTGCAGCTGTGGATGATGGCTCCGTGTCCGATGGTTACCCCGGAACCGATGGCTACAGGTTTCCCCTTGTCGACATGGACGATGGCATTGTCCTGTATATTGCTCCTGTCGCCAATAGCAATCTCAGCCAGATCTGCACGAATCGAGACATTGAACCAGATAGAGGCGTCTTTTCCCACGGTAACGGCCCCGGCAATATCTGCACTCTCCGCAATAAAAGCTCCTGCACCGGTATCCGGATAGGTGCCTTGATAGTCGTAAATCATTGGTTTCCTCCGGCTTTCATGATACTATAGCTCCGTTATGGAATACAAGGTAACAGGAAAACAGGAAAATTCGCGGATGTGTCTTGTCTGCGGTATGCAGAATCCTTTTGGGCTGAAAGCTAGATTCTACTCAATTGAGCATGGCGAGCTCGTAGCGGTCTTTAGCACGGGGGAGGAGCATCAGAGCTATCCCGGGCGGCTGCACGGGGGAATCGCCGCTTCCATCCTCGATGAGACCATTGGCAGGGCAATTGCCGTTGGTGCAGGGGGTACTGTGTGGGGGGTGACGGTTGACCTTACCACACGCTTTCGCAAGCCTGTCCCGCTTGGTGTCGAACTTCGTGCCGTCGGACGAATTACCAGTGATCGCGGCAGGCTTTTCGAGGGAAGTGGTGAACTCTTTCTTCCAGACGGAACTGTCGCCGTGGAGGCTACCGGGCGCTACTTGAAGATGAGTCTCGAGCAGATCACCGGCGAAGGGTTGGAGGATGAACTTGATTGGCGTGTTATTTCCGAGGTGAACGATCCCGAATCTATTGCATTGCCCGATCAAAATAAATCCTGATCGAAATAAACAGCAAATATATAGCAAAGGAGAAGCGTCTATGTTTATATCGCATGAAGATGATGTCCCCGTGGTTGAACTTTCCGGAGATCAGTTAAAGGGTGTGAGAAAGCAGGTACTTATCGGACCTAAAGAAGGGTGGGATGATTATGTGATGCGGCAGTTCCACCTGAAAGCGGGTGGTTTTACTCCTCGCCATAGCCATGGCTGGCTCCATATAAACTATATCACCTCGGGCAAGGGAACACTGCTGCTTGGTGAACATGAATATCCGATAAAAAAGGGAAGCATCGCGTATGTTTCGCCCGGGCTCGAACACCAGTTTCGTGCGGATCAGGGGAGTGATGTTTCTTTTATCTGCATTGTTCCCCCGGAGGGCGATGCTTGATCCTATATGAAATCGTATAAAAATTGACAGATGGGGCGGTTGTAGATACAATCTCCTTTGAAACCATTTTCAAAAACGTTTTCAAAGGAGAAAGTTCGTGGACGTCATACAGGATGGCAGTGAACAAAGGGGAACCGTCACAATCAAAACCGTTGCCAAATTGGCTGGGGTTTCAATTTCTACAGTAAGCAGGGTTCTGAATAACCCTGAAAGCGTAACCGAGGATAAACGTCTGAGGGTTAACCGTGCAATAGAGGAACTACGATACGTTCCAAATCCGGTTGCCAGGGCCCTGGGAAGCCGTAAGGTTGGTTCTATTGCCATTGTTGTTCCGACAATTCTCAACCCGTTAATGAACGAGGCGATGCGGGGCATCATCGAGGTCCTGGATGAAGGATGTTATGACGCCATCGTTTTTGATTCAAACGAGGACTTTACCAGGGAACAGACCTTTTATGAGCTCTTGCCCCATAAAATGGTGGAGGGAGCCATTTTCCTTGCTTCTGCAGGAAGAGAACTTGATTTCGATGCGCTTGCGGAAAAAATGCCGGTTGCATTGATCTCCCGTCCGGAAACCCCCACTAAGGTCGACACCTTTGTAAGCGATGAGCGGCACGGAATGCGCCTCTTGGCGGAACATCTTGCTGCTTTGGGCCATAAGGAGATCGGACATATAGGAGGCGCCTTCGGGAACAGTTCCGCCATGTTGCGCTTCGACTATTTTAAAGACGCTTTGGATCATCTGAGACTTCCCTGGCATCCCGAGTACAATACCTTTTGCGACTGGTCCATTCACGGCGGCTATGAGGCCATGCTGAGGCTGGTGAAAAGAACTCATCGTCCCTCGGCAATCATCTGCTCTACCGATCTCATCGCACTCGGAGCGATGGCAGGGGCCCGCGAGCTTGGAATACGAATTCCCGAAGAGCTATCGGTAACCGGTTTTGATAATGCACCAAGTAGCCCCTTTATCTATCCTTCGTTGACGACCCTAAAATATCCCAACTACCGGCTTGGTCGGCTTGCGGCCAGAGCCGTTCTTCGCCGCCTTCGCCTGAAGGATAGGCGAATTATTCGAAAAGTCATTCCTCTGGAGTTGATCCAGCGCAATTCTACAACCGAGTTGCATAGCATATAGAACCCTGTACCCCTGCTGGGGGAGCGTAAAAGGAGGCGAAAGGCTTTATGGAGAAGTTGGTTACGTTTGATTTCCCGACGGACCAAGTCAGACTTAATCTTTGCTATCGGGATGACGAGAGGCTAAAGACTATAGCCGCATCTTCGTCGGACGCGGCCCTGCCGAAGGTAAAAGCCGTGTACGATGAACTGCTTTTTCCCCCCGCACCGGCGGATCGACCTTATGTTATGAGTTCTATCGTTCTCTCTTCCGATGGGAAGATGGCCTTTGCCGATATGCCGGCAGGACCGGTTATTGCCAAAAACAATTTTTTCGATCCAAACGGGGCTCTTGCCGATTTCTGGATACTGAATGCCTTACGGGCCTATAGTGACGCTGTTATCCTCGGTGCCCGAACCCTTCAGACGGAAGCCAACAACACCAGCCACATTTTTGATCCCGAGCTTGCGAAGGAGCGGGTAAACCTGCTGGGAAAACCGATTCATCCCATGAATATCGTTGTTTCCTTCGATGCCACCGATATTCCTCTTCGTCATTTGATTTTCAACATTGATCCGGAAGAGGGTTTTCCCATAGCCATTGCCACCGGTCCTGCCGGTGCCTCCTATCTTGCTTCCTGTTTTCCGAGAAAGCTTCGGGAGATAGGCCCCTTCTTTAATGCTGTTTCTGTCGATAAGGAGGCGGGAGCGGAGGCTGCCAGGCTCCTTGCCTCTCTTTCTGCCGATGAGGTTCCGCTTTTTATTACCGGAGAAGGGGTACGGCCTGACGCCTCCGCCCTATTGAAGCTGCTTCGACTTGCCGGATTCCATCGATTATTGATTGAATCCCCCAGTTACACCTCGGCTTTGATGCGGCAGGCAATGCTCGATGAATTTTTCATCAACTATTCAATGGTATTTGCCGGTGGGCCGATAACCCCGAACAGCGGCTCACCCTTCGGTTGCGAGGCCCACCCTCATTCAAGGCTCCTTACCCTGGCCACGCATGGGCCCTCTTTCATGTATACCCGACAGAGACTTTCTTACGGCGTGAATAGGGAAGTGGATCTGAACAGCTACAAGTACTAAGCCTATTTGGAGAGGAGGAAACAATGAGGGAGATTGATCTTCTTGTCGAGCATGCCGATTATGTGGTCACCATGGATCCCGAGCGGCGAATAATAGGAAATGGTTCTCTTGCCGTTGCCAAAGACACCATTATCGATCTTGGTCCCGATGAGGAGCTTGCCGGCCGCTATCTGGCGAAGAAACGAATCGATGCCTCAGGTAGGTTCCTCTTTCCCGGTTTTATCACCACGCACACCCATCTCTTTCAAACCCTCCTCAAGGGACTGGGACGGGATAAGTCCCTCTTTGAGTGGCTCAACAGCTCGGTGAGGGTTGCGCTGCATAACTACGATCCGGAATGCATGTATTGGGGTGCGATGACCGGGCTCACAGAGGCCCTCAGGACAGGGACCACAACGGTAACGGATTTTCAGTATTGCCATGCCGTGCCGGGACTCGACCAGCCGGTTCTTGATGCCTACGAGGATCTTGGTATTCGGGGGGTATTGAGTAAGAGTCATACCGATGTTTCCGGCTTTTCCCCCGAGATAGCCTGCGAATGGATCGAAAGTGAGGATGAGTTTATCCGCGACAGCGACGATCTCTGCTGCAGATATGAGCATCATCCCTCCATAAGCATCTCTGTTGCCCCGGGAATTATCTGGGATCTGAGTCGCCGTGGCTACCAGCTTACCCGGGAACTTGCCGATAAGTGGAAAATTCCCATCACCATGCATCTGGTAGAGACCGAAGATGACGATCAGTATGCTCATGCCAACTACGGAATCGGTTCGATCGACCTTCTGGAAGAAACCGGCATGCTGGGTCCCGATTTTGTGGCGGTTCATAGTGTCTATGTGACTGAAAGGGATATCGAACGCTTCAAGCGATACGGCGTCAGTGTCTGCCACTGTCCCGTCTCCAATATGATCCTTGCCTCCGGCACCGCACCGGTACCGAGATTTTTGAGGGAAGGAATTCCCGTCAGTCTCGGCCCCGATGGGGCTGCGAGCAACGATAGCCAGGATACCCTTGAGCTTTTGAAGACGACGGCCCTTCTTCACAAGCTTGTTTCAAAGGATGCCTCGCTAGTCAGTGCTGCGGAGGTCCTTGAAATGGCTACCCTCGGAGGGGCCAGAGCCCTCTTGCGGGAGAAGGAGATAGGAAGTTTGGAGATCGGAAAAAAGGCCGATTTTTTCATCTACAATCCCGAACATGTTCGGTCGATTCCGGTGCATGATCCGATTTCATCACTGGTCTATTCCTCGACACAGGCAAATATTGAAACGACGGTGGTTGCCGGCCGCCCCCTGCTCGAGAATGGAATACTTGTAACTGCCGATGAGGCTTTGATACGGAGGGAGACTCAACGTGTTGCAAGCTCGCTGATACGTCGGTCGGGCCTCGGTAATGTTCAGTGGGGACGACGAATGGGAAGATGCGATGAATAGTATCTTCTTACATAGAAGAGAAATATTTGGAAAAGAGCTGAGTACCGTATATCTTGCCGGTTTCCTCGAGCTTTCGACGGTTATGACCAGCTTTACGCTTATTCCCCTCTATGTCAAACATGCAGGCGGTGGGGATTTCGCCATTGGAGTACAGGCGGCGATTTTTACCCTCTTTTCCGTACTCTTTCGGTTTCTTCTTGGATCCCTTGCCGACAGTCGAGGCCGGAAGCTCTCGCTTCTCATCGGTGCCCTTGTCTTTTCCACGGCGCCTATCGGTATCTGGCTCAGCCCCAACCTTGTGGTCATGGCCCTGTTTCGCGTCTATCAGGCAATAGGGATGGCCACGTTTCTCTCCGCTGCAACCAGTTACGTTGCCGACCACACTCCCGATGAGCTTAGGGGAACAAGCATCGGAATGTATCGAACGGCTGTTACCTTGTCGGTTATGATTGCTCCTGCACTAGGCATGACGCTTATTCAAAACTTTGGATTTGCATCGTTTTTTATTGCTTCATCTCTTTGCGGGGTGGCTGGAACACTTTTGATTCTTACACTTCCTGAAAAAATCGGAGAACGACACCACGCTTCTCCGGATGAGGAAAAAAGCGTCTCTGTCAGGGAACTGTTCGATCTTTTTCGTATTCCGGATCTGCGGAGCACCTATTTGGGAATTTTTGCCTTGAGCATGGCAAGTGGGATTTTGCTTACCTTTCTTACCGGATATGCGCTTGGTTTTCCCTCTATCGGTAATCCGGCCTTCTATTTCACCATACGGGAATCCCTGGGGGCCCTGGGGACCCTGGCGCTTGGAGCCCTCTCCGACAGGGTGGGGCGCGACCGGCTTCTCGGTCCCGTTCTTCTCTCTTTTGCCGCCGGTTGTGCCACCCTCGCCTTTATGGAAGTTTCGCCCCGTCTACTTTACTATCTTTCCGCCGTTATTTCCGGTGTCGGGTATGCCGGGGCTCTTGCACTCCTGATCGCCAAGGTGGTCGATTCCGTTCCTGCCAGGCTTCGGGCCTCGGCTCTTGCGTTTCAAGAAAGTGCCATTGATGGCGGAAATGCCTTTGGCATTTTTATTTTCGGCTCGGCCCTTTCCCTCTTCTCTTTTCCCGTTCTCTTTGCCGCTATGGCCCTCTTTATCATGACGATTCCCTTTCTTAGTGTTTTGGCAAGGGGAGAGCGAAAAGGTCGGACCGCCGCCCGATAGTTCTTTGTGGCATTCATTTTTCCCTTATGGTGGATAAAATAGTATGTTTCTGTATATAGTATCTGAAACCGTTCTCAAAAATAAGTAAGTCCGTGTTGACAGCAGGAGAGAAAGAGGGGATAATATTTGCAAGATCATCTATACATCTATACATATAGGTGTATGATGTTCCGTGGCTTAGTACCCTGGCAGCGGTTTGCTGCATACATACATAGGGGTGACCCAGCCCCGAAAAAAAGGAGAAAAAGGGTATGAAGAGAAACAAGATTCTTATTGCGATGATGGTCATCGCAGTGCTGTGCACCGGTGTTCTGTTTGCCGGCGGGCAGCAGGATGCGGCCCCAGCCGCCGATACGACTTCGTCTGATGCGCCTGCTCAGGTCAAAGTTGCAATGTTGATGTCCGGTCCCATCAACGACGGTGGTTGGAATACGTCTGCATACGAGGGATTAACGCGGCTGCGGGACGAACTCGGTTTTGAAATTGCATATACCGAGATGGTTCCCCAGTCTCAGCAGAAGTCTATCCTTCGGAATTATGCACAGAGGGGATATGATCTGGTGATTGGCCACGGTTTTGAATTCGGTGATTCAATCATGGAAGTGGCCCCCGAGTTCCCCGATGTAAAATTCTATCAGGTTGGTGGTGAAGTTCAGGCCGATAACGTCGGATCCGGCGTCTTTGGTCTCGGCGAGTTATCTTATCTGGCTGGAAAGCTTTCCGCAAAGTTTACAAAGACCAACAAGATCGGTTTCATCGGTGCCATGGAAATTCCTACCACCCTGGCCGAAATCGACATGCTGAGAGAAACCATTGCGGAAGTTAATCCCAAGGCAAGTTTCACCGTTGCGTATACCGGTAGCTGGACCGACGTCAACAAGGGTAAAGAAGCAGCTCTTGCGCAGATTGCCAATGGTGTTGATGTTATTGTTGCCATCGGTGATGCTTGTGACGTCGGTGCCATTCAGGCGGCCAAAGAGCGGGGGGCCTATGTGATCGGATGGTCCGGTGATTTCAACAGTCTTGCTCCTGATATCGTTCTTACCTCCATGGTTCAGAGTGTTCCCGATATGATCCTGATGCAGGGCAAAATGCTCAAAGAAGGAAATTGGAAGGGAATGTCCAAGGTATGGGGGATCGCCGACGGTGTCGAATATCCTGGAACCTGGTCAAAAGTGGTGCCTGCCGAGCTTAAGGATGAGGTTATGGCCGATTTCGAAGCTATGAAGGCGGGTACGCTGCACAAGAGGGTTAACTAACCCTTTCACCAAAATCAATCACGTAAAATTGCAGACGGGGCGCGTATACCTGTGCGTCCTGTCTGCAAATATCCACACGTCGAAAACAGATTTGGAAGGACGGTATTGTGGCACCGATTCTAGAGATCAAGGATCTTACCAAAAGGTTTTCCCGGGTATTGGCGAACGATAAGGTTTCTCTTCAGGTTGAAAAAGGCGAGGTTCGGGCTCTGCTCGGCGAAAATGGTGCCGGTAAATCAACCCTGATGAGTTGTCTGTATGGATTATACGGAATGGATTCGGGAGAAATCCTGGTCGATGGAAAACCGGTCTATATCGGCAACTGTGAAGATGCTATTCGCCTGGGAATTGGGATGGTTAATCAGCATTTTATGCTGATTCAGAAGTTGACGGTAACCGAGAATGTCATTCTTGGTTTGAAAAGCGGAAAAGGCCCCTGGGTTGACTATCATGGGGCAGCGGAAAAGATACAAGAGCTTTCCGATCGATATAATTTTTGTATCAATCCAAACGCCGTTATAGGGGATCTCTCCGTTGGACTTCAACAGCGTGTCGAAATACTAAAAGTACTTTACAGACATTCAAACATCATGATTTTTGATGAACCTACTGCGGTACTGACCCCAAATGAGGTTCTTGAATTCTTTGAAATCATCAAGCTCTTCAAGAAAGAAGGGAGAACTATTCTTTTCATCACTCACAAACTTGGGGAGGTGATGACAATTTGTGATTCGGTTACGGTTCTGAGGGATGGTAAGGTTGTTGGTAATGTTGCCGTGAAGGATACCAGCGAGTCAGAGCTTGCAAAGATGATGGTCGGCCGGGAAGTCTTTCTCAAGGAGGCGGAGCCGACAAAAAAGGTCGGAGATGTTGTCCTTAGGGTCCAGGACCTTCATGTGAAGGGAAGCATGGGCGTAGAGGCTGTTCGCGGCCTCTCTTTTGAAATACGTAGCGGCGAGGTCCTCGGTATTGCCGGTGTTGATGGGAATGGTCAACTCGAGCTTGGTAATGCCCTGACAGGACTTGCTCCCGTGACCTCCGGGAAAATCGAAATTCTTGATGAGGAGACGACGAACTGGTCCACTGCAAAGTTGCATGGTAAGAATGTTTCCCACATTCCTCCCGACCGTCAACGAACAGGTTTGATATTGAATTATCCCGTTCAGGATAATATGGTGGTAAAAGAGATTTCCAACCACAAATTCTCCCAATTCGGTTTTCTTAAAAGAAGAGTCATCAAAGAATATGCGAAACGCCTTATAGCATCCTATGATGTACGAGGATGTGTTCCTGAAACCTATGCAAAGCAGCTCTCCGGCGGTAACCAGCAGAAGGTCATTCTCGCACGGGAATTCGAGCAAAAACCGAAGCTCATCATTGCGGTCCAGCCGACCCGCGGACTTGATATTTCGGCAATAGAGTTTGTTCGGGCGGAACTTGTCAAGCAGCGAGATGCAGGTGCCGCTATACTGCTCATCTCTACCGAGCTCGATGAAATCCTTTCGCTTTCCGATCGGATTGAGGTTATCTACGAGGGGCAGTTTACCGGCTCACTTGTCGGTCATCATGTCGATCCCATGGAGATTGGTCTGCAGATGGCTGGTAGGAAGGTTCCAGGCAGCTGCGATGAGACGGAGCGTGTACAGCTATGAAAGAAAAATTACGAGAACTATTACAGTGGAGTAGGCTCCGAACCGTTGTCATTCCCGTGATCGGGGTCCTGATCGGAATGCTTGTCGGATCCTTGGTAATTGTGAACAAAGACCGAAGTCTTTTTACCGTTATGGGACAGCTTTTCTATGGGGCATTCGGCAACCTGAATAATTTTTCGCAAAGCCTTGTATTCGCCATTCCCCTCGGTTTCACCGGTCTTGCAATTGCTCTTAGCTACAGTGCAGGTATCTTCAATATAGGTGCCGAGGGACAGCTTCAGCTTGCCGCCCTTGCCACAGCCGTTGTCGCTACCAGCGGTTTTCTTGAATCATCCCCCCTCTTACTGCCGGTGGTTCTCATCTGTGGTATGATCATGGGGGCCCTCTGGGCACTTTTACCGGGTATCCTAAAGGCTTATAAAGGCTTTAATGAAATTGTTGTTACCATGCTGCTCAATTATGTGGCCATCTTGCTTGTCAGTTTTTTTCTCCAGGGGCCTTTAAAAGCGGAGGGTGCTTACTATCCCCAGACCGACGCCTTCCCTGATACCGCATTACTGCATAAGGTAATTCGAGGCTATACCCTGCACCAGGGAATTTGGGTTTTCATTCTCATGGTTGTCATTGTGTGGGTGATCCTCTACAAAACCACCTTTGGTTTTAAGATCAGGGCGGTAGGATTCAATCCGGAAGGGGCCCTTTATGCGGGAATCGACTACCGGAAGATTCTTGTACTTTCCATGCTTGTCTCCGGGGCTTTGGCCGGTCTTGCAGGATCGGTGGAGGTCCTCGGTGTTCATCGACGTCTTATGGAAGGCTTTTCGCCTGGTTACGGTTATGATGCCATCGCCGTTGCTTTGCTGGCCAATCTCAATCCTGTGGGTATCATCTTTTCTTCCTTCTTTTTCGGTGCTCTTCGCAACGCCGCGAGTGGGCTGCAAATCGATTTCGGGATTCCCGTCTCATTTATCTATATCATCCAGGCTTTGGCAATTATTTTTGTCATTGCGGCCCAGGGAATGCCGCGTTTCTTTCGCAGGCTGAAAAGGAGACTTCAGAATGTTTAGCGAACTCATACACATGATCTTTTCGCAGGATTTTTTGGCTTCCTGTATTCGCCTTGCAACGCCCCTTTTGCTTGCTGCCATGGGCGGTATCTTTTCCGAGCGTAGCGGGGTGCTTTTTCTCGGACTTGAGGGCTTTATGTTGATGGGCGCCTTTTTTGGGTTTCTCGGCAGCTACTACCTTGGGGCGGTGCAGGGAATTATATTAGCGGTACTGTTTAATATGATCATTGCTCTGGTCTATGCGTTCTGTACCGTTACGCTTGCAGTTGATCAGGTAGTGGTGAGTGTTTCCGTCAATATCCTTGGCCTTGGCATCACCGGAGCCTTTTCCCGTGTTCTTTTCGGAGCCCATACACAACAGCTTATGGGGCAGCGTCTTATGGCGGTTGCCATTCCGGGACTCTCATCCATCCCCATCATTGGTGTTCTCTTTCGGCAAAATCCTTTTACCTACATTGCCTATATTTTGGTTCCCGTCGTCTATATCATCTTTTTTAAGACAAACTGGGGCTTGAAGATTCGTGCGGTGGGGGAAAATCCAAAAGCAGCCGAAACCATGGGGATAAAGGTCCATAAAATACGTTACATTTCGATTCTTTGGGCTTCGGCTTTCGCTGCCATCGGGGGGGCAAGCCAGACCATAGGTGACCTGGGGCTTTTTGTCGACAACATGATTGCAGGAAAAGGCTATATTGGTTTTGCGGCGATTATTCTCGGCCGTTTCCATCCTTTATACACAGCCCTGACGGTCTTCTTTTTCGGTATTGTCGATGCCTTTCAACTTAATCTTCAAGCCATGGGAAGTTCCATTCCCTATCAGTTCCCTCTTATGATGCCGTATCTTCTTACCTTGATTGCTTTTTTGATTGCCGGCTCCGGAGTGGCTCCGAAGGCGTGGGGAGATCCATATATTCTCGAAGAATAGAAGATCGGATCTTGTACCTTTGAAACCGGTTGGCTATGCTACAACCGGTTTCTTTTTGTGTATATGATGGAGGAACGTATGAATTCAATTCTTAGTGATTCCGTTGAATTGGCAAAGCAGATGGTTTCGATTCCGAGTGTAAGCGGATCAGAATCGAGACTTGCTGCTTTTCTGCAAAATCAGCTTGCCACTTGTCGAGGCTGCGACTGTTCTATAGATGGCTGGGGTAGCCTCATAGCTCTGTTTCCTGGAAAAAATAAACGACTTTTGCTTTTCGACGGGCATATCGATACGGTCGATGCCGACGCTTCGCTCTGGAGCAGCGATCCTTTCACTGCCTCCGTACGCGACGGAAAACTTTACGGCCGGGGCTCCTCAGACATGAAAGGGGCTTTGGCCGCCATGATCGCCGCAGCAGCTTTACTTGTCGATGAGAAGGGGGAACTCCCTGGTTCCGGTATAGTCGTCTGCGGTACCGCAGGAGAAGAGCTTTTTGAAGGTTTTACCCTCGGAAAGGTGGTCACTGCACTGCATTCTGCCGGATATTCGGTTGAAGGGGTTATTATCGGCGAAGCAAGTAAAAGACGATTGATGTATGGACAGCGGGGTCGTGTTGAAATCGAATTGACGACCATCGGTACGTCGGCTCATTCTTCTTCGCCTGAAGCGGGAGTGAACGCCGTTGATGCAATGGTCGGCTTGCTTAGCTCGCTGAATGAGATGGAGGTTCCTGTCGATCCCGTTTTGGGGCCGGGTATCGGGGTTGTAACCGATATACTCTCTTCTCCATATCCCGGAGCATCGGTCCTTCCTGCTCGATGTCGTGTAACCATTGATCGTAGAACCCTTCCGGGAGAGACCGGTAGCTCTGTTCTTTCCAGATATCGGGAGCATATTGCGGCATTTGAGAGAAAAGAGCCGAAGTACAGGGCGGAGGTCCAGATTGCAAAGGGATCATATCTGGGTTCCGATGGTAAAAAGGAAGAGATTGAAAAGGCACCCCCTGCGTGGTTGCTTTCAGAGGATGACCCCTTTCGCCGAACTATTTCGGCGGTTCTTTCGAAGGCGGGAGTTCTTGAGGGGGAGGGCACCTATCGCTTCTGTACAAACGGCAGTTGGAGCTGCGGAATAGCGGGCATTCCCACCCTCGGCTTTGGACCTGGCAGAGAGGAGTGCGCCCATATTAATGATGAGTATCTTGAGATTGAAGAGCTCCGTAAGGCCGTGAAGGGATATGATGCTATTATGCGATGGTGGAGCGGCGCATCTTGACAGAAACGACGGGTCGGAAGAAAATAGTTGCCACCTTTTCCCCGAAAAAATGAAAGAGGGCTTTTATGAAGACGAGTGAGCTTTTGGAAGCGGCGCTTGCCGCAAGGGAGAACGCCTATGCACCCTATTCTGGTTTTAAGGTCGGTGCAGCCCTGGTAAGTAGTGCTTCCAAAACGGTGTACAGTGGATGCAACGTGGAAAATGCAAGCTACGGCGCCACCATATGTGCCGAACGCGGTGCAGTGATGAAAGCAATATCGGAGGAGGGGGGCCTTTCCGTCAAGGCCCTACTGGTGGTCAGTGATGCCGCACAAGCCGCTGTACCTTGTGCCGTTTGCCTTCAGGTGCTTTCCGAATTTTGCTCGACAGAGACTCCCGTGTATGTTGCAAACCTTTCCGGGATTGTACACACCTACACCTTCGGCGAATTACTTCCTGTTCCATTTAACAGCATACCGGAATAGCCAAACGACAATGGCTTCGCTATTTGATTTCCTGCTGAAACTCTTTGCCAGAATTTTCTGGGGCAGCGAGGAGGAGTGGTATAAGCATAAGCAGCGAAAAGCCATTATAAAAAGCCTTAGAGAACGCCATCCTGATTGGCTTGATTCCTCAGGAAAGCGTCTTGGGGAAGGATTCGCTTCAGCCATGCTGAAGCTGGCTCGAAGTGTCCACAGCTTTGCCGGGGAATTCTCCCGCCTTTCTGCCTTTGGCCGGGATGAGCAGGCGACGGAGAAGATAGCCGGAGCTTTGTTTCGTTCCTGGATGGATGATGAGGCGGTTGCGCTGTTGGAATCTCTCTCATACGAAAAAATGAAAGCTGAGGTGTCCTCCTCTTTAGATCCCTTTGCCGTCCTTGAAAGGCTTGATCTACGTTTTGAGTCGTTGTTTACGCTCCTCTCCGGTGATCATTTTTCCGGTTTTTCGGATGGCTTTTTCCATCTTTTGCTTTTTGCCGAGTTACTCCGCTATGATTTCCAGGGTCTATTGGTACAATTCGATCCGTCATTTAGTATACTCAATCCCCGCTATGTTTCGGCATTTTCACCGATCGCCTTGGCACAGGTTGAGGAAGAGCTTCTTGACTTCTATTATATCTGGGAGGAATTCGAGGTATCGATTTCCTTTGAAAGGGATATATCGATTCTCAGTGGAGATGAGGCCTCGGATACCCTGGAACAGCGGCTCTATCATCTGCGTGAGGCCAGGGAAAGGGGATTTTCGGCCGAGGAATTGCTCCTTCTCCTCCAGATCGCAAAAGAGGATGCTGCTTTTCAGCCCTCTACCTATCCGAAACCTGAGAATAGTCAGCTACACGAGATTCAACGTATCAAAGAAAAATTTCTACAGGACCGCTTTCGGTTGGAGAAGTCGGTAAAAGAGAAAAAGCTTCGACCGATTGCGGAGAAGCTCTTTCTCGGTATTCCCTACAGACCGTTGAAGGAATATGGGGTGGGTATTGATCGTCTTCTTCTTGCAGCCGGCTTTGTAGGCTTTCGTTATGTCCTGCCCCTTGAAACGGTGATGAACTTCTTGGAAGCCATCTACCGCCCTTCGATTTCCCGTGAGCTTGCAAAGCTCCTTGATGAGGGGTTTTTCCCCGATCCGACATTGGGCCAGCGTCTGGTGCGCATCATGAGCGATGCCGAAGGGCTTGAAACGAATTTGAAGGCCTTTTGTACCTTTGCAGGTGATGTACCTATCGGGGACCGTACGATCGGAGACAAAGAGGCTACATCACTTTTACAATCCGACGAAATTTCCGCCGAGGACCGCACCGCCCTTGAAGAGTATCAAAAAATTCTCGATAAAGAAGCTGCCGAGTTGGTTAAGCAGAGTGGAGCCCTTTTTGGTAAGCTCTATCGCTTTGTTATGCTACTGAATCGTGATGCAAAACAGCGACAGCCGGGGATCGTTACCAATATACGGGCCATCGAAGGGGTTGAAAAACGAAATATCCAGGAACGATTCCGGGATATCGAAGAAAGCCTCGATCTCTTGGTAGCAATTCTCAAACGCTATACCGTTGTCGTTTCGCCTTCCGAATACGAGGCTTTGTCTGTTTGATCGCTTCCAGCTCCGGCAATATTTCCGATAACGGAGGCGACCGCCGCTCCTGCATATGCCGCTGCCTCTAACGCCTCTTGAAGGGAGTGTTCTGCCGCAATGCTTCCGAGAAAGGCTCCCGCAAATGCATCACCTGTGTTCACCGGGTGAATTTCTTTTGCGGATAGGGGAGGAATGTAGCGCTCTTCAAGCTTTTCCTCTTCCCTTTGAAACATCCATGCCCCCTGTGCACCCATTTTCAGGAGGTAGCGGTGACCGCGTTTGCAAAATGTATCGATGGCTTTTCGTAGAGCCGAACCCGGCTGCCTGCCAGAACCGAAATCGACATCAAAAAAATGTTCGCTCTCCTCGATGTTGCCGAAGAGTATCAAACGGCTTTTCTTTTCAAGGGAAACTATATGATCGTGGAGTCTTTCGGCAATGAAGGGGGCGGAAAGATCGACGGCACAAAGGCTTGAGCCGACGGTGAGGGAGGCCGGAAGCCGTGAAAGCAGAAACCCCTCGAAAAAGGGAATATCCCGCCTGGAGATTGGGGGGACATGGTTTTGCCGAAAGGAGAGTGCCGCTGACGGGTTCGCAAAGGGACCTGTCTTGCCCTCCGTGAAGGATATGAATCTACCGGCGGGGAGTGCCTTGTGTCCCGATTCCCTTTCTGCGGCGACCGGATCAAAAAAGCGGAATTTCCCCATAGCGGCTCCCTTCCTGAAATATTCCCCGTCGCTTCCCGCTGATCCGATCAGCGTTACCTTCGAATGATAGATCGCCGCAGCCGCAGCTGCACTGTAAGCGCCGCCGGAGGGACCGCGAAAAAGCAAGGTTCCTTGCCGGTTTAAGGCTTCCTCGATCAGTTTTAGTTCCTCCATGGGAAGATGGCGGGATGCACCATCCGGGAGGGAAATTCCCGAGGGAAAAGCCCTTGCCACCACGTCGATCATGGGATTTCCGATGAAAATGAGCCTTGATCCCCGCCTTGTTAAGCCCATCACAAGGCAACCTCTTCAAGGGCGGGCACCGTAATCCGTATTTCTGTGCCGCTTCCCTCTTTGCTGACGATTTTGAATGTTCCGGAAAGAAGCCTGACCCGTTCTCTGATACCGGTAATACCGATTTGATAGGGGCCGCGTCCAGGTTTGTAGAGTATCGAGGATGGGGAAAAACCACTTCCGTTGTCTCTGATTCTTAAGATGATATCGGGACTGGCACCGAGGAGTGTTACCGAAACCTCACTGGCACCGGAATGTTTTTTTGTATTATTCAGGCTCTCCTGAACAATGCGATAGAGGTTGATGGCAATGGTAAAATCGTATTTAATCGCATCCATACCTGTTGCTGAAAACTGAACCGTTATACCGTATTGTCTGGAAAAATCGCTGCACAGTGCCCGTATTCCACCCACAAGACCGAGGTGATCAAGGTCGTGAGGTCGCAAATTAAGGCTGATATCTCTTGTTTGTTTAATCACCGCCTGCAGTCTATCACTGAGGGTCCTCATTCGGTCTGCAAGGAGGGGCGCTATCTCTTCCGCCTCTTCACCGATGGCTTCACTCTCCATCTTAAGGGAGGCCAGTTCCTGTATTACTTCATCATGTAGATCATAGGCGATTTTTTTCCGTTCACCTTCCAAAATCTGGATAAGTGATTGGGTGAGGGTTCGGATGTTGCGGTCTAGTAGCTGCTTTTCCCTTGAACTAAAGGCATTGCCCACGAGCAACAGCAGTATCAGTATGATGACAGCGGCCACAAAAAGGTATTGCAGACTAAATAGTGCCCGTTGTCGCTCGCTGTATGAGAGAATATAGGAACGAAAATTGGCAAGATTCTTTTCGAAAAAATTTACTTGCGGTGATGTCATGTATTTTACCAGGAGTTCTGGGACTCCCGTAGCATGTTCCGATATGATGACAACAATCTGTTGGCGAATAATAGACCATTGAAGCAGAATACTTGTCATCGTCAGGTTGAGGGAAGAATCTATGCGTCTCAGGGCCCGGTATTCCTTACGTTCAGTTGTTGTGCGGAGAAGCTGAGAATAGGATCCGATCTCCAGATCCTCAAGGGAGAGGGGGGTCCCCATGCTGTCGGCCATGAGTATACGATCTTTGATCTCTTTCCAGCCGCAGATCAATTCGCTGGCACCAATTTGATTCTGAACGATGACCGTCTGGGCCATGGTGCTGAGAATAAAAAACAAGGCCAACGCAATCACCGTAAGAAAGATGATTACCGAACCCTGAGGAAGTGTCGGGAGTTTCATTCGAAACGAACTACTTTTTTCCCATGGCATTCAACTTTTCTACTCTTCTCCTATGTCGTTCCTCTTGCGAAACCTGTGCATCGTCGAAGGCATCTATCATTGCCTCCACACTTTCAGGATAATCGATCCGACCACCGAAAGCGAGGAAATTGGCATTATTATGCTCCCTTGCCATTCGTGCCGCAAAGGTGTTCTGAGGAAGGGCACATCTGATGCCGTCGATCTTATTGGCGGAAATCGAGATGCCTATACCTGTACCGCAGGCGACGATACCGTAATCGTAGCCGCCTTGCAAAAAGGCATCACACGCTTTTTTCGCCATATCCGGGTAGTCGACGGAATCGGTGCTGAATACCCCCAGGTCGTCAACCTCATATCCCTTTTTTTCTATATGGGCAATGATTCGTTTCTTTAATTCAAAAGCGCCGTGATCTACGGCAATCACAATCTTTTTCATGCTGCCAGGCTCCCTTACGTAAAATCTATACGATATAGTATCCGGTTTTGACAGAAACGACAATCTCACATTTTAGGACTGGACGGAGCATAGTTTCCCTGCCAAAATAGCGCCGGAGGCTTTGGGGTGAAAGAGATTGTGATAACAGGGCATCGGAATCCCGATATGGATTCGGTCTGTTCCGCCTGGGCATATGCTCAGTTAAAAAATCAGATTGATCTGGAGCATAGCTATGTTGCGGTACGATGCGGCCATCTGAATAATCAGACGAAAGAGACCTTCAGGGAGCTTGAAACCGAGCCGCCAAGGCTTCTGAAAGATGTCCATCCTCGAGTCGCCGATATCCTCAGCCCCGTTTCCGTCTTTTTGAGGGCCGAGGAGCCGATCCTAAAGGCAATTAGGGCGCTTCATGATTATACCGTAAGTATTGTACCTATTTTCAAAAGCAAATGGGATAAGCATCTTGTCGGATTGGTAAGCGTTCAGGAGGTTTCCGATTATCTGATAAGCGAGCAGGTTGGGGAGCGCCCCCGCTACACCTTTCGGGTCTCGAATTTTGAAAAAGTACTACCCGGACGGCTGTACCGGAGAGGGAAGGTCGATGGGTTCCGGGCCCCCGTGATGGTTGGCGCTATGCCCTTTAAGGTGAGTGTCGACAGAATTGCCCGTCTGCTTCCCGATAAGCCGGTGCTCGTGGCTGGCGAGCGATCCAGTATCATCCGCTATGCGATAAAGAATGAGTTTCCGGCCATTATTCTCACAGGGGTCGAGGGGGATGCGGCTCCAAGTATAGACCTTTCCGATTATCAGGGAACAATATTCCTTTCGGCCACGGATACGGCGGAGACCGTTCGGCTCCTACGCTTGTCGGCACCGGTAAAGGATATTATGGGGAATGATTATCCCCATCTGACCGAAGAGACCCATTTCGATGATGCCAAGCAGATGCTTATCCAGTCGGAATATCGCGGACTGCCGGTTTTTTCCTCTACCGATCCCGATCATTTCCTGGGAGTTGTTACCAGACGCTGTTTTATCGACAGGCCGAAGCGGCAGCTTATTATGGTTGATCATAACGAAGCCTCCCAGAGTATTCGAGGTATCGAACATGCCGAGGTTATCGAGATTATCGACCATCACCGTCTTGCTCCTGAAAAGACCCGCAACCCCATCTATGTCTCTTCGAAACCTGTCGGCAGTACTTGTACCATCGTTTTTCAGCACTACCTTGCCTTCGACCGACCGATCTCCAAGCGTTGTGCGAAAATTTTACTTTCCGGAATCTTATCGGACACGGTTATCCTCAAAAGCCCAACCACGACGGAAGAAGACCGATCCGCAGTGTTTCGACTGGCGGAGATCGCCGAGCTCGATTATCGTCTTTTCGGAGAACAGATGTTCAGCCGAACCTCGGTCCTTTCGGAAAAGGATCCCGATCACGTGGTTACTTCCGACTTTAAGGTCTATCGGGAATACGGATATTCCATCGGTATCGGCCAGGTTGAGGTCGTGACATTGGAGGATCTTTCCGAGAACATCCCAGATTTAAGGGGCTCCCTCGATCGTGTAGCAGGGGATCAACGCCTCGATTGGGTGATGCTTCTTGTAACGAATGTGTTGAAGGAAAATAGCAAGCTGATCAGCCGTACCGCTTCCAGCCTTGATGAACGGCTCATCTACCCGAAGGAGGGGCAGGGGCTCTTTGACCTCCCCGGTATCCTTTCACGGAAGAAACAGCTTCTCCCCGAGGTATTGCGTGTGTTGGAAGAGGCCTCCGGAACAAGCTGATCGTCATGCGTATTGCGCTCATTCAGCCACCCTTGCGTGATTTTTACCGGACACCTCACCGTTTGAATGCCCTCGGACTGGAGCTTGTGGGGCAGATCCTGAGGGATGCAGGCTGCGAGGTATCCCTCTATAATTTCCCGCGTCATAAGCAGGTGCGCTCTCTTGTCCTGCCCAAGGCCCTTTCCCATCTTCGCCCTTTTCTGGTTCCCGGAGAACGGGGAGCCCTCTCCGGCTTCGGTTCATTTCGTCGTTTTGGTCCGGATTATGATGAGGCTGCGAGGCTGGTGGGGGAGGGCAGACCTGATCTGGTTTTTATCGGCCTCTTCGCCTGGGCTTACGGAGAAGATGCCCTCTCCATGGCATCCTCGTTTCGTAAGCTCTATCCTGCGTTGCGCCTCGGAATAGGGGGGGCCGGTGTTTCGGTCGACCCCTCCCGTTTTGAACGATGCGGTTTCTTCGATCTGATTTTTACCGGATTGGGGGAGCTCTCCCTCCGCCGTTGGCTTGCCGCCGGTGCCCCGCTCTCGGGGCGCTTCGACGCTCCTGCCGATGCGTGTGAAGGAGAAAAAGAGGCTCTCCCCGCCGTTTCTTACCATGAAAAGGGCGGCATCCTATCGATATCCGCCAGCCGAGGCTGTCCCATGCGTTGCCGTTTCTGCGCCAATCGCCTTGTCCACGGCCTTCGTTTTCGCACGGCATCGGTTTCCCGGATCATGGCCGTTGCGGAAAAAGCCGTAGTCGACAGGCATGTGCGGTTGATCGCCTTTGAGGATGATAACCTCTCAGCGGATCGCGGCTGGTTCCTCGAACTGCTTTCCGCTCTTCACCGCAGGTTCCCCGAGGCATGGTGTTCCGCAGAGAATGGTATCGATTACCGTTTCCTCGATCCCGATGATCTTCGGATCATTTTTAAGCTGGGATTTAGAAAATTCAATTTTTCCATTGCTTCGGTGGAGAGCGGGGAGCGAAAGCGGGAACGACGTAGCGGCAGCCTCGAGCACTATGCCCGGCTTGTTTCGGCGGCCTCCGGGCTTGGCGCGGAGATTGTCACCTATTTCATTGCCGGACTTCCCGGCGAGTCTTTCGACATAGCCGTCAAAAACCTCCTCTATCTGGAGGCCCTGCCAACGGTGATCGGTATAAGCCTTTTCTATCCCGTTCCCGGAATAGAGGGGTTTGACGCCAGTCAGATTGCCGATGCCCCCTTTCAGAAGGCCCTGGGAAGCGCTGCCTGGCCCTGGGGCGGTGGATATTCCACGGCCCAGCTGCTTACCGCCTTCAGGCTTTCCCGTCTTACCAACGCACTCATGCATCCTGAAAACGATCCATACACTTCGGCCCTGATTCGCGAGGTTGTTTTGCGGCGTCGGCTTTTGACCCTTCAGGGCAGGCACCATCAATTGACCGACCTACCGTGGCAGGACCGGTCGATGGTCCTATCCTTTCTGGAAAAAAGTTCCCGTGTGCATTCTTTTTCGCGTTGACGATTCATATATCATCGAGGTTTGCAATAACATCAAAATAATATACGCAGAATGAGATCTTGGTTATAATTCCCAAAGCCTCTTCCGAATATATTGGCACCTCCGACATGATCTGCCGATTCTTCTACCCCGATTCTGATTGTTATCGAGTGGTGGGCCTCCAATGATAAGTCCGCAAGGGTGATATCCGATATTTTGACCCCATCAATGAAGGAGCCTTCCGGGGTTACTCTCCAACTTTTACGGAGACCGTATTGTGATCCTTCAAGTTTCCACCATGCCGGAGTGTACTTCCCTCGTCGGTCTCCGTAATCCCCGGGAGAAGTCCATATGCCGATTTGTATACCGTTTATCGAAACACAAATATCGGAAAGCCATTCCTTATTTGTTCCCGGGACTTCAGATGATAGTTCGGCTATAAACTCAACGCCTGTGACCGGGCGTTCTTTGTAGAGGCTATTGTTTGGGAATTTATATTCGATATATCCTGTCTCGAACCAAATGAGGCCCGCCTTCATTCTTGCCGGATCCAAAAATGAAGAAGGAACATCAAGATAGCCGATAATATTTTCCGCTGAGCACAATCCGCAGGGTGCGGTAACGTTATAGCGTGTATAAAGTCCAATAGGCATCTCTACTTCAACGATATCATCCCGGGATTGCTGCGGCTCTTCATTTTTAAGTTTGACAACCATCTCACGATAAACAGGATGACAAATCTTTTGCATTCCTTTTTTACCTTTAATACTTTCTGTTCGTATCAGACCGGCTTTTTCCAATACCATTACGTTTGTTGCGATGGTAGATTGCGCCATGTCGAGGGCTTGGGCTATTTCATTTATATTGCGTGGTCGTTCTTGAACAAGCAAAAGGATTTCAACTCGTATTTCCGAAGCAAGCCCTTTTAAGATATCAAGATCTTGTCGTGGGTCGATAACCAGAATTTGGTCGTTATCCATCCTTTTATTGAATCATAAATAATGATATTAAACAAGATCCTTTGTTCGTATTCCTTTCGTTTTTTCTATATCTTATAGACACATATAAGGATATAAATCGTAAAAAATGAACTTTACGCCTAAAATAGACTATGTTACAATATTTTGTATCAATAGTTGAGTGTAATAGTGTGTGTATCCTATTTTTGTGAAAGTTGTATTTTTTAATATCATATAATATGATATATATCGTAAAGGAGGGTTTGTATGTTTTTTACGTTTGCTAAGCGTTTTTTCTTTCTTATGAGCTTGGCCCTGGTCCTTATTTTTTCGGTGGCGGCTGGCGGTCAGGGTGAGTCGGAGGGAGTGAAAGGAGTTACAGAACTTGAACTCTGGACATTTCAGGAGGTTCATATTGAATTCTATGAGCAGATGGCAAAGCTTTGGAATGAAGAACATCCTGATCGGCAAATAGAATTGGTGGCAACTGCATACCCCTATGATGAGATGCACAATCAATTACTGGTTTCGCTTCAATCGGGAGTCGGTGCCCCCGACATTGTCGACATCGAGATTTCGCGGTTCCCGAACTACCTCAAAGGGGTTCCTCAATTTGCGGTGATGAATGATAAAGTTGAGCCGATCATGGACGAATTGGTCAAAGGACGCTTCGAAATTTATGCCAAAGACGAAAAATACTACGGCCTTCCGTTCCATGTTGGAGCCTTGGTCATGTATTACAATATGGATATTCTTAATAAGGCTGGGGTGGACCCCGATACCATTGAAACCTGGGATGATTATGTCGAGGCTGGAAAAAAGGTAAAAGCGGCAACCGGTAAACCGATGACTACCATTGAAGTGACCGAACACTGGAGTTTTTGGCCCTTGATCTCACAAAGGGGTTCCGATTTTGTGGACGAAAATGGCAAGATCATTTTAGACAACGATATTAATATTGATACACTCCAATTCCTTTACGATATGATGCATACATATAACATTGCGATACCGACACCCGGCGGATTCTGCCATTCTGAAGAGTATTATGGTTTCATGAACAATGGCGGAGCTGCGAGTATTGCTATGCCCTTCTGGTATATGAACCGTTTCACAGACTATATGCCGGATCTTAAAGGTAAGATCCTCATCCGCCCCTGTCCAAGGTTCACTCCGACCGGTCACCGTTCGGCAGGCATGGGCGGTACCGGCACCGTAGTAACAAATCAGGCAGACGATATTGAGCTTGCAAAAGATTTCCTTGCCTTTGCGAAGCTGTCGAAAGAAGGCAATATCCTTTTATGGCAACTCTTGGGCTTTGATCCTCCCCGGTGGAGTGTCTGGGAAGATCCTGCGTTACATGAGAAGAATAAATTTACCGACTATTACATGAATGGGACAAAAATCTTCGATGAAGTTCTCAAGGTCAAGGATGAGATTTATCCCGTTCATATGGCACCTGCGGTTCCCGATATCATTAATATCATACAGTCGGAAGTAATGTATCAGGTGCTTGAAGACCAGAGCAAAACGCCTCGAGAGGCATTGGTTGATGCAGCCAATCAGGTCCGCGCTATGTACTAGTCACGATCGATATACCCCGACTGCGAGAAGTATATTGCTTCTCGCAGTCTTTCTTTGAGCTTTTTGAGAAGCTGTGAGAGGTAATTGTATGACTCTGTTCACCGATAGCAGAAAACGTGCTCCGTATATTTTTGTTTTTCCGTTTATTCTATCTTTCCTTATCTTTTTTTTATATCCGGTTATCAGTACGCTGGTTATGAGTTTTCAGGAAATCGTTCCGGGACAGGTCCGTTTCATAGGGGGGACGAATTATAAACGACTGTTGAATCCACAGTTTTTTACAGCGGTGAAAAACAGTCTTACCTACATGTTTTGGACTATTGTCGTTCTGATTCCTATCCCAATGATTCTTGCTGTCTTGTTGAACTCGATTCCCGGAAAAAAAAGTTATCTGTTGCGGGGGATGCTTTTCATCCCGGCTCTGATGTCGGTAGTTGTTGTTGGTACGATTTTCCGTTTGCTTTTTGCTTCCAGCGATATGGCTCTCGTGAATCGTTTCGTGAGGCTTTTCGGAGGGGAGCCTCAGGCGTGGCTTTTAGCTGGCTCGTGGAAATCCATGTTTCTTCTTGTATTGATAGCTACCTGGAGATGGACCGGAATCAATATTGTTTATTTCCTTTCTGGTTTGCAGCAAATACCTCAGGAGCTGTATGAGGCGGCTGAAATAGACGGAGCCGGTCCTGTTCAGAAATTCTTTCGGATAACAATCCCTCTCCTGAAACCGACAACCGTTTTTGTTACGGCCATCAGCATTTTCGGCGGGCTTGCCATGTTTGAGGAGAGTTACATTCTGTGGAGTGCCGGTTCTCCAGACAACTCGGGACTCACTATCGTCCGATATATTTATCGGCGGGGATTTGAAGCGGCGGATATGGGGTTTGGTTCTGCAGTCGGTATAGCGCTTCTGTTTTTGGTGCTTTTGATCAGTTTCACCTTTCTAAAAATAACCGGTTTTTTCAAACAGGAGCGGGTTTAGATGCGAATAATAGGAAGAAAATCGAAAGTTATCGGCTTTGGCACGGTAGGTATTCTAACGGTAACCGGGCTTGTATTTTTGTTTCCTGTTTATGCCCTTGTTCTTGCTGCCTTTCGTCCGGGGCAAGAATTAATGAGATTCGGGATTACGTTAAGCACTCTTATCCCCGAAGGCTTGTCCACTGAGAACATCCTGGGGCTTTTTACCGCCCGTAAGGGAGCCTACGGTTTTTGGTTGAGGAATAGTATTGTCATCATGGCGCTTCGAACCGGTTTGTCGGTCTTTTTTTCGGCCTTTGTAGGCTATGGGCTTGGTATGTATGAATTTAAAGGGAGAAGTTTTTTCCTTTCCCTCGTGCTCTTTCTGATGGTTGTGCCCATCCAGATCCTTATCTTGCCGCTATACCGTATGATCATTGGCCTTCGTTTGATTAATACGGTATGGGGAGTGATACTGCCGTTTGTTGTCTATCCCTTTGCTATATTCTTTTTCAGGCAATATGCCGTAACCTTGCCAAGAGCCTTTCTTGATGCCGGGCGAATAGACGGGGTGTCGGAGATAGGCATCTTTTTCCGAATCATGATGCCGTTGATGATACCGGCTTTTGGCGCTATGATCATTCTCGTTTCTCTCCAAAGTTGGAATGATTTTCTCTGGCCCCTGATCGTCATGAGGACCGAGAAAATGTTCACCATACCAATAGGGTTGAATTCACTTTTGACTCCCTACGGCAACAATTACGATATGCTTCTTTCCGGTGCTTTCGTTGCCACTGTACCGATCATCATTGTTTTTCTCTTATTTCAGCGGTTTTTTATTTCCGGGCTGAGTGCAGGATCAATCAAAGGATAATCAGATATAGGATTCAGATATAGGATAAGGAGTATTGCATCTATGGAAACACTTAGTGGCAAAATAATTGTAGATACATCATTTACGCTTTCGGAGGTAGATCCGAGACTCTTCGGGTCGTTCATTGAACATCTTGGGCGAGCTGTTTACGGTGGCATCTACGATCCTGATCATCCAACGGCCGATGCGCAAGGTTTTCGTGGTGATGTCATCGAGCTGGTGAAAAAACTTGACGTTCCGCTGATTCGCTATCCCGGTGGTAATTTTGTTTCCGGTTATCGTTGGGAAGATGGTGTAGGGCCGAAGACAGAGCGTCCTTCTCGGCTGGACCTTGCCTGGCGCAGTATCGAGCCAAACCAAATCGGAACAAACGAGTTCATGGACTGGGCGAGAAAGGTCGGGGCTGAAGTCAATCTTGCGGTAAACCTCGGAACCCGCGGTATTGAAGCAGCACAAAGTCTGATTGAATACTGTAATCATCCTTCCGGTACCTATTGGAGTGATTTGCGCCGCTCCCACGGATATCCGGAGCCCCACAATATAAAGGTCTGGAGCCTTGGAAATGAGATGGACGGCCGCTGGCAGATCGGGCACAAAACGGCCCATGAGTACGGTCGGCTCGCCTCTGAGACCGGGCGGGTGATGAAATGGGTTGATCCATCCATCGAGCTGGTTGTCTGCGGCAGCTCAAACAGCCGCATGCCAAGCTATCCGGATTGGGAAGCCTCGGTCCTTATGGAGGCCTACGACGAGGTGGATTATATTGCGCTCCACAACTACTATGGTAATGAAGATGATAATATTCTTGAATATATGGCCCAGTCCGAGGATATGGACCATTACATTCAAACCGTCATAGCAACCTGCGATTTTGTCCAGGCAAAAAAACGCAGCAAGAAACAGATCAATATTGCTTTTGATGAATGGAACGTCTGGTTTCATTCTAATGAAGCGGACAAGAAACAGGAACCCTGGACCATTGGACCTCCAATCCTCCAGGATCGCTACACCCTGGAAGATGCTGTTCTCATTGGGGAGCTGCTGATTACCCTTCTAAAGCATGCCGACCGCGTCAAGATTGCTTGTCTGGCCCAATTGGTGAATGTCATTGCGCCCATCATGACCGAACCGGGGAAGGGTGCGTGGGCCCAAACCATCTACTATCCTTTCCTACACGCCTCGCGTTACGGACGTGGTACCGTGCTTCGGACCCCGCTGGAAGCCTCGAGCTATGAAAGTGTAACCTTTGGTGCTGTTTCTTATCTTACTGCAATAGCTGTATACAATGAACAAGAGGGAGCTCTGACGCTTTTTGCCGTAAATCGTTCCCCGGAAAAGAGCATGGAGCTATCGTGTGACCTGCGTTCGTTTGAAGGATTCATGCCTGCAGACCATATCATCCTCGATGGTCCTGATCCCAAGGCCTACAATTCTGCCGATCAGCAAAACGTTGTTCCCCGCCGGGGCACACTCCCTGCTTGGGAAAACGGTCGTTGTTCTGTAATACTTTCCCCTCTTTCCTGGAATGTATTACGCTTCTCGAAAGTCGATTGACGTTTTTACGGATGTGCAGGCAGTTCATGAAGATACTTTTTCGGATTTAAGGAGAGAGCACGGCATAGTGCCGTCTTTGATTTCCTCACCTACGACCTGCATGAACTGTTGGCGGAAAAGGCCGATATGGGAGACAATCGTACGTGCTACATTCTCGGAAAGCTCGTTTCTGCAGAAGGCTACTTCCGTATTCGTCGCGATATCACCATGCTCGTGCTCGGCGAGAAAATGATCGACGAAAAGACGAAGGATCTTCTCCAGCTTTTCGATGCCGGAGGCGGGAGTGTTCCTTATCGCTTCTATTTCTTTGATCTGACGGATTAAGTTTTCGATAACGATGGTGGCAAGAATATCGGCCTTGGTGGATAAATGGGTATAATATGACTCCTTGCTGACATCGGCCCTTGTCGGTTATATCGAGGATCGTTGTTTTATCGTAACCTTTCTGTAGTGTTCCGAATCCTGGTGGTATGCATGCTCTTTTGACGGTAACATCCTTGTTTTTATGTCGGTGCTTACTTTTTCCCATAGTTTGGCTTTCAATTGACTGCGAGAAAAAGAATTGTGTCCCTTTAACCACCAGGATTCGGAACAGTAGATAATCTTTTCGAAGCCGAAACGATGATGGCCTTCTCCAGGCTTCCCTGGTTTTTTCGTTCCGTTTCGATCCTGTCAATCATACTGATGGCGTTATTCACCACTATCCCCACAAGGAAAACAAGGCCGAGAAGGCTCATAAAGCTAAAGGGACTGCCGCTTACCAAGAGTCCGATAACTACGTCGATGAAACCGAAGGGGATTGTAACAAGAATAACAAAGGCTCTCCTTCGAGAGTTAAACTGTGCCACCAATAAAAGAAGTATAAGAAGAAAGGCCAAGGGAACCTGCTTTATAATAGCCCTGTTTGCATCGGAAGATCCCTCCATCTCGTCGCCGAATTCGTAGGAAAAGCCGACAGGCCAATGCTCTTTTTCTTTTGCCAGCCAACTATCTATTCTGCCAGCCAGTTCGATGGCGCTTACATCCTTCGTTATTTCTGCCTGGAGTATCAACCTCTATTGTTGTTGATGATGATAAAGATGTATTCCGGTCTGGCCGATTCCGGGGAAACATTGAGCCGAAATCGTGGGATTCCTCCTCCGACGAAGGTCCCCAACTTACCACATCTCCTTTGTCGGCGCCCCTCTCTGTGGCGAGAAATCGGTCGAAGTCTCTTGCTACCTCGGATGAATGCTCAATTGAGCTTCCCCGGGGAAGAACTATCTCTGTGGTGAAGACGGGAAGGTGAGGTTTTGCATTCCCTTTGAGATGCTTCCTCCTTTCTTCCCTGATACCTTTTGGCAAGAAGCCGTTGAGCAAAAAGGGAATGATTGTCGTCGAGATCATCCATGAGGCGAGAAGCGGGATGGATACGACCCAAAAAAGCGGTTGGGTAAATTCTCCTGTCTGATTTTGTGACATGACAATAGGGAGAAAGGCTAAGGCTGTGGTTAGCGAGCTTGTAAGGAGGGGAATTCGTAACTCTTTTACCGTTTCGTATCGTCATATATCTATAATGGTTTCTATGAGATGTATTTGGCGCGGCTATGTTGATTTACAAAGAGCTTTTGGCCAATATCAGAGTCTCTTTCATTCCTCTGTGACATCTCCTGTCCATGTGTTATAAATAACGATATGGAGGAGTTTAGATAATGAAGAAATTTTTCTATTCCGGGCTTGCTGTGCTTGCCTTGTTTTTGTCCGGCTGTGCTTCTACGCCAACCATTGAGACCATGGTTCCCCGGGGGACGGCTCTCTATATGCAGATTCCCAACGGCGATGCTCTGATGACGGATCTCGACAAGTTTATGAAGCCATTGGGCTTTGATGCCTACATCGGCGGTATCCCGATAAAAGATTTTTTATCTACGATGCTTATTGTCAAAGGGGTTCCTTTTACGATGGAGGAATTGAATTTCTCCCAGCCGGTGGGAGTTGCCTTGATAAGCGATGATATAACCGCGGACCCTGATACGTTTATGCTTTTTATCCCCCTTGCCGATGTCGTGGATGTGAATAGCCTTGCCGAAAAGCTTAGTTCCGATGATGACCACTGGATGTTCTATAAAGGATATCTTGTTCTTTTTTCAAAGACCGAACTCATGGAAGATTTTCCGCCGAAGGAGCATGCCGACCTCTCAACCCTTCGGGACTATCCCGATTCCTCGATCCAGGCATATGTGGACTTCGACGGCCTGATAGATTCGCTGGGACTTGACGCCAAGGAGCTGTCTGATCAGATGGCTGCGTCGAACAATGGTGAGATGGCATGGGCCGGTACTCTCGTTGAGAAGTATCTTGCTCTGCTTCATGATATCGATTTTGTTTCAGCAGCGCTTAGTGCCGATGAAAACGGAATGGTGCTCAATAGCGACCTCTCTTTGGAGGGAAAAACCGGCTCCCTGCTTCGTTCTCTCAAGCCTATGAATGATGTAGCGGAATTTGAGGCCCCTTATTTGCCCGATGCCATGATCAGTGGGGTCATAGGCCTCGATCCTCGGGACTCGAATGCTATGATGGAAGCCTTTTACGGGTTTTTCCTGGACGATAAGGATGGAACTTCGGAAGATTCGAAGGCGCTGAAAACCATGATGGACGATTATCGGGCCCTGAATAGATTGGCTACCGGTTATGCGGCTTTTTCGTTCTCCATGGGGCTTCCTGCCGGTTCGGAAATTGAAGATATTCATTTCAGTTTAGGTATTGCCGCAGGTGCAAGTGATCCCGAAGCATATATTGAAAGGAGCAAGACTTCCGTCCGTAACGAGCTTACCGGCTTGCTGCTCAAGAAAATGTTCGGGAACTCATTTCCCCTTGGCATAAAGCAGGAGATGGAAGAGGGGACAACTCCGGCTGGTCGCCCCTATCTCAAGCTGGTTACCAGCTATAGCGGAATCGATGCCCTCGGAGCGGAAGGTGCAGAGCTCGAACGTTTTTCCGATCTCTATACGCTTTACATGTGTGCCGGTGATCACATGGTGTATTCCTATATGGGAAAGGGTGGGCCGGCTATGCTGGATGCCTTTGTCGAGATGCCTCACCACCGTTTTGAGCCTTCTCAAGGGTCACAGAGTGTAAACTTTCCGCATCTTTTTTGGACCGCTGACATTTCAAAGCTTTTTGCTCTCGTTCCCGCTTCGGAGATGCAGATTGCATTTCCCGATGGAATCACCATGGGAGGGAGCGTCGGTTCGAAAAAAGAGCGGCTGATTTCCTCCCTCGTCTTTCCGATGGAGAGCTTTATGGCCATTATGAAGATTGGAGATATGACGGAAGCTCAATAGCCAGTGATCGTCTGTTTACCCCCTCTTTGAGGATGTTCTAGTAATAGTAAGGATGTTTTAGATAGAGAAAATGGCCCCCAAAAAAAGCGGGGCCGTTTTCTTGTCAATTCGGATATGGCTGATGAGTAATCACCACTATTCGGAACACTAATAATCGGTGACAGCAGGCAGATTTTCCTCTTCATCGACGCGGAAATAGGCTATCACTTGCTGCAGCAGCTTTGCCTGGGCGGCCAACTCTTCGGCCGTGGAGGCGGTCTCTTCGGATGCCGAGGCATTATGCTGGATCACCTGATCAAGCTGAAGAAGGGCCTGATTAATCTGTTCGGCTCCGCTATTCTGTTCTTTGCTGGCCGCACTTATTTCCTGAACGAGTTCGGCCGTTTTCTGAATGACGGGGACAAGGGCTTCCAGTTTCTGTCCGGACTCATCGGCTTCCTTGACGGTGTGCCGTGACAGTTCGTTTATCTCTCCTGCCGCCTTCTGACTTCGTTCTGCCAATTTGCGAACCTCGCTTGCAACGACGGCAAAGCCTTTTCCATGTTCACCGGCTCGGGCTGCTTCGATGGCAGCGTTGAGTGCGAGTAGATCGGTCTGTCGTGCAATCTCTTCAATAATGGTGATCTTCTCTACAATGTTTTTCATTGCAACAACGGCTCTTGCGGCAATTTCTCCGCTTTCCTTTGCCTCAATGGCCGCCTGCTTGCTCATACGCTCTGTTTCTGCGGCATTATCGGCATTGTTTCGGATGCTGCTTGCCATCTCTTCCATGCTGGCGCTTACTTCCTCGGCGGAGCTTGCCTGTTCGGACGCTCCCTGACTGAGCTGTTCGGCACTCTCGCTGAGCTGTCCGCTGCCACTGGTAATGCTCTCAGCCGAGTTGATGACCTCGGAAACGACACGTGAAAGCTGATTCTTCATGTCATTCAGATTTTTTGCGAGTTCTCCCAGCTCGTCGTTTCGGGAAAGGTAATGCCGGTCGACAGCCACGGTAAGGTTACCCATCGCAATTTCCTTTGCCAGATCTATCCCTTTGATAATGCTTTGAACGATATTGCGTGTTATAAGGAAGATAATGAGTGCTATAAGAATAATGGCGACGATGCTGATGGCCACGGAAAGGAAGGCAAGATTTCGGGCCTGGGTTAGAACCACATCCATCGGAATTGAAATGCCGAAGGCCCAGTTTTCTTCTACACCTGTTATATGAAGTGGATAGATGGTCTGCAGGGAAACGACCTTGTCTTTTGCCGATTCCTGCTGAAACTGAAAAACAGTTCCGTTTTTAACGGCTTCGCTAAAGGCCTGTTGATATTGGGGATCGATATGTTCCAATGCAGATGTGCCTATCATGTCGCTTTGAGGATGGGCGGCGATTGTCAGCTCCTGGCTTACGGCATAGGCATAGCCGACTTCAAAGGGTTTAATTCCGGCGACCAGAGTCTGCATCTGTTCCATGGAAAGGTCGATACCTGCGACACCTACGGCCTTACCGTTTACCCGTATGGGGGCGGATAGGCTGATCACCATTGTATCCTTTCCTCCGATTTCGTAGACAGTCGGTTCGGTTACATACAGCCTGTCTTCTTGTAGCGGTACCTCGTAATAGACTCCACCGTCGTAATCCATTGTCGGTTCGAGATGTAAGCCTCCCACGCGATTCCAGTAGGGAATGAATCTACCCGTCTGGTCATGACCGGCCGTATCGACATACGTCTTGTCCCTGCCGTCAAAGGCATTCGGCTCCCATACCATCCATACCCCAAGAAGATCGGGGTGCTCTTGAAGAATGGTTTTGAGCATGATATTTGCTTCTTCCCGCCCAATGTTCAACTTGTTCTCTACGATCGATGCCATAGTGTCTGACATCGTTTTTGCAGTTTCAAGTCCGACAACAATTTGAGATATAAACTGATTGCCCTGATGTGCCGCTATCTCCAACGCAAGGCTTTCCGCATCCTGCTTGGCACTTTTGCTGACACGCACGACGATCAGGGTCGTCATTCCACCCAGAACCATGACCACCGTCAGCAGAATGGGAATGAGAATCTCGTTCCTTAGTTTCCTCTTCATTGTGAACCCCCGAATTCATATTGTAGTAATGGGCAAGCAAAGTTCAACATTTTGCTATCAAAAAATAATGAGTATTGTCTTTCGACCTAAGAATGGATTACCCTTACATGAATATACCGGAGGCTGGAGGATAGTTTGTGACGGTCGTTGTTCTCGACGATGAAGAAAAAGTGTGTCGGCTGATACTTCAGCTGGTCGATTGGTCTTCCCTGGGAATGGTGGTGGTTGGTACGGCCTACAACGGCATCGACGGCCTTGCCCTTGTAGAGCGTGAAAGGCCCGATCTTGTCATTACCGATATCCGTATGCCGGGACTTGACGGGCTTGAGTTGATCGGACGAATCAGGGAGAGTACGGATGGTATCGATTTTATCATTGTAAGCGGTTATCATCAGTTCGAATATGCCCATAACGCTATTCGTTACGGTGTAGAGGATTACTTGCTCAAGCCTATTAAAAAGGATGAGTTAACAGCCACCTTGGAAAAGATAGCGGAACGGCATTATCGGCGTGTTTCTGCAGAACAAACCAACCGGGATCTTGCTGCTCGTCTAAAAAACAGCCTTGGGAAACTTCGTAAAGACTTTTTCCATGATTTTGTCTTTGCTTTGCCTTCAGATCGGCGTGTTGAACTGGAAACGATCAACGATACCTATGGCTATCACTTTCGCGACGGCCTTTTTCAAGTCATCATGATAAAGATTGATTGCCCACCCTCTGATTTTTCCGACGGTATTGTGCGCATGATCGCGGAAAAGGCGGAATCGGCTTCTCATGCTTTTCTCGATGGGTCTTCAAGCGATTTGGAACTGTATATCGGTGTATGTCGGATACATATTGTGATTGGATATCCGGAATCGGAACGACAAGAGGTAAGAAAAGCGGTAAAGCGTATCAACGACGAATTGCAGGTCCAGGCTAGTATCTTTGAGGTTGTTCAGCTTACCACTTCTCTCGGACAGGCCGTCGAGACTATCGAACGAATAGCCGAGTCCCGCAGAGATGCCGAGATCGCCATGGGGCAACGCCTCTTTTCTCAAACCGGACAGCTGTATGAGGAGCTTCCTCCTTTTCTTTCCGGCTCCTGTAATGATGCCCTGGCCGTATGGAATCGTGATATGGAACATACCTGTGATCTCCTTGATGAAGAAGAGGCCATGGAGGCTGTCGACAGACTGATGCGTTCGGTGTTGTCACAGAAAGCGTGTACAGGCGTTCTTCTCCTTGATGCGCTCAAGGAGGCCGGCCATCGCCTTTTTGTTCTTTTAAGAAACCGCGGTGAGGAGACCGTTGAAGATCTTTCGGCCCTTGAGAGGCGTTTTGAGAGTGAATTGGATCTCCTGCCTAGTGTAAAGGCCCTGCAGGATCGGCTTCGCACGCTCACAAAGAACCTTTTGGAATCGATGGCCGAATCACGGCGACAGGCGGAAAGTCGCCCCATCAGAGAGGCCAGACGTTACATCGGTGATCACTACCGGGAGAGTGGAATTTCTCTTGAACAGGTAGCCGACATAGTAGGCCTCAGCCCTTCTTATTTTAGCCTCATATTCAAGCGGGAAACAGGATCCGGTTTTCTTGAGTATCTGACCGGTATTCGTATTGATTACGCAAAAGAACTCCTGCGCTCTTCCAAGCAGACGGTCGCTCAGATTTCTTCTGCGATCGGGTATAGCGATACGAAGTATTTTACCCGACTTTTTAAACGGATGGTTGGTATTAAACCGAGTGAATTTCGCAAGTTGTACAGTTGAGGTGTCTCGTGGTTCGAAAAATGGGTTTGATGGTACAGCTTTTATTTCTCTATGCACTTCTTTTCTTTGCTATGCTCATCGCCGTGGTGGTGTTATGGTCCCTTGCCGCCGAAGAGATCGTCTCAATCTGGCTTCCCTTGCTTTTCTCCTTTTTCCTGGTCGTTCTTTTTGGTATCACCTGGCAGAAAATCGTGGTTCCCTTTAGCGAAACTGAGAAATTGCTTGCTCTTTTTGCAGCGGGTTATACCCTGGAGGGGGTCTACGACATCCGGTATCCCTACAGCGCGGGGATGCATGATACTCTTGCAAGACTCAATGAACTCTTGCAGACCCGTGATCTGCTTCAGGCTAGCAAGCGTCAGGAGCAGTATCTTGCCCTGCAAAACCAGATAAATCCCCATTTCCTCTATAACACCCTGGAGGGTATTCGCAGCGAGGCCTTAAGTGCGGGGGTACATTCCATAGCCGAAATGACCGAGGCCCTTTCCACTTTTTTCCGCTATACCATCAGTACCATGGATCATCTTGTTACGGTAGAGGATGAGCTCGGCAATATCGAAACCTATTTTTTGATTCAGCAATATCGCTTCGGCAAGCGGCTGCAGCTGCGTATTGAGATAGACGAGGCTGAGCGCTCGGAAATTTATGCCTACCGCTTGCCCAAGCTGATTCTTCAGCCCATTGTTGAGAACTCTATTCTGCATGGCCTGGAACGTAAAGTTGGAGCAGGGCTCTTGCGGGTTCAGCTGGAAACGACCGAGACCCGCTTGCTTATTACCGTGAGTGACGACGGAGTCGGCATGGAGAGCCAAGAGCTTGAGAAACTAAATCGAAATCTTGCCATACGCTCTCTCAGTCATGTGAGTGAAGGACGAAATCGGGGCGGCATTGCGATTGTGAATGTCAATAATCGCATCAAACTTCTTTTTGGTGAACAATATGGGGTGACTATTACCAGCACACCATCCGTGGGTACCGACGTGGAGGTTGTGTTGCCGCGGATCGTTGGTGAAAAAACGGGGGTACAATGAAGAAGGAACTCCTGTGGCTCGACAGAATCACGATGTATCGGGAAAATGTTAGATTGCTCGACTCGCTGAGCATGCATCTCTTTGTGGGTGAAATCCTCGGACTTATACCCATCAACGCCCAGGGGCTGGAGGAGCTCCTCGACCTTATCAAGTATAACGGGCCTATCCATTACGGTTATGTGTGGTTTTTCGAGAGGGTAGTGAATGACTATCGCTGGAAGCGTTCGACTGCGAATCCTGTTGCCGTTATTGAAAAACGGAGCAGGCTCATCGGGTCGATGAGTGTTACCGACAACATATTCGTTGTTCGTGGCGGCATGAAAAAGTACCTCATAAACGATGGGGTGCTTTCCGATCAGTTGGAACGCTTGTGTGAGGGGCTTAATATCTCAATTCCCCCGCATGAACCGGTAGAACGATTGCCCTTCTTTACGCGTTGGCTTGTGGAATTGCTGAAAGCCGTGGTGGCTGGTGCCCGTTTGATCATTATTAGGGATATTAGTAATGTTGCGAGTCCCGTGGACCTGTCGCGTATCCATCGGGTGATCCGCTACTATGCCTCCCTCGGTCTCTCGTTTCTCTATGTCTGCAACCATCATGAAGAGGTTTTTACCCTTTGCAATCGAACGGTCTTGATGGAGGATGGAAAAATCCTCAAGACCCTGCGGGCGGACCAAATGAATAACGATCTTATGCGTCGCTTCCCTCAAGGCTTCGTTCATTTTATCGACAATGATTCTCCTCAGAAGGCGACTGAAAAACGGAGAGCCGAAAAACCTGTTCTTGAGGTTAGAAATCTTTGTCGGGAAACGATTAAGGATCTTTCGCTCTCACTTTTCGCCGGTGAATGCCTTATACTTCTTGACCTCGATAATTCCCTTCTTCCCCCGGTTCTCGCTCTTTGGCGTGATAGAAAAGCGCCGGAGAAGGGGAGCATCCGTGTAGCGGGCCGCCCCTTTCAGAAAGCCAGACGGCTTTTTGCCTTCATCGATGAAAAACCTACCCGCAGTAATCTCTTTGCCGATATGAGCTATCTGGATAATCTTTGTTTCCTTGCCGATGATCGTCTCCCGTTCTTCTGGACAAAGAGGCGTTATCTGCGAAGCATTCGGCGGGAGTATCTTCCGCTGATAGGTCCGGTGATCGATGCCCCTTCCCTTGCAGGGCTCTCGCTTCACGATCTTTATGAGCTGGTCTATCATCGTATATTGTTACAGAAACCGCGTCTGGTTTTCTGTGTCCAGCCCTTTGCCGGCATCGATATGTATCAGCGGCTTCGCATCATTCAGCTTCTCGACCTGCTCAGGCAGCGGGGAATTGCTGTCCTCATTCTTGCCGTTAGTCTTTCCGATTCCCTTCAGGTCGCCGACCGGCTCTTGGTGGTAAAAAACGGCAGAGCTGTGCGTGAAATAGTGCGGCAGACTTTCTCTTCTCTCGATTCCGTACACATATCCAAAGAATGACCCCCTTTTTACCAATTTCGTCACCCTTTACAGATTACGGAAATGGCCTTGTACTGGATGTATGAACGAAGTAATCGTAACCATGGAACATATTGATAAGTCGTTTCCCGGGGTCAAGGCACTGGACGACGTCTCTTTCGAGCTGCGTTCGGGAGAGGTGATGGCCCTTTTGGGAGAAAACGGCGCGGGTAAGTCCACCCTTATGAAAATTCTCAGCGGTGTCTATACCCGCGATAACGGGGACCTCACCATTTTCGGAGAACCGGTAGGGGATCTGACTCCAAAGCTGGCGAAAAAGCATGGTGTTGCAATCATCCATCAGGAACTCAACATGTGCCCTCATCTTACCGTTGCCGAGAATATTTTTCTCGGGAGGGAAGATGTGGTCGCAGGGGGAATCCTCAACGATCGGGATATGAGGCGTCAGGCTGCGGATGTTCTTGGCCAGCTTCAGATCGATATCGATCCCGACATGCTTGTCGGTGACCTTGCCGTTTCCAAACAGCAAATGGTGGAGATTGCAAAGGCTCTCTCCAGTAATGCGCGTATTATCATCATGGATGAGCCGACCAGTGCCCTGACAAGTAAAGAGATCGACGATCTTTTTATCCTTATCAGGCAGCTGAGAGCAAAAGGACACGGTATCGTCTATATAAGTCACCGCCTTGAAGAGCTGAAACATATTGTTGACCGGGTGACCATCATGCGGGATGGAAAGTTCATCCTTCAAAATGATTTTGCCGATCTGACCATGGATCAAATTATCGGAAACATGGTTGGCCGAGAGATCAATGAGCAGTTTCCGCGTATCGAACGTCACAGGGGGAAGACCATTTTTGAAGTGCGTTCCCTTAATGCCGGACGGATGGTTCGCGATATCTCCTTCACGGTTAACGAAGGTGAGATCCTAGGCATTGCCGGTTTGATGGGTGCAGGCAGAACCGAGACGACTCGGGCGATTTTCGGTATCGACGCGAGGGATTCAGGGGATTTCATCCTTGACGGTATGCCCATTTCTATTGATTCCCCCACAAGTGCCATTCGTCAGGGCGTGGTGCTTGTTCCCGAAGATCGGAAGAAAGATGGACTGTGTGTAAAACTCTCCATCCGCGAAAATATCGCCTTACCGAACCTCGACATCATCTGTAACCGCCTGGGCGTGGTAAACCGCCACCGTGAGTCAGAGATGGTGAGGCAGACGAAAAAGAGTTTTTCCGTGCGCATGCCGAATGCCGATGTTCCTGCCGCCAGCCTTTCTGGAGGGAACCAACAGAAGATCGTAGTGGGCAAGTGGCTTGCAAGAAAAAGCCGGGTGGTTATGTTTGACGAACCGACCCGAGGTATCGATGTTGCGGCGAAGGTTGAGATCTACAACCTCATGAACGAGTTAAAGCGCGAAGGGATCGGGGTTCTGTTCGTCTCGTCTGAAATGACGGAAATCATGGGCATTGCCGACAGAATCCTCGTGATGTGCGACGGAAGGGTAACAGGAGAACTTGATGCTTCGGAGGTTACCCAGGAAAAGATCCTCGAACTTGCGACCAGATTTGAGGACAAACTTGGTGAGGAACGGGAACCGGCATAAGAACCGGAGTTACTTGAAAAAGATTACTGAAGAGAAGAGGTACATAGTAGTATGGTTAACGATGATAAGAGAGTAGGTGTCTTGAAACGGATGTTATCGGTCCGAGGCATGGGGCAGGTGCTCACCGTAACGGTTGGCTTGATCTTCCTTTGTGTGGTGTTCGCCATCCTTAATCCTGTGTTTTTTTCGTCAAAGAATTTGAGCAATCTCCTTCGTCAAATAGCTCCCATTTTGCTCATTGGTATTGGTCAATCATATGTACTTATCACCGGCAACATCGACCTTTCGATTGGTTCGGTAGTCGGGATGTCCACAATGATCAGTGCGACGCTCATGACCAAGGGGATCAACCCATGGGTTTCGGTATTGTTAACCCTTATCGCTTGTCTTGCCGTTGGTGTGGGAAACGGCCTGCTTGTTTCTCTTTGCAAGGTTCCTCCCTTTATCGCAACCCTCGGAACCATGACCATCGCCCGGGGAATCGCACAGATTGCCAACAACAACTATAATACCGACTCCATTGGAGAGGCCGCCGAAGGGTTCCGAAATTTCTTCTATTACGGGAAAACCTTCTCTCTTTACAATACCATCTGGATTGCCTTTGTCCTGTGGGTCCTTTTTAATTTTATCCTCAGCAGGACACGGACAGGACGGCATATCTATGCCATTGGATCGAATGTTGATGCGGCAAAACTTTCCGGCGTCAATATCATCGCGGTTACCACAAAGGCCTACATCGTCAGTGCTTTTTGTGCAACGGTTGTGGGGCTGATCTTCTGTGCAACCAGCGGGATGGGGGCAATGGATGCGGGAACCACCTACGAATTGTACGCGGTTGCCGCATCGGTTATCGGCGGTGTTTCCACCCTGGGTGGCCAGGGACTGCTTCTTGGTACGGTGATCGGTGCGTCAATCTGGGGCGTTTTACAGAATGGTCTCCAGTTTGCAGGTGCCCCGGTGGCAATTCGGAATATCATCATAGGGATTATTGTCGTCGTGAGTGTTTTGCTTGATGTAATTGTCCGGTCCGGATCTTTCAAGATGCGCAAGGAGAAAATTGCGGGGCAGAGTACCGAAGTCTGATCCTGGCAAAAGAGTTTGCAGGCACGTAAAACGTGCATGAATATCACATAGGAGGATGTTATGAAAAAAAGCATTCGGGTTATTGTTGCGATGATGGTGCTTCTGAGTGTGGGGACCGCGCTCTTCGCATCAGGTTCACAAGAGGGATCAGGCAAATACAAAATCTACCTGATCACCATGGATCAGACCGATCAGCATTGGGTGAATGTGGATGCCGGCTGCAAAAAGGCTGCTGAAGAGCTGGGGGGAATCGACTACAAGTGGATGGCTCCCGATGTAAAAGATGATGCAAAGCAGATTGAAATAATCAACAATGCCGTAGCCGGCGGTGCTCAAGCCATACTCCTTGCCGCGAACGGACCTACCGCCGTTACCAGCGCCCTTAAGGAGGCTGCCGATGCCGGAGTAAAAATAATTTATGTTGATTCTCCTGCCGACTTTCCCGCCTATCAGACACTTGCTACCGACAATAAGGATGCGGGAAAGATTGCCGGTGAAGAGATGATCAAAGCCCTTGCTGCCTCCGGTGTTACCAGCGGCAAGATCGGTATCGTGAATATCAATGCCGCTACCGCCAGTACCGTTGCCCGTGAGGCCGGTTTCCGTGAAGCTCTTGCGGGAAGCGATTTTACCATCCTTGAGACCCAGTACTCTGAAGGTGATGCCGCTCGTTCTAATGATATTGCGGTAAACTACATCACCCTCGGTTGTGTGGGAATCTTCGGTGCCAACGAAGGCTGTACCGTGGGAACCGGAAATGCCATTCAGGAAGCCGGAAAGAATATCATCGGCGTTGGCTTCGATAAGTCCGATATGATTCTCAGCCTGGTAAAAAAAGGGTATATAGTTGCCACCATGGCACAAAATCCTGACGTAATGGGTTATGAGGGAATGAAGAGTGCCGTGAAGGTCCTTAAGGGTGAAGACGTCGGTGCGAAGTATGTCGATACCGGTGTTTCCGTTATTACAAAAGACAAGCTCTAAAGCAATTTCCGAGAAGTTTAGGGGGGCTGCCGATAGGGCAGCCCTTTTTTTGGGCAAAGCCAATGAAGGAACCTACTGTTCCGAATCCTGGTGGTTAAAGGAACGTAATTCCTTTTCCTGCAGCCACCTGTGATTTATCTTGTGCTTTATATGAGTTTTTACAAATAATACATACATTAAATTGACAAAAATAGCATTATATTGTAAATATTCTGTATTAAAGGAGGCCGTTATGGAACTTATTAGTTCTGAAAAAAGAAGTTTTCCGTTGGTTCGGAGGGATCTTCCCGAACTGTATCGTGATCAGTTCCCCTATACGGCTGTTCCAAGAATCAGATTTGACGGCGTTGAGGTTCCTATTAATCTTCCCAAGGAGATCTGGATAACCGATACCACCTTTCGTGATGGGCAGCAGTCTCGTCCTCCCTATACGCCCAAACAGATCGCCCATATCTATAACCTTCTCCACAAGCTTTCCGGAGAGAAGGGCCTCATTCGACAGACCGAATTCTTTATCTACAGTGAGCGGGACCGTGAGGCTCTGAGTCTTTGTCAGGCTCAAGGCTATCGATTTCCCGAGATTACCTCCTGGATACGAGCGGATAAAAAGGATTTTCAGCTGGTTAGATCCCTGGGACTGAAGGAGACCGGTATTCTGACCTCGGTTTCCGACTATCATATTTTTTTGAAACTGAAATCGGATCGGGCAAAGATGGCGGATGCCTATCTCGGCATTGTAAAAGAGTGTCTTGCCGAGGGCATTATTCCCCGCTGTCATTTCGAAGATGTTACACGGGCGGATGTCTATGGATTCTGCCTGCCCCTTGCAGAAAAACTCCTGGATCTTTCCCAGGAGGCAAAGGTGCCGGTTAAAATCCGGCTTTGCGATACCATGGGATACGGGGTCACCTATCCCGGAGCCGTGCTTCCCCGCTCGGTCCCCAGGCTGGTGCATGCCTTTCACTCCGAACTGGGTTACCCCTCGGAGCTACTTGAATGGCACGGCCATAATGATTTTCATAAGGTCCATATCAATGCCGCAAGCGCCTGGCTCTACGGTTGCGCGTCCAACAATACCAGTATCTTGGGCTATGGTGAACGTACAGGAAACCCTCCTCTTGAGGCGGCAGTCATCGAATACATGTCGCTTACCGGTGATGATTCCATAGATACTACGGTCATAAGTGAGATTGCCGACTACTTTCGCAGTGAGATACGTGCCGACATACCGGAAAACTATCCCTTTACCGGAGAAAATTTCAACACCACTAGGGCGGGTATCCATGCCGACGGGATCCTCAAAAATCCCGAAATCTACAATATTTTCGATACCGAAACATTGCTTGGCCGCCCCATTCGCACCATGGTAACCGATAAATCCGGGCTTGCCGGCATCGCCCGCTGGCTCAACGAAAATGTTTCACTGATAAAATCGGGAAAATGCGAAAAGGTGACAAAACGTTCGCCCGGCATCCGCCATATAGCTCTCTGGGTCTCTACTCAGTATACACATGGACGGACCACTGCAATATCATACGATGAGCTCATGGCGCAGGCTCGACGCTATCTTCCCGGGCTCTTTGAATCGGAACTGGACAAGGCAAAGGAAGAGGCAAAACGGATTGCCATGATAATTGCTGAAGATGTGACCCATGCTCCGGAACTGGAAACGCTCAATCCCGCTGTGATGGACGGTTACCTTGGCAAGATTGTCAAAAGGGAAGGATCGATCCAGCTTCTGGCCGTGACGAACACCGATGGTTTTCGCATAAGTCAAATCTATTCGAAGCATGGCGAGAAATCTCTGTTCAGAAACTTGCTTACCAAGAATTTTCAGGAAAAGGAGTGGTTCCGCCAGGTCCTTGAAACGGGTAAGCCGTATATATCCCATCTTTTCTTTTCCCTTTATACCAATAGGCTGATCTTGACAGCTGCGTTTCCCATTAGGGATGGGAAGGGGAATATCAGGGCCGTCATCGACATCGACTTCATGTTTGAAGAGTTAATGAAACTGATAAACAAATTACCGGAGGGAATCGTTCAGGATGATGCCCGGTAGAGATCTTTATGCTTGATTTTCGTCTTGTCACCTTTTTGACGGCTGCCCGCGAAGGAAATTTTACCAAGGCAGGAGAGCTTTTAGGGCTTACACAACCTGCCGTAACCCAGCATATTCATCATTTAGAAGAGCTGTTCGGAGCACAGCTCTTTGAGAAGAGTGGACGGGGCGTTCAACTCACCCAAGCCGGAGAATTCCTACAGCATGAAGGCGAAATTCTTGCCGTCCACTCGCGCCAGATTAGAAAGGAGCTTTTGAATTTCGAGGGAGGGCGGAGATTTTTCTCTCTTGGGGCAACCTTGACGGTGGGAGAATTCCTTTTACCGCAGTATCTGGCCCGGTATAAACGGGGCCATGAAAAGCGGGAGCTCAACGTGACGATTGAAAATACTCTTCGATGTCTCGAACTGCTACAGAAAGGGAAGATCGATCTTGCCGTCATTGAGGGCCCTTTTGATTCCTCACGCTTTTTGCATGAACCTTTTCTTTTTGACGAATTGCTTTTTGTTACCGCTTCTGATGGCCCTTGGGCCCGGGAAAGCGTGATACATGAAGAGAACATCAACACCTACCCCCTGGTTCTTCGAGAACGCGGTTCGGGTACCCGAGAGCATTTTGAACAATTTCTCGGAAGGTTAGGACTTCATATTGATGAGGGCTCCGTTGTCATGGAGGTGGGAAGTCTGAGTGCCATAAAGGTTCTTTGTGAATCTGGTCTTGGCTGTTCTGTTATGTCCCGGCATGCGGTAGAGCGTGAACTCCTTTTGGGAAGCCTCTCTGCCATTCCATTTTCATCCGGTACCCTGGAGCGTCAAATTACGTTTGTCTATACCGAACATTCTCCCATGCCTTTTGTCGGAGAGTTTATCGGATTTTGTCGTGATATGCACGCAGAGCTTACAGAGGCAACATTTGATTGACTTCTGCTATAGTAGTGTATATCCTTTATAACCATGCCTGAAAAGAAATATCATCACGGAAATTTACGAAATGCTTTATTGCGTGAGGGGCGTCGTCTCATAGTGGAAAAGGGACATGAAGAGTTTTCGCTGAGAAAACTTGCACGTCTTGTCGGTGTCACACCTATGGCCGTGTATCGGCATTTCGAAAACAAAGAGGCTCTGATTTCCGCGATTATTGACGGAGCATTTGATGAGTTCGCACAGAGTCTTGAGTCTTCTTTTGACCATTCCCTTCCCTTACAAGAACAGCTTCTTGAGCTTTCGGTTGCCTATGTCCACTTTTTCCTTGATAATCCGGATGTTTTGAAGGTACTTTTTTTGGATTCTCACAAGCGTGACGCTGCGATTGCACAAAAAAAGAAGGATGTAAGAGAGGAGTTGCGTTCTACAAGGGCCTACAGGGTTTTATTTGATATATCGAAAAAGATAGCAACCCTTCATCCCGAATTCACCGAAGAAGAGATGGTCTTAACCGTCTGGTCGAGGGTTCATGGCCTTTCTGTTCTGCTTGTTCAGGAAAAGTTGCTCTTTAAGGCGGATGAATTTGACGATGATGCCTTAAAGAAAATTCTCAACACGTCATTGTAATATTCATTTCCTCGAATGTTTCTGCCTTTCTCTGGGTTCCCTTCAGAGGAACCTGCCATCTATACTCTGTTTCCCGATTTTCAAGAATAGATGTAATCTCAATGGCAGGAGCTTCCTGAAAGGCTTTTTGGCTGAGTGGAAGCTTAATCATGAGAAAGCCCCAGGCTATTGTTCTTGGATCTTTTTGCCTGGACCTATCCAGATTTGACAGGCTCGAGGAACCATAGGCAAAGGGAAGTGTCTTCCTTCCGTAGACATATGCAATACCATTTTTCCGAAAAAAGAAATTATTGACATGGTCATGACCGTAGAAGCAGGCTTTAATGGTTCCCAAATCCTTGAGCTCGGCATGCAACCGACCGTTCTCATTTCCACAGTCGGCACGTTCTCCTCCGGCTCCTTTGAAAAATCCCCGCTTCATTGCTTTATCCGTCTCTTTTATGGGGCGATGGAAAAAGCAAATTCCGGGTACGCTTCTCTCGTAGCGACAAATCTCCTCTTCCATGGCGGCGGATACTTCCTTTGTGATATGCTGTTTTCTTCCCGAATTGAGGATGAAAATTTGCCAGGAGGGTTTTTCCTCGCCCCTTTGAAAGATCTCGATAACGAAATTCCCACCGGTAAATGCGTCGCCGCCGGTAGAGGAGGGACGGGGAATGCTGCTTTTTGCATATAAGCAGTGGTTTGAACGAAGTAATGCTTTTTCTACCTTTTCGAAGAGCCTATCTTCTCTTCCCTTTCTGCCTATCTCCAAATCGTGATTTCCCCATGCAAAGGTCCACGGGACATATGTGCCGATATAGTGGTCGAACAGTCGAATAATCGGCACTGGTGAGGTGATTTTTCGTCTACAGAAGAAATCACCACTATTGATCAATAGCTGAGGGTCCTCGGTTTTGACAAGCCTGGCAAGTTTGTGCAAGAAAAACCGTTTTAACGGATACCGAAGGGCAAGGTGAAGATCTGTTACCTGCATCAGAGAAAGTTCCGCTGTATCACAAAAGAAGGATATCCGCTCCATAGAAAAGGAGTATGATGCTCCGATAAGTATACGATAAGTTTCAGGTTAGAATATGGTTAAAAGAAGAGATTAGTCGCTTTGTTTATGCATTTTTCGGTAGAGTGAATTCCTTGAGATGCCCATTTCACGTGCGGCCTGGCTGACATTGCCGTTATGCTTGTACAACATCGCAAGGATTTCTTCCTGTTCCTTCTTTTCCGCCAGTGCTTTTATCTTCTTTCGTTCTTCATCGAAATTCTGGGCCTCACTGAGCATCGGCGAAGGCCAGAGCCCTTTTCGCGGCGAGAGAATTTCATCGGGAAGGTTTTCCGGGCAAATATCACTACCTGCCGTTATATTGACCACCCGTTCGACAACATTTCGGAATTCTCTTACATTGCCAGGCCAATCGTAGCATTGTAGTCGCTGCATTACCTCATCGTTTATCCGGGGGACCTTTACACCGATCCTTTTGCAGGCATTTTCAAGGAACACCTCGAACATTGTCGGGATATCCTCACGATGTTCACGCAATGGAGGAAGATGAATCGAAATCACATTGAGGCGGTAGTAGAGGTCCTGGCGAAAGGTTCCGCGCGCCACTTCCAGTTGGAGATTCTTGTTGGTGGCGCAGATGATCCTGGTATCGATCATTACCGTTTTATCGCCGCCGATACGGGTAAGGCTCTTGTCCTGGAGAACTCTCAGCAATGCAACCTGTTGTTCAAGGGGCATCTCTCCGATTTCGTCGAGAAAGAGGGTCCCTCCCGAGGCAAGTTCGAATTTTCCAGGCTTTCCCCGTTTTCGTGCGCCGGTGAACGCCCCCTCCACATAGCCGAAAAGTTCGCTTTCGATCAGTTCCCGCGGGATCGCACCACAGTTTACCGCCACAAAAGGGCCCTTCCTCCGATTGCTTTTATTGTGTATCGCCTGGGCAAACATCTCTTTACCGGTCCCGCTTTCGCCGCTGAGCAGTACGATGCTTTCGTTGTCCGCTACCAGTTTTGCCAGATGGATTGCTTTGCTCAGCGACTGGCCGCACCCGATGATATCATCGAAGGTAAAAGAAGCGTGGGCCCCGCTGAAGCGGTTGATGAGTTTTTTAATCCGTGTGATGGGGTTGATGAAAATGACCCCGCCGGTGACAGTTCCCCCGCCGTCTTTGATCGGTTTTGCCGAGGTGAGGCAGGTGATGGCACCATCGCCGTCGTTGATCGAAAGTTCTATTTCGTGGAAAGCAGTACCCATTTCAAGCATCTCATGAATGGGATGCCAATTGTCGATATACTCTTGAAAGGGATGTCCTGCCAATTTCTCCGCACTCTGATGCAAAATGTTTTCCGCCGCTGGATTTACCTGATCGACGGCGCCTCTGGAATCGATGACAATGACACCATCGGAAACAGTGAGAAAGATGTTATTGAGGCTGTTATTCAGGACCGTCAGCTCCCGATTTTGTTTCTTAACCCTCATCTGCTGTTGAATTGCTTCCACACCGGCCGCAACCATGCCGAGAGTGTGCAGGTGGGTCTTCTCAACAGGCCCGGACATCTCCAAGACCGCAATAACCCTTCCGCTGTCGTCAAAGATAGGAGCCCCTGAACAGGTCCATGGATGGTGCTTACGGCAGAAATGCTCCGCACCGGAAACCTGGAATGGGCGTTTTAGACGGAGTGCCGTTCCCACTCCGTTGTTTCCGACCTCCTCCTCCGCCCACCATGCGCCCTGTTGGAGGTTCAGGCCGTGATCACCGTACAGCACATCGTTATCGCCTACCGCCTCCATCAGATACCCCTTTTCGTCACATAAAATAACCACGAAGCCCGATCCCGCGACGAATTGATAGAGGTTTTCCATAAAGGGACGAGCGATATCGATGAGTGTCTTATGGTGTTTTAGAATTTCGTTGAGGAAGGGCTGGGGGAGAACAGTGCTGCTTCGGTCCGCAAAGGGATCAACAGATGCATTAATACATCGTATCCAGGCCTCGGTTATCTCTTTACGAAGAGCTCCCTCTTCGATCCGCCCTTTTGTGATGAATCGTTCCCACATCACCTTTGTCTCAGTCGCAATTGATTCCATTATTACATCACCCTTTGCTAAAACGATGGTCCAAAAGAGTGTCACAAAGGTGTAACGTATCTGTATCATTTTTGCAAAAAAAAGTGACACCATCGTGGCATCACCTGCGATGAAGGAACCTCGAATGTTCCGCAATATCGCGCATCACAGATGATATTTTCGTTTTTCCTGCTTATTTTACCATGATTTTGCCAATAACACCATATTCATGCCTTTTGGTACGTTTTTTGCATAATAACTAAACGGGTACGTGCTTACCCATAAGAAAACGTAATAAGGAGAGAACGCACATGAACATGCCGAGACCAATGGATGAAAAGTACAAGATGCTGATCGGAGGCCAATGGGTGGAAGCCTCGAACGGGAAAACTTGTACTGCGTACTGCCCTGCCAACGGAGAGGTTCTTGCTACCTTTCCCGACGCCAGTAAAGAGGATGTCGACAAGGCGGTGAAGGCTGCATGGAAGGCCTTCGACGGCTGGAAAAAAATCAGCCCGCAGGAACGATCGGCGCTTTTGCTTAAGATTGCCGATCTGATCGACGCCAACCTCGATAAGTTGGCAATGATTGAAACGCTGGACAACGGTAAACCGATCCGTGAGACTTTTGGAATCGATGTTCCCCTCGGTTCCGATCATTTCCGCTATTTCGCCGGTGCTATTCGCGCGGAAGAGGGACAGGCGGTGATGATCGACGATCAGACCATGAGCATCATTCTCCGTGAGCCCATCGGAGTGGTCGGGCAGATCATACCTTGGAATTTCCCTTTTACGATGGCTGCCTGGAAGATTGCTCCTGCTCTTGCGGCGGGGTGCTGTGTCGTGATTAAGCCCTCAAGTTCAACCTCTCTCAGTATGCTTGAGTTTGCAAAGCTGGTCAACGACGTACTGCCTCCCGGGGTACTCAATGTCGTTACCGGCAGGGGCTCTCAGGCCGGACAGTTCCTCCTTGATCATAAAGATCTCAGAAAATTAGCGTTTACTGGTTCAACGGAGGTTGGGTATCAGGTCGCCGATGCCGCAGCCAAGAAGTTGATTCCTGCAACCTTGGAATTGGGTGGAAAATCTGCAAACATTTTCTTCCCCGATGCTCCATGGGATAAGGCCATCGAAGGCGTTCAGATGGGGATACTGTTCAACCAGGGACAAGTCTGCTGTGCCGGTTCCCGTGTCTTCGTTCATGAGGATATTTACGACAAGTTCCTCGCCCAGCTCGTTAAAGCCTTTAACAGCATCAAGGTGGGGATGCCGTGGGAGAAAGATACCGTCATGGGCTCCCAGATCGATCAGAATCAGCTCGATAAAATCCTCGCCTATGTACATATCGGAGAAAAGGAGGGGGCAAAGATTGCCTGCGGCGGAACACGGGCAGAGGGTAATGGCCTTGAAAACGGTGCCTTTATGAAGCCAACCATGCTTGTGGATGTAAAGAATAGCATGAGGGTCGCTCAGGAAGAGATCTTCGGACCGGTTGCCGCCGTAATCAAGTTTAAGAGCGAGCAGGAAGTCATTGATATGGCAAACGACAGCGAATATGGTCTCGGCGGTGCCGTTTGGACAAAGGATATCAATCGTGCTTTCCGGGTCGCCCGCGCCGTGGAAACAGGACGTATGTGGGTAAATAACTATAATAATCTTCCTGCCCATGCCCCCTTTGGAGGGTACAAGAAGTCGGGTATCGGGCGTGAGACCCACAAAGTGATACTCGATCACTACACGCAGATGAAAAACATCTATATCAGCATGACCGAAGAGCCCTTCGGCCTCTATTGATCTATTATTGTGTCGATCCTGGGGCCTGTAAAAGGGCCCCTGCAAAAGGGCTATCACTATTGAAGGCAGGTTCATCATGATAGACAGCAACACTCAGGTTGAAGAAATTATGAAAATCCCCGGTGTCGTTTCCTATTTTATCGAAAACAGAGTCTCGCCCATCACATGCTCGGGGCCTTTTCCTCAACCCCTTGGAAAGTTATTGGAGCTCAAGAAGGTAGCCGATCCAGATGCGTTCATTGCAGGACTGAACGACTTTCTTACCGAACGAGGGATCGAGTTAAAGGAGGATAATGAATAGACGATCCCCAAGGCAGAGCCTGCCACCCTTTCCCAAAACGAGTGGCAGGTATCTGCCCGATCGGCCTACTTGCACTTCAATCCTACATCGAACAAAATCTGTGGACCCAGAGCCGGATCCCCCCTGCATGGGCCTTCGATGCGGAGAGAGTCGGTAGGCCGGTTCGTTTTATAAAACGTATAGTAAGATCCCCGCCACTTATCTTATCAATCTTAGGCATAATCAATTTATCCAACATTTTATTCTGTATTACTTTTCTACTTGTTCCATAAATCGTAGTACATATCAAATGCTGTGATACATGTGTCACGGTATTTTGTTCCGCTATATACTTCCTCGATTGTAAGCTTTACATGCTGAGTTTCTTTAGGAAGTTTTACACTTGTGAACTCAATTGCATCATTAAACTGAATCTCAGTTGTAAATCCTGTATCTGTTTCTATCAAAGCTCTCTTTATTCTATTATTTTCATAGAATAAGTGAGGTCTTAGAGGATCTACATAGCCATTTAGAATACGTAGATCAATTCCAACAACAGCACGCCAATCTGTTGGGATAATATCAAACTCAATTGACTCTCCAATTCCGTCATCAGCTTTTCCTTCAACCCACGGAATATTATCCTTTACCCAAAATCGCGGGTTTTCACTTGGATTGAAAACTTTCATTGTGCCTTCAGGAACATATTCATGGTATTTGTCTTTCAAAGTAGAAGACGCCTTTACATTATCAAAATAACCACCATTGATGTTGTGATATCTACCGGCATAATTAATTTGTGTCCATGTCGTAGGATAAGTTTTAAATACTTTGTTAACTGATTCGGTATCATCTTTCAAAGAATCTCCATGATAGTTAAAAGTAATATTTTGCTCTTCTCCATCAATAATTATAAACTTTTCCCCCTCGCTCTCGACATGCTTATACCCAAATTCGTCCATGAAAATTTTGACCTTTAAGGAATACAAATCATATCCATAATCATCTGCCCATCCTGAGCCATGGGTAATAATAACTTTGTCTTTAGAAACAGTAAGCTTGTGCTTATCTTCCCCAAAAGTGTAAGAAGTTTGGTAAAGTTCAACATTTATATTTTTATCTGTTTCTCCTTTTGATACTTCTTCAATTTTAAAGGTAGGGTTGTAGCTATATTCATCAATGTCCTCATAAACATAAAAACTTAATTCATTATTGAAAAAGGACATCTTATAAACAGAACCAGAAGCCTCCCACGTGCTGTCAAGTTCTAATGTATCTTCCTCTTTTTTACCGTTATCAGAAATGACAACAAGTTTAAAAGTGTCTTTTGCTTTTGAGATGGAGAAAGTTTTTCTTAAGGTTGCATCATAATAGTTTCCAATTATACATGCGAATTTTCTAACTGTATTTTCTTTCATATACCTGATGAGTTCTTCATCAGTTGTATATTTAATGGGGACATATACATCAGACAGATAATTATATGAAAGAATTGCATCGCCTTCAATTTCAAAACAGGCTTTAGTTTTATAAAAATATCTATCATTATAAAAAATATTTACACTGCCAACGGCGCTATTCCTCATTGTATTTGTATTAAAATTAAAAGAAATTATTTTTGTCACCAGATAATTCTCTTCTGAAATAGATAAATGGACAATTTTATTTTCTTTTTCGCAATAATAATAGCCGGTGTTTTTCTCGATAATCCTTTTAAAATCTTCCTGTTCATCGGCAAATAAGATTCTTGTTATCAAACTCAACAGAACTAATATAAATACCTCTTTTTTCATTTTTTCTCTTTCCAATCCCGCAGCACAAACCATGACAGTAGTCGCGTCTGCTCCAATTGCCGGTTATATAGCCATTCTTACTCTATGTGATCTTTCTATCGCTAACGAATATCTATTTTTAATTCCTTTGATAAGGCTTTTAAGCGTTCATCCATTGTCAGCAATACACCATCGGTTCTTCTCGCACAAACTGCGTACAAACAATCATATACAGGATGATCATTATTGATTGCTTCTCTCAATGATTCTTTCCAAAGTTCATTTGTTGGGATAAAGGTATCAATCAGATTGATCCCATCTTCAGCCAGAGAGATCGTTTGCTCATGAGAATATTTTGCAAGTTTATAGTATTTCCAAGCAACATTTGAAATTTCTGCAATGTAAAGATCAGGACTGATAACTGTTTCAGCTTCAATGAGCAGCCTTTGAAGAATAGTAGAATTGTTTCTTTTTAAGAGAATTTCTACGGCCGCGGATGGATCCAACACAACAATCATCGATCTCGATCTTCGCGTATTACATCTACTGGATTTACATGTGTCTCGTTTGGGTACCCTTTCTCAGAGAGCTTCTCTATAACTGCTTCGCGCCGAAGTTTATTGTTATTTGGCAATCCAAGACTCTCACGCAGCAAAACAATCGTTTGCTGTGCGAGACTTCGATTTTCCTGATTTGCAACTAAATTCAGCTTGATATAGATATCTTCAGGGAGATCTCTAACCTGTAGCGTAGGCATAATTACTCCTTGCATGCAATATAGCATATTACGGCATGCAAATCAATAGAAGCGTAAAAAATACAACTTTCACAAATTTTTCAATCCTAAGCTGTGGTCCTGTGATGCACAAGAATTTTTGTCTATATATTATTTATTTCCGTTTGTCATCGTCACTACATGATTCACTATTTCAGTATCCCGGTGAAAATGCCCCGGGATACTGGTTGTTTCATCAGAGAAAGATGGATTAGATAAAAAGGTTGATTCCTGCGCTGCTGGCGGCTTCCAGGTAGTTAGCAACACCGCCAATTTCGGCCTTATCGATAAGCTCCTCGCGCTTGACACCCATGACATCCATGGACATCTGGCAGGCTATGATGCGAAGGCCCCCATCAATGGCGGTCTGAAGCATATTCTCCAGGGTATCGATCTTCTGTTTTTTCATGATCCCTTTCATCATGGAGGCGCCGATTCCGCCCATGTTGAGTTTCGAGAGTTTCAGTTTCCCGTTGTGGCCGGGAAGCATCATCCCGAACATCTTGCCCATGAAGCCCTTCGAGACACGGGGTTTGTTCCGTTTTTTGATGATGCTCAGGCCCCAGAAGGTATAGAAGATGGTAACCTTCTTGCCCGATGCCAGGGCTCCGTTGGCAATGACCAGGGATGCCAGGGCTTTATCCATATCGTCGGAAAAACAGATGAGGGTCAGCTCGTTTCCCGTATTCTTTGCAATATGAACGCCGGATGGCGTTGCCTGGCTTGCAGCCTCCTCGCCTGAGCGCTGAATAACCGCCTCTATGATCCCTTTTTCTTCCTTGAGGCTTACCAGCTTGTTTCCCGTCATGTTGCACCAGGATTTGACATCGCGGGCAAATCCCGGATCGGAAGCCTTTTGGAGGAGCCGTTCTCCAGGTTTGATCTTCTCAATTTCTGTTTTCAGCTTCAGAATGGGGCCGGGACATTGGAGACCGCAGGCGTCAACCTCCAGTACCGTCACCGCCGACGAGAGCACGGATTTGGCTGCGCTTTCCCCGGATGGGGCATAGCCTGTTTCGTATTGGGTAAAAAGATCCCGGTTGTTCTGATCTGCCACCGCCGCCTTGTAGACCTTCATACCTCCTGAAAGGATACTTACATCCCTGTAGCCGTTTTGCTTCAGGATGCGCTCGACCAGATAGGCCCGCAGTCCGACGCCACAGTAGACCACAACTTTCTTGTCTTTTGGAATTCGATCGAGGCTTGTTCTGACCTCTTCCTTTGGAATATTGACTGCCTCCGGTAGTGAGCCAAGGTTGTATTCGTCGGGAGTCCTTACGTCGAGAAGGAAGAGGTTTGGCTCCTTCTTTTCGATAAGCTCATGAAGCTCTTTCCAGTTTGTATGGTTGCTGCGCCCCAAAAGAACGTTTTCCGCAGTAAATCCGAGAATGTTCACCGGATCCTTCGAGGAAGAGTAGGGAGGAGCGTATGCCTGCTCGAGTTCTGTCAGATCTTCGATGGTACCGCCTCTCCTCAGCACCCCGGCGATCATCTCTATTCGCTTATCCACGCCGGAATAGCCGACGATCTGCCCGCCGTAAATCTTACCGTCTTCCGGCGAAAAGACCAGCTTGAGTACCATGGGAGTGGCTCCCGGGTAGTAACCTGCATGGGAATGGCCGTGGGTTACAACGCTGATGGCAGGAATTTTTTCCCTGTCGAGAACCTTCCAGGCCGCGCCTGTGGAGGCTACGGTCATATCGAAAATCCTTGCAACGGAGGTTCCTATGGCACCCTTGTACCTCTTCTTCTTGCCATAGACGAGATTGTCCGCCAGAATCCTTGCTTGCTTTCCAGCCGGACCTGCCAAGGGGGTAATCCCCGGGGCCCCTGTCAGGGGTTCGCGGAATTCGGCTGCATCCCCAAGGGCGTAGACCCCTTTTGCGGAGGTTTCCATATATTCATTGACAAGTATCCCTTTCCCAGTGTCCAGCCCCGCCTTTTTCGCAAGACTTGTTTCCGGGCGTACGCCGATGGAAAGAACCGCCATGTCGGCAACAATGGAGGTTCCGCTGTTAAGGGTGATATCCAGCTTTCCCTCTCGATCAGCAAACTCCTTTACACCGTCTGAAAGGTAGAGTTCGACCCCTTTCATCTTGAGGTGGTCATGAACCTGGGCCGCCATCTCAAAATCCAGGGGTGCCATGACCTGATTGGCAAGTTCAACGATGGTGACGTTTACTCCCCGGTCGTAGAGGTTTTCCGCCACCTCCATGCCGATAAAGCCTGCTCCGACGACCACTGCCCGCTTTGGCTGATTCGCATCGACGAAGCCCTTGAGGCGATCCACATCGGGTACGTTTCGCAGGGCGAAAATCCGTTCTGAATCGATTCCCGGTATCGGCGGTCGCAGGGGCTCTGCTCCTGGGGAAAGGATCAGCGCATCGTAGGATTCCCGATACTCCCTGCCGCTCTTGAGATCTTTGACGCCGACGGTTTTTGTCTCTGTATCTATATCTACGACTTCGCTGGATATGCGGACATCCACATCCAGTGTCTTCTTGAAGCTTTCCGGGGTTTCGACAAAGAGACTTTCCCGCTCCTTGATTGTTCCGCCCAAATAATAGGGAAGGCCGCAGTTGGCATAGGAGATATAATCCCCCCGCTCAAATATGATAATGGCCGCTTTTTCGTCGTTTCTTCTCAGCCGCGCCGCGGTGGCGGCTCCACCGGCAACACCGCCTACGATTAGATATGTCATATATAGCTCCTTTCTTATCTATATATACTATATAACGATTAAGAAGAAAAGTAACGATAGCCGGTTTTTTATTTTATTTACAAAGAAAAAATACCCCTGTGAGCTTTGAAGCCGCAAGTCATGGTCTTTTTTGTGAAAAAGGGGTACAGTAATACCCATATGAGGAGGAATATATGCGAAAATCAGGCGTTTTGACGCTTTTTGTACTTCTTGTGTTGGTGTGCGTTTCAACCCAAAATTTGGCAGCTGCGGGGCTTGGTTCTTCGCGGATCGGTCTGGGACTTGGGACACCAAACGCCGTGCTCATCTATCGTCCGACCCCCTTTGATCTGCGTCTGGGCTATGATTTTACGGAGGGGGATCAGTTCCTCTTTATCAGTGGCGATTGGCGCCCTGCAGGGTATATTCCCCTAACCGGACCGCTTTACTGCTACTTCGGACTTGGTGCCTATGCGAAATTTTATCCCGAGGCATCGGCGGATGATGTGTTTGAATGGGGAACACGGCTGCCTGTGGGGCTAAGCCTTCTTTTTCTCGATAACATCGCGGAACTCTTCGTAGAGGTAGCGCCGGGCTTTGATCTTTATCCCAAACCTGCTTTCTCCGATGACCCCGTTCAGTTTTGGGTGGGACTTAGCTTCGCCATTCAATAGACTTGTTGGCATAAACCATACTTTCGAGATTCGCTCTCGCCCCTTCTGTTTTTGTTTTGATGTTGTTAACGGCATCGACAATGGTTTTTGTCGAGCCGTTAATGATTTCGACGTTTCTCTGAGTCTCCGTCGATAGTTTACGTATTTTATAGTGTTCGGAATCCTGGTGGTTAAAAAGAGACAATTCCTTTTCTCTCCGTCAATTGAAAGCCAAGCCATGGAAAAAAGTATGCACCGGCAGAAAAGAAAGGTATCTACCTGCTAAAGGGCATGTGCATCACCAGGATTCCAAACACTAAGTAATTATTTGTATCTCCAACCTTCAGCCGGTATCCAGAGAATCGGCTTCTCTCTGCTGTTATGCCAGAAGACACTACTGAACTGCGATATAACTTCAATAACTTCAGATAGTTCGAGAGCTGAGTTTTCAGTACGGAGTTTCCCGACAAAGGCCTTCCATTGCTTTTGTTTTGTAGAATCCTGATATACTTTCTCCGTGAAGACAACCGGCATTTCAATCGGTATATCAGTCTTGCGACGCTCAAAAGTCTGCTGAATTGCAGTAGCCACCTCGACGAAGTTTAACTCGAATGTCCGGATTATAATGTATACATCATAGAAGCCTTTCATACGGCTGGTAAGCAGACTCAGAGCAACCGCCGCTTCCAGTTTCTCGGCAATAATTGTTTCAATAGGATAGGATTCAACACTCGCAGTCTCTATCTCCAAGAGAGACGGTATCGACTTGGTAACAGGTCCGGGATGTACTGAATCGCCAATACCGATGTCAATTTGCAGGGGTACTCTGGCCTTTCCGATATAAGCCTTAATTTTCGCTCTCTGTCCATGGTATTTATTTTGCTCTCGGATATCCTGAATGATGATCGTCTCAGTATCGAACCTGACTGCATCTTCAGGGTATTGGATATCACAAATGCTCTTGATAGATTCAAGGATGAATTCTCGATCAGTATTACCGGTTTTCAGAAAGTCAATATCCTTTGTTGTCCGGTATATCTGATCTTCAAGCGTGATAGTGAGCAGATATGCTCCCTTGAGGACGTAGCTTTTCCGATAATCCGATTGTCCCAATCTATACAGGAACCTCTCGGCAACATACCTGATAAGCAACGACTGATAATCTTCTTATGTTCACGACTGTGATTCAATAATCTTGCGAGTATCGACGCCGAATAATCCTTTCGTGATTCACTCATACTATACTTTCCATATATGGCCGCATAATCTTTCTTACCCTGCATACTTCCGCATAATGAATAATCTCCTCTATGGAGGTACGCTTGTTTTGTATTACATCTTTCAGCGCTTCAATTGCCACATCAAGCCCGATCTTGTTCCTGTACTTGAAGCAATCGGCAACTGTCTTGGATATGCAATATACTTTTATTTCATCATCATCTATCTGATGCGTTTCAATACCTTCAGTAAATGAAGCCCCGGAGAAGGTTATTACTTTCATTGGGATATTATCAACAGTCGGAATGCGACCAGGCCGAGAAATTGCCATCCATACTTCAGAAGGATTCTGAGTACCAATTTCATGAAAGCTTAGTGCACTCATCAGACATACGACTCCTCTCTTTACGGTTTTCTGAGCTACAATAAGCGAATATTTTTCATCAGGGATAAACTGAGGAGAAGAATATAGTCCACGGGCAATTCTTATCATTTCGCCGGATTCTATCAGCCTGCGAATGGTCTCTCTGTGCACACCGGAATCTGCAAGTTCCCTGGAACTTACTATTGAGTTATTGGATAGAAGTTGTTTTGCAATATTCCGCTGTGTGACGAACTTGGGCATAGCACTTCATATCATTATTACCGTTAAGTAGACTGAGTAATTCTCCGCGCCGTATTCCGGTAACCGCAGCCAGCACGTTCATGGCATTGGAAACGATATAGGGTAATTGAATCGGCTACAAAACTGGCTACACAAGAAAAAAATCATTACAGGATAAGGATTTAGACATAAAAAAACGGTATGCCTGGACGTTTAACAGCATACCGTTTAATGCACACATTACATGCATGAGGCGGGGTTCTCTCCCACCCTTTTTTATTGTCGGCGATGGACCCGGAAACTTGAGTTTTAGCTATGAAAAAATGCGAGATAACCTTCCGCCGCTTCGCTGATTGCCTGATAAAGGCTCGACCCTCTATCTGAGGAGTCGTGAAGCGAGAAGTCTCTCAAAAAGGGCTGGATGAGAAAGGCAGCGATATCCTTTGAGGTGGTCGATAGGATCTGCCTGTCCAACTCGTTTAGGAGCTCGACGGTATAGCTTACCGTTTTTTCCTGGCCGGCGGCCTTTTCGATGGAGCGGGAAAGGAGCGCTGCCTTTGCCGAAATGCCTGCAAGATGTCGGAGCTCTGCAGCCAGTTCATTGGTCGCATCTTCCAAAGCGCGTCGCCTTTCGGCGATTTCGGCCTCCGTTCTTTGGGGGAGGAGCGCAAGCAGCCTGCGCTTCTCTTCTCCTATGTTGGGGAGGCGGAGCAGCGAGTCGATATCTGCGGCTTCGATTCCTTTGATGGCGGCGGAGTTTCCGCTTAGGGCGTATACCCTGGGCAGCGTTTCGGCGGCCACCTGTTCGGCAAACCAGCTTCGGTAGACCGAAAGCCTGCTATCCGATGCGATCTTCGTTCCGTTGTAGGTCGGAATTTCCTCACGTCCCGCCTCATGGATGATGCGGTGGGTAAAATGCTCAAAGGGCGAGAAGCGTCCGCTGAAGGAGTGCCCCCGCTGTTCGAAAAAGCTCCCCCGAAAATGGGTGCTTCCTCCCGGATACCCGAGGTCGAGTCCCGAGATGTAGAGCTCCTCGACCCCCATAAACCTGGCGAGGGAAAAGGCGGTGGTCGATACCGATCCTCCCGCGGTTATGTGGGCATTCCTTCCGACTGCGGATTCAAGACGGATGCCCAGGGGAAACATGGAACCGCAAAAGAAGAGCCTCCTGGGCCGGAGTCGAAAGATTCTCGGATGGGTTGAGGATTCGGAGACCATGACCGTTTCATCAAGCTTCGCATGGTCGAGATGTCTGGTGTTCCAGTATTGTGGATCCACCACGACGAGGATATCGGGACGGATATCTCTGAGAGTCAGGGCCCTGCAGGCGGTATCTACGGCAATGACAAGTACCTTCTCTTTGATCTCCTCAAATCGATCAAGGAGCTCGTCCAGGCTAGGACCTGCCGCCAGAAGAAGGGCGGGGAGGTGTGAAAATTTGCCCCGAAGTAGGGCAAGATCTCCCGCTTCGGCCAGAGGCCCGACATTGCGCAAAAGGTTGCGGGTCCACGTTCCGGCGAAGCGGTCGAGGGTAGCGTTATTGACCTGCTTTCTGCCTAAAAAATGGCGCAAGGCATTGTCGTAATCGACGAAGCTTTCAGGATCGGCGTCGTAGAGAGGTCTGAGCCGGAATGTCTGAGGCGTCGTTTCGGGAAAACGAGAGAGGAGGGCGGGAATTGCATCGGCCTGGGCCCCGACCACGAGGCTAAGGTTTTCGTTGGAAAGGAGTTCTTCCATGGGACGGGCGCTGAGGGCCGTAAGAAAGCGATGCGTCGATGGTTCGAGCACGATGGCGAGGGCATCGTTCCGACTTTCCAGAAGGGCCTCCACCTGGTATCCGAGGCCGAACCCCTCGAAAATCGTGAGTCGGCAATCGGCGGGAAGCTCCTTTTCGATGAGTCTGCGGGCCTCTCTGGCAGGATCGAAGCGGGAGTGGAGATACTTTCCTCCGGCCTTTGCGGTAACCGCTCCGTTCCTTGCCGCCTCAATGCTGATAGCAAGCGCCTGCTTCGACTCCTGTTCATCCTCAGACGCAGTGAGCTGCTCTCCTATCCCGGGAAAGCGGAGCTCCAGGGTGTGCAAGTTGCTCTTCAGGTTCTCGTTCCTCATGATTGCTTTCGATTTCACTCAAGTTCCAGGATGATTTTTGTATCGCTGGTTATCGGGGTCCCGGGGGCCGGGCTCTGGTGAATGACCCAGCCGTCCCCTGTAATGGTTACGGGGATGTTCTCCTGATCGAGAAGCGGCATCAACTGCTTTTTGGAGAAACCGTCGAGATCGGGCATGACATCTGTCAGGCTTGCTTCCGGCGGGATACGAACCCGGATGCTCCCCTCATGACTGACAACGGTATCTCCGGTGACGGGGATACCGTAATAGCGAATCAGCTCTTCTCCCAGCTCCTTGATGATGGGCGCCGCAATTCTTCCACCGTAGTACTGCCTGCCCCTGGGATGATCGATGACCACGTAGAGAATGAAGCGGGGATCATCGCTGGGAAATATGGCCAGGGAGGAGGCCAGAACCGCAGCGGGGGAGTAGGTCCCGGTCTTGGGATCGATCATCTCCCCTGTGCCGGTTTTTATCGATATTTGTGTCCCTTCTATGGCACCACGCCAGCCGGTGCCGCCCCGTTCGCTGCCTGTCTCCATCATTTGCAGGACGGAATTCGCAACTGTGGGATCTATGACCTGCTTTACCGGCCTGCGGTCGAAGCGCTCGAGGGTCTTACCCTCCGGGGAGACGATCTTTTTGACGATATGAGGTTCAAGGACCATGCCGTTGTTGCTAAAAGCCGTAGCCGCCGTGACGATCTGTACGGCAGACACGGAGAGCTCTTGCCCGATGGCAATGGTCGGTTTTGTCCTGCCTGACCACTGTTCCGGTTTCCGAAGAATACCGGCACTCTCTCCGGGAAAGGGGAGGTGGGTGGCCGTTCCAAAACCAAATTCGGTAAGTTTGTCGTAAAAATCCTGCTTGCTTACGGTTTCGCTTGCATAGGCGGCTCCCGCGTTGCAGGAATACTTTATGATTTCCTGGGGACGAACCCTTCCGTGGTGGCCGAGACAGTTGATGACGATTCTTTCTCCCGAGGCGGGGAACTCTTTTTCATAGGCCCCGTCGCAGAAAAAGGTACTTGAAGTATCGATACCTCCGAGGTCAAGAAACGAGGCGATGGAAAAGATCTTGAAGACCGATCCCGGTTCATAGGCCGCCACCACGGGTCTATTCTGCTTTTCTCTGTTGCTTGCCGAGGTAAAACTGTTGGGATCGAAGGTGGGATAGGAGGCCCAGCCGAGAAAATCGCCGCTTTTCGCGTCCATGACCATAATCATCACGGCATCGGGATTGTGCTCTTCCCATGCCTTCTTTGCCAAGGATTCGGCAAAGTATTGTACATTGGCATCAAGGGTAAGGAAGAGTTGGTTTCCGTAGATCGTTTCCTCCTGTTTTTTCTTATCTTCGGGGGGGGATAGTACATTATCATAGGTAAGTTCGATACCGTCTAGGCCCACATTATCGGTCCCGACAAAGCCGATGACATGGCTTGCAAGGCTTCGTTCCGGATAATTTCGCCCATATTCGGGTTCCAATCCGATTCCCGGTAGTTCTCCTTCCTCAATGAGCTGCCTGACCGCCTCGCTTTCCGAAGGAGAAACCTTGCGCTTTACATAGAGAAATCCGCTTCTTGATTTCATTCGGGCAAGGAGATCCTCGGTTTCAAGGCCGAGGAGATCACCAAGGAGAGCCGCACTCTTCTCGGGGTTCTTGACGTTGGGCATCCAGGCTGTTACCGTATAAAGTCGGGTCTGTACCGCAAGTATCTTACCGTTTCGGTCGAGAATCGGGCCTCGTTCCACCCGTGGCGGACGGACGATTCCCGGATTCCCCTTTACCGGATGGATAATCATCACATCGAAGAATTTCCAAATGAGGAGGAGAATAAAGACCGCGGTAACGAGGATGAAAAACGCAAATCGTTTATTTCGAAGATCCGGACTGGATTCACTCACTGTGCAAACTGCCTCCGATGCGGGGAAAGACAACCTTTCCCTTTATGGCCTTCCTTGATACCACCCCGTAGTGGCGTGAATCATCCGAAAGCGGTAGATTGTCCCCAAGGGCAAAGAAAGCTTCTTCGGGCACTATCACTTCTCCGTTCTCCCCGGTCATTGTGTCGCCGGGAAGCCCCGTACAACGCTTGATCACAGTTTTACCGTCGAAGGGACTCTTGTAGACAAGTATATCACCACGTTTTATACTGCCGAAAGGAATCCGCTTGAAAATAATAACATTTCTTCCGGGAGATAGATACGGTTCCATGGAATGGCCTTCGACGGTGTAGATGCCGAAGAGTGATCCGACGACCGTCAAGACGATAAGTGTAGCGAAGATTAGCAATATGAACGGAGAAGCAGAATCAATCATCGTATCCTTATCAAAGCTTTATGCGTGTTATAGTAATATGTGAGGGAAAAATTGTCGATATGGTAAGCGTATGGATATGGAAGTGTTGCATCAAAAACAACAGGTCAGGAAAAGACGTTCGTTTTTTTCTCGGTTGAGGACTTCGTGGGCCTTAGGACATGAAAGGGAGGATGATCCCGTCCTTTTTCCCGAGATGAAACAACAGCCGCGGCGGCATTCTGCTCCTTCGAAGCGGGAGAAAATCGTCATCCTGTCCCTGGGCAGTATCATCCTGGCAGGTGGCTGTGTCGGTTTGGCCTTTTTCGTCGGTTCCGGGCCACGTGCTTTACCCGACTTGGGGCTTACTCCGGGGGCCTCGACGGTTCACAAAAGCCTCTTTTCATATGTTAATAGCGATACGGCAAACCAGGGTTCAGGGAGTCCTATCCTCCCCGACGGTGTTCTCTTTACCTCGGTTAGCAGCAGAGCGTATACCCTGGAACGGGGCGATACTCTTTCGGAGATTGCCCATGAGAATGGTTTGGACGTCGGTACCTTGATTGCATTTAATAACATCACCGATGTCAGAAAAATCTATGCGGGATCGGAACTCAAAATTCCTAATGTGGATGGTATTCCCTATACTGTTCGTTCCGGCGATAGTGTTGCTTCCATTGCCGAAAAATTTTCGGTTCCCGTGAACTATATCCTGGATGCCAACGATCTTCAGTCTGAGGTGATAACGGCAGGACAGATTCTTTTCGTTCCGGGGGGACAGATCAGTGAATATGACTATAAAAAGGCGATGGGAACCCTTTTTATCTATCCGACGAGGGGGCGTCTCACCTCTCCCTTCGGCTATCGAAGCGATCCCTTTACCGGCGTTCGAAGCATGCACTATGGCATAGACCTTGCCGGTCCTGTGGGAACGCCCGTCTCCGCTACCATGGAGGGGACGGTAGTTCTTGTTGGCGACAGGCCCAGAGGCTTTGGCAAGTATGTGGTGATACGCCACAGCCACGGCTTTCAGAGTCTCTACGGACACCTTAGCCGGATTCTGGTTCGCAAGGGACAGCACATCAGTCAGGGACAGCAGATAGGGGAGATGGGAAGCACCGGCCGTTCCACCGGCCCTCATCTTCATTTTGCCCTCTATCGAAATAATGTACCGGTCAATCCCCTGGGGGGCTACCTCTATAAATGATAAATAATCGATGCATAATCGATCGTACCTTCCGTGAAAAAGGCCGCCCGTGAAAGGGCGGCCTTACTTTTTGCTGTACGTTGTTACGTTGCTTTACAGTTGGCGTATAATGCCGCTTGTTATCTTCCGCAACAGTGTTTGTACTTTTTCCCGCTACCGCAGGGGCAGGGATCGTTCCTCCCAACCTTGGGAGTGCTGCGTTTGACCTGTGCCCCCTGGGGCGATGATTCCTTGCGCTCCCCGCCGCCCTGGACCTCGGCACCTCCAAACTGTCCCATGGCTTTATGGCTTGCGGTACCAGCACCCACGGGCATCCTTCTTCTTTTTGCCGCCTCGGGTTCCTGAATTTGAACATTTATTACCATCTTGGCAATGTTTGTTCTGATATCGTAGATTAGTTTATCGAAGATATCGAAGCCCTCAAGCTTGTATTCCAGAAGCGGATTCTTTTGTCCGTATGCTCGAAGATATACCGCCTCACGCAGCTCTTCAAGTTGGTCAAGGTGCTCCTGCCATTTGATATCGATCTGTCTGAGATACTGATACTTGATAAAGTCGTTGAAGGGCCGCTCCCCTGCGGCCTCAATCTTTTGTTCCATATCCTTTCGGTAGCGATCAAAGATTTGGCGGGAAAAATTTTCCTGATTTTTCCAGTCCAGGGGCGCCTCACCGTCACTATCAAGAGAGGGGATAAAGAGCAAAAACTCCTTCAACTTCTCTTCAAGCTTGGCGGCAATGGTTTCCTGTCTATCCCCTGTCTTGAAGGCCTGGTCAACCGCCTCGTCGACCATTTCTGAGACCGCCGAAAAAACACGCTGCTTTAGGTCCGTATCGGAGAGAATTTCATCCCGTTGGTCGTAGATGAATTTCCTCTGCTCGTTGAGCACATCGTCATATTCCAGGAGGTGTTTTCTGATCTCAAAGTTACGCTCTTCGACGCGGCTCTGTGCCCGCTCGATCGCCTTGTTTATCCATGGATGGTAGAGGGGATCCCCACCGTCCATACCCGCCTTTGCCATGAGGTTACGCATATTGTCCCGGGCAAAAAGGCGCATCAGGTTATCGTCGAGGGAAAGGAAAAAGCGGCTGGTACCCGGGTCTCCCTGCCGTCCTGATCGACCACGGAGCTGGTTGTCGATTCGCCGGGATTCATGTCTTTCCGTGCCGAGGATATAGAGACCTCCGAGGCTCTTTACCTCTTCGTAGTTTTCTTTCCACTTTGCATATTCTTTTTTATAGGTCGATGCGAACTCTTCTTCGCTTGCCTCGGTTCCCGCCTTTGCCCTGGCGCGGAACTCGGGATTGCCTCCAAGCTTGATGTCGGTACCTCGACCGGCCATGTTGGTTGCAATGGTTACGGCTCCTTTTGCACCAGCCTCGGCAATGATAAGGGCCTCTCGGGCATGGTTTTTTGCGTTGAGGACCTCATGTCTCACCCCTTTTGCGGTAAGCATAGTGCTCAAGAGTTCCGATTTCTCGATGGAAACCGTTCCAACCAGTACCGGTTGTCCCTTTTTCTGCAACTGAGCGATCTCGTCACATATTGCCTGGTATTTAAACTTTTCGTTGAGAAAGATAACGTCGTTCTCATCGATCCTGGCAAGGGGGCGGTTTGTGGGAATAACCACTACCTCAAGGTTGTAGATTTTTGCAAACTCCCGGGCCTCCGTGTCTGCGGTTCCGGTCATGCCGCTGATCTTGTCGTACATACGGAAGAAGTTCTGAAAGGTGATGGTCGCCAGGGTCTTGTTCCGTTTTGCAACCTGGATTCCCTCTTTAGCTTCAATAGCCTGGTGGAGGCCGTCGGAGTAACGTCGACCATGGAGAATACGTCCGGTGAACTCGTCGACGATCTGTACCTGCTTCTCTTTTACAACGTAATCAACATCGATATGGAAAAGTTTATGGGCCTTAACCGCCTGGGTGAAATAGTGGATATACTCGAAGTTGTCATCGATGAAAAGGGAATCGGATATGATGCCGTTTTTCAGGAGCAGCTCTTCTATATGGTTCATTCCTTCATCGGTAAAGGTTACCTTTTTCGATTTTTCATCAAGTTGATAATCACCAACCGGGTTTTCTTCGGGATAGGTACCGGTTTCCGGGTCCTTGGCACACTCGGTAAGCATGGGAATCAGCCGGTTGACCTCTCGGAATTTCTTCGTATCGTCTTCCGCCTGACCGGAAATAATCAACGGGGTTCGCGCCTCGTCGATCAGGATGGAATCGATCTCGTCGATGATGCAGTAGTGATGACTCCGCTGAACACGCCCCTCCATGCTCCAGCGCATGTTGTCTCTGAGGTAGTCGAAACCGAATTCGTTGTTGGTTCCGTAGGTAATGTCGCAGTTGTAGGACTCTTTTCGTGCCTCGTTATCCATGTCGCTAAGAATCGAACCTACGGTGACTCCCAGAAAGGAGTAGACCGGTTTCATCCACTGAGCGTCACGCTCGGCAAGGTAATCATTGACCGTTACGACATGGACCCCTTCGCCGGGGATGGCATTGAGGTAGGCGGCTGTGACGCTGGAGAGGGTCTTTCCTTCACCGGTTTTCATCTCCATGATTTTTCCCTGATGCAGAACAATGCCTCCCAAAAGCTGCACATCGTAATGACGTTCACCGAGGGTTCTCCGAGCCGCCTCACGAACCATGGCAAAGGCCTCCGGCAGCATGGCATCGAGACTTTCACCCTCTTGATAACGGTTGCGAAACTCTTGTGTCTTTGCAGGAAACGCCTCGGCCGGCATGGCGGCGGTAGTCGATTCGAACTCGTTGATCTTATGGAGCAGGGGAAGTAGCTCCTTAAGGTCTCTTTCGTATTTGGACCCAAACAGGGTTGTTATTGCTTTTTCCAGCATTATTGCTAACTCCTTTGGAAGATACGACTCATTATCTATTCATCTATCTACTATACTAAAAAGAGGCGTTGTTGTCAGCTTTTATGATTCATTGACAGAGCCATAAGCAGGGGCTACTATTGGCCGAGATGAAAGCATATAGATTCCCATATTACCGATGCACTGCGGCGTGTCTGTTTTGTTGTTTGGTACTGTTTCCCATGCTGTTTAGTTCCTGCAAAGCAGGTGATGGAAAGACCCTGAAGCGGGAAACGCTCTTTTCTTTAAAGATCGGAAAGATGGAGGATGACCTTGATCTTGTGGAACACTATGGGGTTCCTTACACGGAGAAAACCAGGATCGTAATGCGCAATGGTCTCTTCTATATCGGCAATGGTAATTCGAAAAAGGTGATGGAGTTCAACGGCTATGGGGATATCCTCTCCCTGTTTTACTCGGCCGAAAGTAATCCCGGACCCATTCTCCTCGACACCGACAGCGGATCAGATATGGTCTCCAGCCGAAAGGCCTACCAATACCCCTTCACTGATGTCGGAGAGATCGCGGTTACCGGTTCAGGGCTCCTTTTGGTTGAGGAGCGGGCCCAGGAGTATCAGATATCCTACGATGAGGAGCTGGCGAGTAGTCTCAATACGATCGTACTTCGCTTTTCCGAGGATGGTGAGGTGCTCGATTATCTGGGACAGGAAGGGGTCGGAGGAACGCCTTTTCCCTATGTTGAGAGGATTTTTGTCGTTGATAATGATACTATATGGATTGCCTCGCGTGGACCGAACCGGTGGGTTCTCTTTTCCTTTGATAATCACGGCGCTCTGAAGAGCCGATCGGATATTCTCCCTCAGGAAATTCCCATGCCGGATGGAGAGGGGTATGCCGAGCCTGCCGTAAAAGGTGTTTTCCCGGATTATACGGCACCCTTGCTCTACGTGATGGTCGACTACTATCGAAGCGAGGGGGATAAAGGTGGTATCGACTTTGATCAGAGTGCCATCTGTATCTTCAATACCGAGACGGAATCATGGGATTCTCGGATCGTTCTTCCCGCCAAGCGCGTTGCCGAGCAGGGAGGGGGCTTTCTTGAAGACGATTCTTTCGTCACCATTTATGAGGCCCTTGGTGTGGATCGAAATGGGAATCTCTACTTTATGGCACCGGAAAGCGGTGATGATTTTGAGCTTATGATTATGGGCCGTGATGGTTCGGTAGTTGATAGAAGTACCATACTCCTCGAAGATGATCAGATCATCTATCGTGATTTTTATCTTTCTCCCGAAGGAATTCTAACGGCACTGCTGGCCAAAGCGTTTGGTGTCGATATTGTATGGTGGCGTTCCGATCGGATCACCGAGGAGGAGTAATGAAGGTTGTCACCGGCAAAGTGATGTCTTGTATAGATCGGCAAGCCTCGGGGGATTGCGCCATTCCCGGTTTGCTTTTGATGGAAGATGCTGGGCAGAACGCCTGGCGGAGCTTTCGTACCCTCTGCCGGGAGAAGATCGATAAAGAGAGCAAGCTATTGTTTGTGGCGGGGAAGGGCAACAACGGCGGTGATGCCCTTGTTATGGCCCGTGCGGCCTTTAGCGAGGGGTTTACCGGGGCGAAGGTCGTGCTTTTTGCCTCGGAGAATGGTGAATCGGTTCGTCTTCATACCAAAATTTGTGAGGGCTATGGGCTTAAGGTGCTGTGCATGGAGGGCGACAAGCTTGCTGTGCAGGCCGCAATCTCGGATGCCGATGTTATTTTCGACGGTATAGCCGGAACGGGGTTGAAAGGCGCTCTTCGTCCGATGGCTGCGGAGCTTGTGCGACGCATCAACGAAAGCCGAGCCCTAAAGGTAGCCGTTGATATTCCCAGCGGTCTGGGAGACGATGCCTTTCCCATAGCGGGGTCGGTAATTGTTCGTGCCGATATCACCCTTACCATGGAGCTACCGAAGCTTCCGCTTTTCAGCCCTGAAGGGCGGAAACTCGTGGGCCGGATCGTCGTCGTACCGGTTGGCTTTCCTCTTGGCCTTATTGCCGAAGCCGAAGCGGCGGCAGAGTGGTTTGTGCCCGAAGAGGTCCAAGTACCAGAGCTGGCTCCTTGGGCCTATAAAAATCGAAGGGGTCATCTTCTTGTTATCGGTGGCGCTCCTTGTACAGATGGTGCTCCCTTTCTTTGTGCGATGTCTGCCGCCTCGAGCGGGGCTGGTCTTGTCACCTTGATGCTTGACGACGAAATCTTTGCGAGAACGCCTCCCGATCGGAGCGGTATTATGATTCGACGCCTTGATCCGAAGTTTGCTGCTTCGGTGGATTCCGTTGTGATCGGGCCGGGATGGGGGCGTAATGAGGCTCGTCTTGCTGCCTTTGACGCCGTTGTTCAACATGCCGCTTCCGGCGTGATCGATGCCGACGGCATTACGCTTCTTGGTATGTGGCTCAACAAAAATGGTGGGAGACTTCCCGGCAAAGATGGGAGCACTCGCTGGATTGTGACCCCGCATCCAGGGGAAGCGTCGAGGCTTGCGGTTTCTCTCGGCCTCTGCCGTGATATCGAAGAGGCTCGTTCCATGCTGCTTACCCGTCCTTGGGAGCTGCTGCCCCCAATGGCCGAGCGTTGTAACGGTGTGATTGTTCTAAAAAGCCATATCAGCCACATAGCCTCTCCTGAGGGGGGATATGAGATTGTTGAAGGTAACAACCCGGCTCTTGGAACCGGAGGATCGGGAGATGTTCTTGCCGGTATCTGCGGGACGATGTTGATGCGCGGTGAAATGGCCGCACGAGAGGCGGCGCTTGAGGCTGTAGCCCTCCATCAGCGAGCGGGAAAGCATGCTGCAGAGAAAAAAGGCTTTTTTACCGCCGGGCAGCTCATCGAATTTATTGGAATCGAGAGCTACCGGAGCGCTGCAGAATGAGTGAGCGGCGGCAGGTTCGTCTAGGCGGCCCCGAAAGTGAGGATCCGAATCTTTCTCCCGAGGCCCGTCCCATACACTATTACGGAAAATCCAGACCGGATGATTACAAGAAAAAGCGTAAACGCGGGGGTTTCTTTGCTCGTCGTGGTTCAATGATTTTCTTCGTCGACCTTGTTATCGTTGCAATCATTGCCTTGACCCTTTACCCGATGTACGGGAGAAAAGATCGGGGGCGCTGGGAAGGCTATACCTTTACCCTCGACGCGGAGCGGTTAGAGGAGGGAATTTACTTTGACCTTTTCGTGAAGGCCCCGGGGCGGGAGGGGCAGATTCACCCCGGCATCCCCTTTGCATATCGTTTTTCCACCGATTCAGGGGAAAGCCTGGAGGAAGTGGATGCCGTTCTTCCCGTCACCGTCGGGGCTGTCGAACACCAACGTGCTTTTCTTCGCCTTAGTTCTCCCGAGAAGGTGCGAGTGGCAACCGCAACCCTTAGTGTCTCAGGTGAAACATTTCTCCTCCAACTGGGACTTCCCTAGAATTTGAGAATTTGTTGACGACCGACAATCTTTCTTGTATGTTTTGTATCAGGATTTTTATGTCCAATCAAAGAGGGGTGATGTGATGGTACAATTCTACGTCCTTGCAATACTTCTGAATTTCATCGGTGGAGCTCTCCTTGCCGCCGATTATTTTGAAGAGCGATTTCCCATTTTGGTACAGATGCGAAAGGGATTGGAAGATCGGCCCGGTCTTCGTGTTTCCCTGATCATTCTTACCGTGCTTGTCGGTATCTTTAAGCTGCTTACCGTTACTTCCGGGGATGTACCGGTTGTCGGCGACCTTCTGCCTGCGCTCTCTCTCTTCCTGCTGGGTTTTATACAGGCCTTGGACTATTATATCCAAAAAAGTGACGTCGGCGGTGAAGGGCGTGAGCATCTCGAAAAGATATTTATCGCCAACCAGTCCGTGTTCGGTGTTGCCGCAATGGTCATCGCCGTGCTTCATTTTTTGTTTCCTGCAGTGCTGTTTCTCTAACCGACAGGTGGTATGAGGGGTATGCAACGTATCTCAACGGCGGGAATTGCACGGCGGGGAAGTAAGTACCTTCTTGCTCTCCGTAAGCCCGGGACAAGTATTGGTGAAAGTTGGGAATTCCCCGGTGGAAAGGCCCGTTTCGGAGAGCCTCCCGAAGAGGCGCTGAAGCGGGAATTCTTTGAGGAGTTTCAGATCCATATTCTGGTGGGCCGAATGATTTTTCATGGTTCCTTCTCAAATCGTGGTACCGATTATGAGTTACAGGCCTTTGATATCAAAATTCTTGGGGATGGTTTTACCCTTGCAGAACATCAGAAAATCGGTTGGTTCACCCTCGATGAAATGATACGGCTTTCCATGGCAGATTCCGATCGTTCGATTTTGGAGTTCTTACGAAACAAGCCCGTTACTATATAATGGTTCCCGCCGGAACAATACCGTTTTTCGGAATGACGATGATTCCGTCCACGATCCAGTAATAGCCGTAGTCGCCGTCTTTTCTTTCGATAGGGTCGATACCGAGCCTACATCCATCCCCAATGCGTGCGTTGAGATCGATGATTGCCTTCCTGACGATAGTTCCTCGACCTATACCGATGTTGGGGATTCCCTGCTCCTCGTTCTCCTTTTTCTGCTCCAAGGTTTCGTAGAAGTTCGCCCCCATGCAGTAAACCCCATCGAGGTTGGCTCCCGACTCAATAAGTGTTCTGATACCGATTACCGAATTGACAATTGAGGCGTTGGTGATGATGCTCCCCTCGGCCGCAAGGGATTGACTGATGGTACAGAAATTCATCTTCGTTGCGGCAAGGTGCCGACGATGAGTGTATATGGGTCGTTTTTCATCGTAAAAATTAAAAGCCGGGGTAAGAGAGACAAGATTGAGATTCGTCTCATAAAAGGCTTTGATGGTTCCGATGTCTTCCCAGAATCCGGTAAAGATATAGGTGTTTACGTATCGCTCACCAATGGCAATAGGGATAATCTCCTTGCCGAAATCGGTGTAGTTATTATCCAACACCTTTTCAAGGGTCTTCGCGTTGAAAATATACATACCCATTGAGGCCAGATACTCTTTACTTAGATCCACTTTCGGTTGATTCTCCGGCAGGAGAGAACGATCAAAGGCCATATGTGAGATATCGTCTTCCGGGTCCGGTTTTTCGATAAAGGATACGGCGCGTCCCTTTTTATCTGCACTGATGATGCCGAGGCCGGTGGCGTTTTGCCGAGAGACGGGAGTGGCAGCTATGGTCACCTCGGCTCCACTCTCGATATGCTTATTCAACATCTCCGCCAGATCCATGCGATAGAGCTGGTCCCCTGAAAGGATAATGTAATGACTCGGCGACTGATCGCGAAAGTGATAGAAGTTTTTTCTGACCGCATCCGCCGTCCCTTGATACCAGCTGTTATTATCGAAAGTCTGTTCGGCCGCAAGAATTTCGACAAACCCGTTACTAAAGACATCAAAAATGAAGGTGCTTGAGATATGATTGTGAAGGCTTGCAGTATTAAACTGTGTAAGAATGTAGACTTGACGAAGCCCTGAGTTGATACAGTTGGAGATTGGTATATCTACAAGCCGATATTTTCCCCCGAAAGGGACCGCCGGTTTAGCCCGCTCTTTCGTAAGAGGAAAAAGCCTGGTGCCTTTACCTCCGCCCAATACAATAGCCAATGGTTTATTCACAAAGCACCTCTTCCCTTCAGCAATCACAGTTCACATTACCTAGGGTAAATCAGTTTGATCACTGGGTCAAGGATTTTCAGCAGATGAAAAGCTTGGTAGAATAGTTTCATGACATCACCACTAGAAGGGATTCTTGAAGAGCTAAAACGTGATCGATCCTTTGCGTCAAACGTGGGGGCCTGGAAGCGGCTTCCTGCAAGGGAAGGATCCTATGCTCCTTTTCCGAAGGAGCTGGATGAGCGTATCGTTACGGCGCTTGGGCAACAGGGAATCGGCCAACTCTATTCCCATCAGCGCCTGGCTTGGGAAAAGATACGTGCAGGTGAACACTGTGTCGTTGTAACACCGACGGCAAGCGGAAAAACCCTTGCCTATAATCTTCCCGTGATGCAGAGGCTTCTTGCCGAACCTGAGGCTCGAGCCCTTTATCTCTTTCCCACAAAGGCCCTTAGTCAGGATCAGCAGTCGGCCCTGAACGATATCGTTTTGTCCGACGATCTGCCCGTAAAAATAACGACATACGACGGCGATACTCCCAAATCTCTTCGGGTCTCGGCACGGGAAAGCGGTAGGATCGTTATCTCGAATCCTGATATGCTTCATTCGGGAATCTTGCCGAACCATCCGAAATGGATCAAATTCTTAAGTAATCTCCGTTTTGTCGTTATCGACGAAGTACACACCTACCGTGGTATCTTCGGTAGTCATATGGCCAATCTTATGCGGCGTCTGGTACGCATTGCAGGCTTCTATGGCTCAAAGATTCAGTTCATCTGCTGTTCCGCGACCATCAAAAACCCCGGAGAGCTTGCGGAAAAGATCATCGGCGAACCTGTTTCTGTGATTGAGGAAAACGGTGCTCCTTCCGGTGCGAAAAACCTTATCCTTTACAATCCTCCCCTGGTAGATGCCGTCCAGGGAATCAGGCGGGGAGTGGTTCTCGAAAGCCGTGATATTGCCCTCCGTTTTCTTCGAGGTGGAGTAAAAACGATTGTCTTCGGGCGTTCGCGGATCAGGGTGGAACTCATCGCGGACTATATCAACAAGGCCCTTGCGAATCATTTTAATGAGAACCATCGTACCCGGGTGGAGGCTTACCGCGGAGGCTATCTTCCGGGAGAGCGGCGTCAGATCGAACGCGGCCTGCGGGACGGGAGCATCAAGGGGGTTGTTTCCACCAACGCCCTTGAGCTGGGTATCGATATCGGCGGTCTTGATGCCGCGGTCCTGGCAGGAATACCCGCTTCCGTTTCCTCGGCGCTTCAGCAGTCGGGAAGAGCAGGGCGTGGGGCCAGCGAGTCGGTGGCGGTCCTGGTCGCTTCCGCCAGCCCCACGGACCAGTATCTTGTCGGACACGAAGACTATTTTTTCGGCCGTTCTCCCGAAGCAGCCTCGATTAACCCGGAAAATCTCTATATTCTTCTTGATCACCTTAAGTGTGCACTCTTTGAGCTTCCCTTTTCCGAAGGAGAGGATTTTGGCGGAAATGATACCGAGCCTCTTCTCTCCTACCTTGAGGAGGAGGGGGTTGCCAGGTATACCGGAGGTAAGTGGTTCTGGGCCGATCGCGGTTATCCCGCGGAAGGGGTGTCCCTTCGATCGGCTTCTTCCGAAAATGTGGTTATCATTAATACGACAGGGGGAAAGAACGAAGTGATCGGGGAAATGGATCTGCCTTCGGCCAAGGAACTGCTCTTTCCCAAGGCTGTTTACCTGCATCGGGGACGCCAGTTTCAAAGCCTCAGGCTTGATGTTGAAAACCGCCGCTGTGACGTCGAGGAGTCAAGCCTCAACTACTATACCGATTCCATCGTAAAAAGCGATATCAAGCCCTTGGAGATCGATCTTGAAGAATCCTTTCCCTGGGGATGCGCTCTCCTTGCCGATGTGCTTGTCAGAAATCAGGTTGCAAAGTATAAAAAACTGAAATTTGCGACACACGAAAATATCGGCTATGGTGATATCTCTCTTCCTGAAGAAGAGATGCACACTCGAAGCTTTATCCTCCGTTTCGACGAGGGCGGGGTACCTGCCGGGCAGTTCTCCGAGGTAGAGGCTGCTCTTGCCGAAGAGGTGATTGCTCGGAGTGCAAGCCTGCTTCTGAGCGTTGCTCCACTTTTTCTTTTGTGTGATCACAGTGATATTGGAGTAAGCGAACGGCTGCGCGATCCCCATTTCGCCCTTCCCGCAATCTATTTCTATGATAAGGCTCCGGGAGGAATCGGTCTTGCAGAATCGATGATGAAGGCCTTTCCCGCTATTTTGAAGGCTGGGGCCGAGCGGGTCAGTTCCTGTAGCTGTGAGAGTGGCTGTCCCTCCTGCTGCGGCCCGGACCTGTCGCCAGACGGAGGACGCAAGGAGGCTGTCGTGCGTTTCCTTAACGGATGGGTCAGGGCTTCCGGTCTTGGATGATGAAAAAGAAGCAGCTTGCAGGGAGGCTCGCCCGGCTGAGAGCATCAAAGGGGCCCGGAGTAACGCCTCCTCTTCATGCTTCTTCGGCTCCTGTGAAGAATTTCTCGCCTGAGTTTATCAATCGAGGCTGGGAAAAACTCTCCGATTATCTTTTTCGGCGGGTCACGCCTCTTCCTCCCGTGGATATTCGTCCGCTGCTTTCTTCTCATCCCATATTACTTCCTGCAGGCGAGCCGGCAGAAAATCTTCTTTTTTATGATTTGGAAACGAGCGGCTTAAGTGGCGGGGCCGGTACTGCCGTTTTTCTGGCCGGCTTTCTACGTCTTGTCCCCATTGAAAATAAGGGAAGGAGGAATACGTTTTTCACTCCCGAGGCCACGCAGCTGTTCCTGGCTGATTTCCCCGGCGAGAGGGACTTTTTAGAGGCAATTGGAGAGCTTATAAAGCCGCAATTACTCTATCTTTCCTACAACGGTAAAGGGTTCGATCGCCACCTTCTTGCAAGCAAATTTCGGCTACATGCTCTTCAGCTTTCCATGCCGCGGCAGCTTGATCTCCTCTATCCGGCCCGTAAGTTCTGGAAGGAGCGACTTCCTGACTGTTCTCTTTCGACCGTGGAACAGGAGATCCTTGGCCTCTGGCGTGAACTTGATATTCCCGGAAGAGAGATTCCCGATCGTTATTTCAGCTGGCTGAAAAGCTTCGATATAGAGGCCCTGGAACCCGTCTTTGCACACCACCTGCAGGATCTTTTTTCGCTTCTGCTCCTTTTGCGTCGGTTCGAGTCGATGGCGCTATCCCCCTGTGATTGTACCGCTCGGGAGAAGGGTGTTCTCGGGGAGCTGCGATACCATACCGGTAGCAGGGATGATGCGCTGGAATTGCTGCAGCTGGCATGGGAAGAGGGGAATGCAAGGGCGGGGAGGATAGCCATCCTCCTACTGAAGCGTATGGGATATCGCGAAAAGGCCGCCGAGCTTGCCGGACAGATGTGGGAACAAAAACGTTCCTTATTTGCAGGAATCGAGCTCGCCAAATACTATGAACACGTTGAGCACAATCCTACCGCTGCCTTGGAACTAGTGGAGGCGATGCTCGAACGGCGAGCCTTTCTTTCGGAGCGGATACGTAAACAGCTCTATCATCGCCGTGGACGGTTGATTAAGCGTTTGTAGAGTTTTTCGTATGCTGCCGCCGAGTCTTCCCATGAAAAGTGGGCCCTCATGGCACGTCGCCGCATTGCGTCGATGGCGTTCCTGTCATGTTCCCAGAGATCAAGGGCATGCCGAACCGTCTCGACGATCTGGTCGGGAGTACACTGCGGAAAGACAAAGCCGGTGGCTCGATTTCTCCCTTGGCTTTCGGGAATGACCGTATCTGCGAGGCCCCCCGTTTGGGTAACGATGGGCAGACTCCCGTAACGGAGGGAGTAGATTTGGTTGAGGCCACAGGGTTCGTAGCGACTCGGCATGAGAAAGAAATCGCTCCCCGCCTCGATCACATGTGCCAGCTTTTCATTAAAGGTAAGGAATACCCTTAGATTAGGATGGCTTTCGGATATTTCCAGAAGCCGAGATTCGATCCATGAAGCCCCTGTTCCAAGCAAGACAACCTGTACCTTATTACCTTCGAGAATACGCTGAAGGGCTCCGTTCTTTTCATCAAGTAGCTCCACGAAACCCTTCTGTTCGGCGAGGCGTCCAACCATACCAATGATGGGGATTGAAGGATCGACAGGGAGGTCGGCCTCCTTCTGCAGCCGTTTCTTTGCAAGCGCTTTGCCGGAAAGGTCATCGGCGCCGAAAGAGACATCAAGGAAGGGATCATTCGCCGGATCCCACTCTTTGTAGTCGGCACCATTAAGGATACCGCTTACCGACCCCGCATGATCGGCAAGGAGCGTATGAAGGCCCTCCCCAAATGCCTCAGTCATGATCTCCTTTGCATAGCTAGGGCTTACGGTGGTTATATGATCGCTGTTTATGATCGCCGATCTAAGAAAATTGATCTGGTCACGATAGCCGGCGGGCCGATCGGAAAAGGAGTCCCACGTTAAGGCAAGGGCGTGGATATCCTGCTTGGAAAAAACTCCCTGGTAGGCAATATTGTGGATGGTAAAAATCGTTCGTGCTTCCGCCATGACTCCTGTTTTTTCGTACTCGGCAAGATATGCCGGTACCAAGGCTGCCTGCCAGTCATGGAGATGAAACAGATCGGGGGCAAGATTTAACCTTCTCGAGGTCTCAATGGCTCCTTTGGCCAGAAGAGCAAAGCGAATATGATTATCACGATATGGTTGCCCGCCATTTTCCCCATAAAGCCCGTCTCTGGAGGAAAAAAGGGGGTGATCCAGGAAAATTACCGATAGTTCACCGTTCCCATCGATAGGGGTAAAGAGTCTCAAACTATACTCTGCAAAACCGAGTGAAATCAGCGGTACAAGGGGAAGTTCCCGAAACGAAGCAGTATCGATGAAACTGTAACGGGGCATGATGATTGTGACCTGATGACCTCGCCCTGTTAAAGCACGGGAGAGGGCCGGAACAACATCTGCGAGCCCCCCTGTCTTGGCGTAAGGTACAGCTTCGCTTGCAACCATGACGATCTTCATTCCTCTATTAGATCATGGCCTCTTTTAACAGTCAACTACTGTCCGGAATCGTGGTGGAAAATGAATAAAATCTCCTTTTCTCGTAGTTACTTATAGTAAGAACAATACGAAAAAGGAGTTTCCCATGTTTCATCCCCCCTTCTGCCCCAACCCCCATTGCCTCAACCACTTCTCTCCAAAAGGCCACTGGTTCTTTAGAACAGGTTCCTACTCTACCCAAACCTCTCCCCGTATCCAAAAGTTCAAATGCAAAACCTGCCACCTCTCCTTCTCCACTCGCACCTTCAGCATCGACTACTGGACCCATTTCCACCTCCCCTACACAACCATCCTCTCTCACCTCGTCACCAGCTCCGGTATCAGGGACCTCTCCCGTATCCTTAAGGTCTCATGCTCCACCATCTCAGACCGTATCCGTCGCCTTTCCCACCAGTGTCTTGCCTCTTCTGCCTCCCTCACCTCAGACATGAACCTCCACGAAGACCTGGTCGCAGACGGCTTTGAAAGCTTTGTCTGTTCCCAATACCTCCCCAACAACATCCACATCCTGGCAGGAAAAGACTCCCAGTTCTGGTTCCTCTCCGACTATGCACAGCTGACCAGAAAGGGACGTATGACCTGGTATCAGAAGAAGAAAAACAGGGTAATCAAGGAGAAGCTAAAGGTCTATAGAGGAAGTGTTTATCAGTCCTTTCAGAATGTCGTGGCAAAGGTGTTTGCCCTGACAGAGCAATCGGAGAGGGATAGGGTGAAGTTGTATACCGATGAGCATACGCAATACAAAAGGGTGATGAAGGGACTACCGGAAGGGGTGGCAGGAATGATAGAGCACCACAGGATCAGTTCGAAGAGGGTTCGGGATCTGTGTAATCCCCTCTTTAGTGTGAATTACCTTGACAGGGAGATACGGAAGGATGACTCGGATCATGTGAGGCAGACGGTCCAGTTTGCCCGGAGTACGGTGAATATGCTGGAGCGGCTTGAGATCTACCGGTATTATCACAACTTTATGAAGCCCTATCGGGTTGGGGGAAAGGATGAGAAGCGGGGGCAGACACATGGGGTGGTGGCTGGGATAGAGGGAAAGAGGATAGCGTCCGAGCT